>NZ_CAGKLC010000024.1 GCF_903469665.1 Flavobacterium sp. UGB4466 | reverse complement strand
CCTATCAGATCATCCGGCTGAATGTTGTAATTTTCTATTAGGTAATGCGCCAGCTGATTGGATCGTTCATTAAGCTCCCTGTAAGTCAGTTCTGTATCCTCAAAGACTATGGCGATGTTATCCGGTGTCTTTGCAACCTGTTCTTCAATTAAATCTACAATCGTCTTATCCTTCGGATAGGCTACTGTTGTATCATTAAAAGTGAAAAGCAGTTTGTGTTTTTCATCCTCACCTAAAACATGAATACTGTCTATATCATCACTACCAAAAATATAAAACTGATCAATAATTTTCAATAAGCTCTCGCCTAATACTCGTACTTCAGCATTGGTAAAATAATCTTCACGAAAGATAATTTCTAAAAACAAATCTTCCTCCCCTTTTTCCGCAAAGTCACAAATACTAAATTCTATTGGAGTTTTAGAATATGTAGCATCATTTTTAAAACCTTTTAAATCAAGTTCTGATTCATCGGTATTCAGTTTAAAATACCGATAATTTACACTGATATCAAACGGTTTAGATAAATTACTACTTTCAGAGAGAAGCATAGTATTAAAATGACTCACCGGAAATTGTTTATGACGATAGTCCTGACGTTGGTTTGTCTTAATATCAGCAAACAATTCTTTAAGACTGCAGTTTTCCAATTTTAAGCGACAAGGGATGAGTTTTGAAAATAGCCCCAAAGTTATTCGCTCCCCATGACTGGTTCTATTGTGAATGGGTATACTAAAATCAAAAAACTCTTGGCTGTACACTTTATTATAATACACCGCCAAAACAGCGATTAAAAAATCTTGCAAACCAATTTCCTGATTTGCACAAAATGTTCTTAATTTCTGCTGCTCTTCTGTACTGAAAAAGAATTGAACTGAATCAGTTTTAAATGAAGTAGTCTTTACTCTCTTTTGAAGAATAGATTCCTGAGACTGCGTAAATTTCCGTCTCCAATATTCTTTATCAGACTCATAACTCTTCGAATCCAAATAGTCCGTAGACTTTTCAACTTGCTCAAGATAGGATGGGTAACAGAACTCTTTTTTTTCTCCTGTTCTTAAAGCATGATACTTATCAAAGATATAGGACAAAAATACGTATGGTACTCCATATCCATCTGAAAATAAATGATGACAACCTATAGAGAACCAATACTTATCATGGCTGATTTTTATTAATACAAAATCGTATAAACTTCCGGCATAAATATCGAATGGTGTATTGATCCTTTCCTGAAGCCATTTTTTAACTAATTCTTCCGACCAAACTTCGCTTGAAAAATCTACTTCCGTAATTTGGATACTTAAATCCTCTTCCTGTAAATTAACAAATGGGGCATGATTCGAAAAATTCTTATATTTAAAAACATCAAATACATTTTTGGAACTTCTAACTGCTTCCTTAAACAATGCTATGTTTAAGTCGCCTTTGATTACAATATAGGTTCCTATATTATAATGAGGACTCTCAGAATCCAGCAATTGATCAAAATAAATTTCTTGTTGGTTTATTTTTAATTTATGCATTGTGGTATTGTTTTTTTTTAGATTTATGCATTAACCAAATAAACAAAAAAAAAACACAATTAACAAAAATTAACTTAAAAAAAGAACTGCGAAATTTGTCCGCCACCATTAGGAAATCATGTTGCGGATTCAGCCAAAAACTTAAGAAGTTTGCCTCTCAAATCAACGCACATAAGGATCAAGTAATCGGTGTTTAGCGAAGAGATGAGTTAGAACCGCCCTGAACTTTTCTTACCAACTGATATCCAAATTGTTCTGAATTTTTTAAAATAATAGATGCGCAAAAAACAGAACACCATACAGCCGGCCAACCGACTTTTCTACTCCTCTTAAAACATAAAATTACGACTCTTACTTACTAGTTATATCGTACAAGTTTTTTCCATTTTTCCGGTGCGTAAGTACAAAACCGAATTCTAAAAAAGTGAAATTTATGGAACATCTAACACTTTTCTCTCCAATATATGATTAGTAGAAACTTCATTTCAAAAAAAAACAACTATATATTGTCTCATAATTTTTAATTGTCTCGTCCTAAATTTATCGTACAGCAATTAAGATTAATTTTATTTCACTTACTTATTGCTTAAAGGCTTTTTATTACATAAAGGCATCATCAAAACTGGTGGGCACGCTTAAAATTACTTCAACTGTCAAATCTTTAAAGTAAAATCTATTACAAAAATCCGAACTGTTATCTTCCAGCCACCTATTGTCCGGATATCTCTTTGATAATGAAAGCTGCAGAAATCCTAAAAAATCATACCCAAATCCATCGATAAATTCTATTGGGTACAATACTTTTCGCCACTTAGATTCATCAAAAAGATATAAAGTTTGCAATAACGGCAGTGACACATAGGGTTTTTCATCGAAATATATGATATAAAAATCTTTATTATATCTGCCTTCAAGTGAATATCCAAGGTCTGTACGGAATTCCTCCATATAATCGGCATTTTCGCAAAATTTCAAATATTTTGCATTTTTTGTATGATCGCCCAATCTAATAAAATTTCCCTTCCCGAAATAAACAAAAGCCTCTCCTGTTACTACATTTTTTAGTTTAGTTTTTTGAAGTCGGACTTGTACCTGTCTCACAGATTCTTCATATTCAGTATCGGACATCTGCTCAATTTGATCCATAATCTCTTCTACGTGGCTTTTCCTCTTTTTATTTTGATAATAATATAAAAAAACAAGTGCAATGACAACAAATACTAAAATCAAAACTGTCTCTATCTCTTTTATACTAAATCCCATTAGCATGCCCCTTGGTTATTAACGTGCATTATTATGCAAAATTTCAAACTACTTTTCCTATAAAGGTATTAAATGCCGTTCAATAATAATCGAAATGAAAGAATTTGTAATGAACACTATCCTAAAAAAATAATGAATTAATGCTCTTCAAACTTACCAGACTAATTTTCCTGCCGCTTTTTTCCAATCAAGCCATGATACTATCAATTGTTTTTTAAGCTGATTCTGAAACAACTCCAGATTTTGCAATTTGATCTCTTTATCATTTAGTTCATTAAAGGATATTTGATCAAATTTATATCGGTCCTGGTAAATCATTACAATCTCTGAAGTTAGTTTACTGTTTTCACTCACTGTTTTTAGTTGTTCCAAAACATTAGCGTAAACAGTAACGGCATTTAAAGCATTGTATTTACTTTTATTAATATCCTCAGTAATTCTATCCGTATTTTGATTTTGCTGAAATTTTAACTGATCAATTCTTTTTGCTGTATTTTCTCCAAAAGAAAAAGGCAACTTTAGTGAGACACCAACATAACTATTTCCATACCAACTATTTTGCTGAAAAGGATTTAGGTTTTCTGTAAATTGATCGGCTCCTAAGTAACCATTAATAGTAATCAAGGGGCTATATTTAGTTCTTTCCAGCTTTTTCTTATTCTCTAATACTTCATTTTGCGTTTTCAAAATTTCAATTTGCGGCAATGCTTCAATTAGATTATCATCCAGATTACCAATACCTTCCTCTAGGCTGTATTTTTCTAATTTCACAGCAGAAGCAATCAAAGATTCACTTCCGATAACGTATAAGAAATACTGTTTCAAAACCAATACATTATTCACCGCATTGCGGTATTTTTGAACCGCATTATTGTGCGTCACTTTAGCATCGTTTACGTCTGTTTTTAAAACTCTTTTGTACTTGTATTTTTGATTAATAGTTTCCAGACTCAGTGCTGTACGTGCAGTATCGCCAACCGCTTCTTTTTCTTGCTCTTCTGCAACTACTATATTTAAATATACTTTTGAGACCTCATAAGTAAGTTCCAACTTTGCCTCTTTTTCATTTAAAGCAGCTAGTTTCTCCTGTAGTTTCGATTCGGCTATTAATTTTGAAATAGCCATATCCACTAAAGGTTGCTGCAATAAAACACCTGCGCTTTGAGAATAATTAGCTCCTAATTTTACCGGAACCATACCCTCTGAGGCTTGATGGGAATTAAATGCTTCAGCCGGCAAAACACTTGTAGCAATAATCGGATTGTACTGATAATTATAATTCAACGCTACTCTGGGCAAATATTTTGCATTTAATTCTTTTGTTCTTAATTGGTTGATTTTATACTCTTTTTCCAGTGAAGCTACTATTTTTCTATTCTTTTGTGCTGCTTCAATGGCTTTATCTAAGGTCCAGACCGTACTTTGTGCATTCATTTTAAAAAATCCTGACAACAGAAGACAGCTTATAAGACAGATATACCATACATTATTTTTCATTCTAACAACTTTTTAACCTCTAAATACAGAGGCAGGTTCTACATTTTTTATTCTTCTAATGGCAAACACAGCTCCGAAAAGCGAAATAGAGAAGGTAACGGTCAGAATTATGAAAAGTATTCCGGGACTAAAATCTATTACTATTCCCGATTGATACATTCCGTTCTTAAACCCCAATAAGAAAATAAAAGCAATCACAAATCCAACAATAGCAAACAAAGCAGCTTGTGTAAGTATTAATTTCCTAATATAGGAATCCGTTGCACCAATTGCTTTTAGCGTTCCATAATCCTTAATTCTGTCAAGTGCTGATGAATACATCGTTAATCCAATAATAAAAAAACCGGCAATAATGGCAAATCCTACTAAAGATCCTGTACTGGCACCTAAACCTGTAGAAGCCAAAACACTATTTATGGTTGCTGAACTCAAAGATGATGTCCGCCATGCTCTTACTCCATAAATAGAATTATTGATCTGATCGACAACCTGATCTACATCTTTCCCTTTTTTTACTTTTACCAATAAAGCACTCATAGCAGTAGAGGGAATATTACTGTAAAATCTTGCTCTGTCAATCGTAGTGTACATTAAATAACCACCCCAACCTCTTATGCCTTTTGTTTGTAAAGTAATTACTGCTCTTTTCCCATTGATTTCAAAACTGGTTCCAACATTTGATGAACCTCCAAAATTACTTCGGTCAAAATAATCTGCAGACACAGCTGCCTCCTGTACTAAATCTGAAAGTTCTCCTTGTACAACCTTTGCACTATCCGGACCTGCTTTAAAATAAGGAAATTCACTCCCAATAATATTTACAACAGCACTGGTTCCGTTAGGAAATTTTGCCTTTCCATTTGTTACAACCATTGGAAATGCCTCTTTCACTCCAGCCAAACTCTTGATTTCCTTTTCTTTTCTGGTATCTATCAAACTAAGCTGATTGGCATCTGTCGTTTTATTATCAACAACCCAAATATCAGCTGTTGTGTTTTTTACCAGCACACTCATTAGTCCTGTCAAAAAATTAAATGTCCCAATTTGTTGTCCAATGAGAAAAGTACTTATTACTATTCCAACCACTACTCCAATGCTTTTTGTTTTATCGAAACGAATAAACTTCCACGCTGTTTTAATACCAAATTTCATACTTAGTTATTATTTGTTTTCCTTTATAGATGGGATTCATTCCTCTATATTGGCATTTCCATTCTCTATGAACTTATTCCCTATCAGGCTTGTTTTTGATGCTTACTTATTTCGATACTTGAATAACACATTCAATCCGGGAATTAATTAAATATTTCGTTGGGTTGTTCAACAGGATTTTTATTTCCCGTACTCTTCTGTCTTCCTGATCTTCTGCTTTTTCAGAAAAAATAGATTTGCGTTTAAGTGCCAAAGACGCGAAAATAACCCTACCAGATCCAATAGTTGTATTGGAACCTATTTGACGAATAATGGCTTTCTGACCTTTTTTAACTTTGTCTGCAAACAGCTCATCAATTTCACAGGTAGCAACCAAATTACTTTTCGGAATAAAATCTGCAAAAGACTGATTGGGTGACAATGCCGCTCCTTTCGTTGCGTACATTGTCATAATTTGTCCATCGCCCGGTGCTTTTATCAAATATTGTTGCATCTCCCTGTTTGACACTTCCAGCTCTTGTTTAATTTCCTGAAGTCTGGAGTTTTCAACCAAAACCTTGCTTTTCAATTGTTCCAGATTTGTTTGAAAAATTTTAGTTTCTGTTTCAAGATTATCCACATTCTGTTTTGTTTCCGCGCCTTTTTCTTGTAAGTTTCTCAGTCGTTCTAATTCAATTTGTTTGTTTGCAACATTTATTTTCTGCTCTTTTAAATTCAATTGTGCTATGTTAACCTCAACTCTTTGTGTTTGAATTCGACTTTTTATCCGGGCGATTTTAGCATCCTGAACGGAATGATCCAATTCGATAATTAAATCATTTTTCCCAATTGTATCATTTTCCTTTTTATGGATAGCCAGAACAACACCACCCACTTCTGTTGCCAATAAAGACAATTTCTCCTCCGGTTCAACGCGTCCGATTCCTACAATATCCGATGAAAGAGCTTCTTTAGTAAAACCGGTCTGTCCCTGTTTTACTTCTTCTTTTTTATCACAGCTAAAAAAAAGAAGAGCCGTTATAGAAATTAAAATATATTTCATTCTTTATAATTTGATTAATTGATTCTTTATAAATGTGGTATTCTCATTTTCAGTCGCAATTCCACTATCTACATAAATAATTCTGTCTGCAAACTTCTTAAGCCGCATATCATGTGTAACCACAATTACACTTTTTCCATTTTGAGCAAGTTCTTTTAGTTCCTCCATTACTAAACCAACACTTTTTACATCTAATGCAGCCGTTGGTTCATCACAAAGCACAATTGGCGGATTGGTTACCAATGCCCGTGCAATCGAAACTCTTTGTTGCTGGCCCCCACTTAGCATTTTGGGTAAATTTTTCATTCTGTCTTTCATCCCCACTAATTCAAGAGCTTTTTCTGCTTTTTTCTTTGCCACGGGTTCACTTACCTTCATAAGCTGCAACGGCATCATTACATTTTCTAAAGAATTAAGTGGTGCTAAAAGATTAAAACTTTGAAATACGAAACCTATTTTATTCAATCTCAAAGCCGATAATTCCTTAGCCGAAAGCGCATTTACGTGTTGACCATCAATAAAAACATCTCCTTTTGTTGGATAAATAACACAGCCTAACAGCGATAATAGTGTAGTTTTCCCTGAACCCGAAGGACCAATTATTAAGGTGAGCTCCCGGGTTCTAAACTGAATAGTTGTTGCTTCCAGAGCCGTAATCAATGTATCACCGGTTTGATACTCCTTGCAAGCCCCCTTTAACTCTGCAATAACTTTTTTTTCAGAATTTATCTCTTCCATAATTTTATGTCATGATTTAAGTTTGCCTGGTAATGCCAGTCATTTGATAAAAGACAGACTCTTTTAAACTAAAATTTCAAAAATCCTTAGTAAAGATTTATTTTAATAGTAGCGTCATTATTTAAGATATAAACAGAACAATCCTGAAATGTTGGTGCCCCGCCATCCGGTATAAAATTCGTACTGTTCCCTACAGGCTCTTTAGGCATCCCCAGCCAGTTACTGTTTAGTTTTCCATTATTATCCAAATCCTGATAAACCGTAATTGCGTAAGTCCCTCTTGGCAAATCAATTTGAAACTTCATCGTTTCCTGATTCACTTTTTGAACTTTGGTAAAGCAGGCTCGCTTGAGAAAATTTTCTTTTTTATCATATACATTTAGTACAACAGCTCCTTTACCTTTTTGAACATTGTGTACATCAACATTCGTTTTTACCTGCTGTGCATTAGTAAAATAAGATACTCCCAATAGAAGAATGCTTAAAATAGATTTTTTCATTTTGTCTTTAATTTTATAATTTTTAATATGATTCTGTTTGTGTACCTACTTCCCAAAACGATAACTGAGCATCATTTTTACATAAGGCGTTTCTTTTGCTTTGTAATTGCTAATGGTGTCATTATTAGAATTAAAAAGTGTGTATTTGTTGGCAAATCCTAAACCTCCCTGGAGTTGTAACCAAAAGCCATCAAAAAGACGTTGATTAATTTGCAAACCGCCATGGATGGCCGAAAACTGAGCATAATCGATCTCTTCTCCCTGATCATTCTTGTAGTTTTGTAAATTGTGAAGTGTCCAGTCAATCGAGCCGGCCAGACCAACTTGGGTACTACTGCCGAGATTTCTAAAAACATTTACCCTTGGCCAGTATATTTGAGCAAGCCACTTACCATTATTGCTCTTATAATCCAGAGATACGGCAGGTGTTATTAAAAACTTGCCAAAAGCATACATAACATGAGGGCCAATTCCGATTTCCAGATTGGACTTTTCTCCAAACTTTCTCGAAACTCCAAAAATGCCATCGAAAACCATATCATTCATCGAAAACGAATTTTTAAAGTCAGAAGCAATTGTAGGTATCAAGACTCCAAAAGCGGCCCATCTTTTTCCTATAGGATGCCGCACAACAATGGTGGGTTTAATTTCGTTTATCTTCGTGATGTAATTCGGACTAATTTCAATATCCCGGTCAAATGTGAAGTCTAAAACACGGTAGTTGACCGTTCCAAGAATACGTGTTTTTCCAATTTTAAAAGGTGGTATTGGCAACCAAAAATCGTAAGTATTGTATTTGAATTTATTCCCATAGTACAGATCTACAGTTGACAAATTCTTAAAGTTAGTTCTCCCGTGTACAGTAATGCTCATCCCGGCACCATCTGTAATTAATTGAGCATAAAACTTATTTGGAAAACAAAAAAACAAGGTTACTAAAACGAATGACAGTACTTTTTTCAAAATAACATTTATTAAATTTAAACACACAAGCTGTATCAGCCCTCTAAGATTTTCTTAGGGCAAAGTTGCAGTTAAAACAATAATTGTTACTAGGATTTAGTTTGCCGTTACTCGGACAAATCTTGCTTTAATGAATTTCGGTACTGAGAAGGAGTCGTACCTGTTATTTTTTTGAAAAGGCGTCCAAAATAAGAAGGATCTTCGTAATTCAAGGCAAAAGCAATTTCTGAAATATCTTTAGTCAAATCTTGCAAAAGTATCTGGCTTTGTAGAATACTAACATTGTTTATCCACTCTTTCGGAGCTATTCCGGTGGTTTGCTTGATGCATCTATTGAGATAATTTACAGAAATTTTTAATTTATCGGCATAAAAGGTTACTGACTTATTCTCTGTATGGTGTTTATAGACCAGCTCTTTAAAAGAAAAAGTGATCTCATTGTTGCGATGTATTGTTTTATTCCGTTCTTTATTTGAAAAAAGAATTTTCTGGAAAGCCGCCTGCATGAGCGAATAACAAATTTCAATATTGGAATTTTCATTGCGAAATTCCTGGCTTAATAAACCAAACAAAGAATTAAGCCATATACTGGTCTCTTTAGGCAATTTAAGAACCGAATTGGCGGCAAAAATCTGTATTAGCTCCTGTTTCGATAAAATATGATTCAGGACACGCTCCTCAAACAAAATAAAATGTCCCGTTATCATCTGATCAATTTCTTTCATTGCGGTAATATGTCCCTGTTTTACAAACAAAACATCATTTTCATTTATGGATATCACTTCCTTGTCGACTTGCTGTTTGGCATAACCTCTGGTAACATGAACCATAAAATTATAATCAGGTCTAAAAAGCGGGGTCGGAATCTGGATATACTCGGTTGTAGTATTTAAATCATATATCTGTAAGGGAGATTTTAAGAAATCAAAGTCGAGAGAAGCATCAGACATAAATTGCTTTGGAAATTCTTCTGATGAAATAATTTTAATACTCTTACTCATACTTAAAACTTAGAGATTGAGCTACAAACATAAGAAATGGTTCGATTACATCTGTAGAATATAACCAATTAAAATTATCCTATTCACAAATACTAGATAAGACTGGAGTTGCCTTCAATTTTGTTACACTCTACAAAGTCTACCTCACAGGCGCTGCGCATTCTATGATAAAAAACAAATAAAATCATTAAAAATTAAAATCAAAATCTAATGTCGTATTGATTTCCTGCTCTAATTTGTTGTCTATTTCTACCATCTTAATTAAAGGATTAACAACAATATCATTTAGCATTTTACCAAATTCTGATACAATCATTTGTATGGTATCTTCCTCAAACAAATCAGAATTGTAATCGATAGTTCCTTTTAACTGATGTTTACTTTCAAACAAGTTAAACACGATAGGAATTCTACTGAATTTGCTTTCGATTGCATAAGATGTTAATTTCAACTCATCTAATTCAATGCTGTTTTCAAAATTAAATTCGGGGTTTTGATAGACTAACATCAGATCAAAAATATCCGACGCTATTTTGTCAAATGGCAGATCCTGATAATTGTTTATTTCCAATAGGTTATGATTAACCTTCTCCCATACATCTGTAAAAGTTTGTTCTGCTTTTATTTGAGTTCTTAACACCAGAGTTTTCACAAACATTCCGATTTGATTGTTTAACTCATAGCTATTTCTTCCTGAATTTACGGTACCAATACATATATCCGAATGCCTGGATAGTTTATAAATTAAAACATTGAGTGAAGCCACTAAAAGGGTATAGAAAGTCATTTGCTTTTCGGCAGCAAATTGTTTTAAAAGAAGCGTAACTTCTTCTGTAAGCTCAAATGATAATTTACGTCCATTTTGTTTATTATTCTGAATACTAAAATCCCTGTCAAATGAATTTTTAGGTGTATAGTTTTGAAGATAATTTTTCCAAAACAACTCATTTTTAGATTGATTTTCTTTTATTGTTTTATTAAACCACTCCGAATAATCTTTAAATTGAAGTTGTAGACTGTTCTCTTGTGTTCGATTTTGAGTACTTTGATTATAGTTTTGGATAAATTCTTTGATAAAAATTTCCAGTGACAAACCATCCATCATAATGTGATGTGTCGAAAAAAGGAGTAAATGTTGATTCGTTTCTAAGGGTAGCAATTGAGCTCTTATCAACATGTCTTTTTCTAAATCAAATTCAGTATTACATAATCGATCGATCACTTCTTCGATGGAATCATTTTTTAATTGATGTACAACAATTTCAAACCTGTTTTTTTCCGGAGCATTGATTTTTTGATACGGAATTCCATCAATTTCGATAAAGTTGGTTCTTAGAATTTCATACTTTTCAATGATTTGATTGATGGACCGGTTCACTTTAGCTGTATCTATAATTCCCTCAATAGTATAGCCGGCAGACATATTATAAGCAATCGAATTCTTTGTTTGTTGAGAAGCCAGCCAAATGGTATATTGAGCAGGAGTCAAATGATATAAATCTTTGATTTCAGCTAAAGGTATGGCATTCGATTGGGTTGGCTTTAATTCTTGTAAATAAACAGCCAGTGCTTTTATGGTAGGAAAATCAAAAATCGTTTTTAAAGTAATCTCTACATAAAGGTTTCGGGAAATTAATCCAATCAATTTTACCGCATTCAAAGAATGACCTCCAAGTGCAAAAAAGTTATCCGTTACACTTATGGCTTCTTTTGTATTTAATACTGTTGCCCAATAGTGTGATAGTTTTATTTCTAAATCGGAAACAGGTTCTTTAAAATGATCTTCGTTTGTATTATACTGAATCTCTCTTTGTGACAACGATTTTCTATCTACTTTTTGATTGGGCGTAAGCGGAAATTCTTCCAGTGGAATAATTGCATTCGGAATCATATAATACGGAAGTGTCTTTTTCAATTGATTCGTAATTTCAATTGTATCGATGAACTCTTGATTTTTCAAAACATAAGCTATTAAAAAAGCTTCTTGTTGTGCTCCTTTTTTAGCAATGACAACAGTATCTTTAATTGCAGCTATTTGATTTAATTGCGACTCGATATCGCCCAATTCTATTCGATAACCTCTAATTTTTACCTGATTGTCATTTCGCCCTAAAAATTCTATTTCTCCATTGTAATTCCATTTTCCAACATCTCCCGTTTCGTAGCACAAAGTATTCGCATCAAAAGGATTTTGGATGAATTTTTCTTTGGTTAATTCCTTGTTTTTATAATATCCCAGTGCCAATCCATCGCCAGCAATATAAAGGGCTCCCGGAATTCCTATCGGTTTTGGATCTAAAAATGCATCCAAAATATAGAATTGCGTATTGTTGATGGGTTTACCAATAGTGGAGGCTTGCGAGGGGCGCTCTATTTTTTTTACACTAGACCAAATAGTCGTTTCGGTTGGTCCGTACATATTCCATACTGCGGAACTATGGCTGATTAGTTTTTGGGCTAATGATTCGCTTAACAAATCGCCGCCACATAATACTTTTAATTGTTTATCGCCCTGCCAGTTAGCATTGAATAACATTTGAAAAAAACTTGGTGTGGCCTGGATGATTGTGGGTTTGAGTTCTTCTAATTTTCTAATGATTAAATTAGAATCAGATAACAAATTCTGGTCAGCAATACATAAAGTCGCTCCTGAAATTAAGGGTGCGAAAAATTCTAATATAGAAATATCAAAAGAATACGTTGTTACCGAAAATAAAATGTCATTTTCATTTATTCCGGGTAGCTGCTGCATACTGGTTAAGAAATTAAGCAATGACCGATGCCCAATTTCAACTCCTTTTGGATTCCCTGTTGAACCTGAGGTGTAGATAATGTAGGCTGCATCTTGTGGGGATACGTTTTGAAAGGCTGTTGCTTGCAGTTCCCCAATTTCATCAAGAATATGTTCTAATGCTATGGTCTTTACCTGTTCTATCCCCTCAATTTCATCATTATTTTCGTTAATAATGATGCTGGTTTGACTATGGGCCACAATATAGTTTAAACGGTCTTTTGGAAAAGCAGGATCTAATGGAATATAAGATCTGCCCGTTTTTAAAATACCTAACAAAACAGCAATCATATTAGCAGAGCGCCCTAACAAAACAGCAATTGGCGCTTTATCTTCCGGACAAAATTTTGAAATAATGTACGCTGCTATCTGGCTGGATAGTTTATCCAGTTCGCTATAAGAATATGATTTTGTCTCCCCTTTTACCGCAATTTTTTCAGGTACTCTTTTAACTTGTTCCTGAAATAAATCCAGTATCGTTTTATCTTTTGGATACCCAACTTTTGTACGGTTAAAATCAAATATTACTTGTTGCTTTTCTTCTTTGGTTAAATAGGTTAACTCTTTTAGCTTTTTATCTGAATTATATAAAACAGCATGAACCAACTTTTCAAAATGATTGACCACTTGTGTGATGCTTACCTCATCAAAATAATTCAAATTATAGTCAAAATCAATTTTCACATCTTCTGATTCGTCAAATTCTCTTATGTATAAAGCCAGAGCTACTCTTTCTGATTGATGACTTAATGGAATTACTTTGGTTTGTGTGTTTTTAAAATGAGCGGAATAATTTTGTTTTTCGTAAGAAAGTGTGATATTAAACAATCGCTCTTTTTGGCTGTACAACTGCAATTCCTGAATTAACTTTCCTAACGGGAATCGCTGATGGCGATAATCATGTTTTAACTGATTTTTGATATCAATTATTAAATCCTGAAAAGTCGCTTCAAAATCCAATGACATTCTCAGAGGAGAAATTCCCATAAAAAGCCCGACCGTTTTTTTATAGGCAGCTTTACTTCTGTTTAAAACGGGTAAGCCAATAGCAAAATCGTTGTTTTCGTGTTTTCTGCCAAAATAGGTATATAAAATTCCTAAAATTAAAGCAAAAGTAGAACATTTAGAGCTTGTGGCTAGTTCATTTAATTGGTTGTAAACCGCTCTTGTAATAACCAGTTCTTTACGGCTGCTTTTGTTTATTTGCAAACGGTCATCTAACTTATCGAATAAATTCTCCGGTAATGGTTTGAATTTTTGAGACCAGTATTTTAAATCTTGCTTCAATGATTCTGAATTTTGATATTCGAAATCATCTTCTTCAAAGTCTTTGTAACTAAATGGATAATCGGAAATAATTGCGCCAAATTCAGAAATCTCATTGTAGTTCTGAACCAATCTTTGAAACATTAATGAAGTTCCCCAGCCATCGGTTATAATATGATGGTACACCGAGAATAAATAGTAAAAATCGTCCTGAACTTTCACTAAAGTAAAAATATGCAAAAGGCTTCCTTTTACTAAATCAAAAGGTTTCATAAATTCCTTTTGCATATAGAGATTTGCTTCCTCAGTTGGATTTTCAAAGTCTGAAAAATCAATAAACCCCAACTCCGATTGATGGTCTGCTAGTATTTGAATACCAACATTTTCTTCCTTTTTTACAATAACACTTCTATAGGCATCGTGCTGATCAATCAATGCAACATAGGCTCTTTTGAATATTTCTATGTTTACTTGACCTTTAATTTCGATTTTAGCCCCAATATTGTAAACAGGCTCATTAGGAAATAATAATTGTTCGAAGTAAATATCTTGTTGGGGCAATGTCAGTTTCATGAATATTCTTTTTATAGTAGTTCCATAACATTATCAGTCACTTTTTCATCCATAATTGCATGGCTGTAATCCAGTTTTTAGGATTCTATCGGCCTATTTAAAAAGGCATCAGCATGGATAACTGCGATAATCGTTTTGCTTCTTCTTTCGGTTTTGGCAATACGTTTTCCTAAAAATTACAACGTTTGTCCGATACGCTTATCTTGTGATAATTCATAGAAATATTTGGCTATCCCGATATCAAAAATCGCCATCCCCATAGGACAGAACATTATGGTGTCGTTTGCTTTTATAGTTTTTCTTAATTTTCCGGATAAGACATCCGTGATTATAAGGACATCTTCTTCAAGCAGTCCTTTTGTCTGGTGCATCATTTCAATATCGGTGTTTTCGCGGCACACTTCGTCCCAATTATCAACAATCACGCAGTCAATAAAATCATAAACATCGGCCTCATAATCTCTTAATGAAACATTGAGTTGCAATGAACCCTTTGGAGGTGGAAGATTGATGTATCGTTTTGACGAAGCCGTACAGGTAATAAAAATTTTTGAGTTTAAATAGGCTTGTTCCCAATCGTTTACGACTACGATCTTGTGTTTCCATTTTTCAGGCAGCGACTCTGCGTCAATTGGATTGATATCGTAGACATAAACTTTGTCAATGATATCTTCATGCAAAGTAAAAATCATCTCGAGATGCATTCTCCCGATTGGTCCTAAACCAATAATACCAAAATTTATTTTCTCCTTAATTTCTACTGCTTCCCTGTAGCTTTTTATGATCGCACCAGTAACTGCCGATGTACGTATGGCCGAGACCATGGGCGTATTTATCACCGATATGGGCACACCGGTATCGGCATTATTCAGGATAATAACTGAATTGGCCCTCGGCAGATTATTTTTTATATTGTCAGGAAAGCTGGCGATCCATTTTATGCCCGAAATATTATAGTCGCCCCCTACATAAGCCGGCATAGCGATTATTCTGTTTTTTAAATCTTTATATCTAAGGTATGGTTTTATAGGTTGTGCGTAATCCTTTTTTTCTAACAGGAGAACAGTATCTTCAATAACCTGAATAATTTCATTCCAGTCATTCCCTATTTCCAATATGTTTTGTTCATTAATGTATTTCATAAGAAGTTTGTTGAAAGCATTTATAATCTATTAATTCCAGGTAATCATCGCCGGAATCGGGTATAATGACCAGGCAATTCTGTTTGTTTTCAGAATTTTCAATATTTTGTAAGGCGGCATAAAAAGCTGCTCCTCCGGAAGCACCAGCCAGGATGCCGTACTCATGGAAAAGCTTTTGGCAGCCGCTTATGATTTCCTCTTCACTTAAAATAACATGATCGTGTATGTCTGCCAGGGCAATAAAATCAGATGTTTTGCTGGCACCAATGCCCGGTAGTTTGCGTTCTTTGGTTATGGTAGAAAAAATCAGCGAGCCTTCAATATCTACCGCTATAATCTTTATTCCTGGAAAATACTTCTTGATATGCTGTGATAATCCGGTGACTGTAGCTCCTGAACTCACAGAGATAAAAATATAATCTATTTGATCAATTTGATCTTTTATCTCCTCCATCATGGCATTATAAGCCAGGTAACAATTCTTGTTTTTATATTGGTTGGGCTGGAAAGAGTTTTTATTTTCTTCAAGATAGTTTTTGATAAATTTTATTCTGTTCAGTAAATAATTACCGGTCTCGTCTTTTTGTGTGATCTGAACAATGTGACTGCATAGTAGTTCCAGCTTTTTCTTTTTGTATAAAGAGATGCACGGATCTATAACCGGTATAAACTTCAGGTCCAGTTTTCTGCAGATCAAAGCGAGCGCTATCCCAAAATTTCCCGAAGTAGATTCGATTACAACTGTGTCTTCATTGATTGAACCATCAAGAATTGCTTCTTCTATTACTTTAAATGCGGATCGCATTTTTATACTACCACCAAGTTGATAGTATTCTACTTTTATAAAAATATTCTTCTCCGCGCATATATTATACAAAGGAGTATTTCCAATAAGTTTTTTTAGTTTGTACAGTTTGTCTAATAATGTATTCATCGATTAGGTTTTGTGTTTTTTTGCAATGCAGATATAAGACAACGGATAGGAAAGTTCTTTTTGTTCCAGGTCTTCTTTTAAATTTGATATATCATTAGCATATTCAAATAATTTGTAAAGTGACAGCCCATTATCAGCAATGGCATTGAATAGGTCGGAGAACGTATAATTAAAACTATAGTTTGCGCTTCCTGTATATTCTGTTTTTCCTAAATAATCCAGGCCACCTTCCTCTTTTAATGGTTCTTTTCTAAAATAATTTTCTTCTTCCGAAAGTTTCATATCCTCATCGATAAGCCAGCTAAAAGGATGTTGTTCCTGAATCACCAGAAATCCTTCAGGAGATAATACTTTTGAGATTTTTTTGATGATCTGATTCAAATCGGGCAGCCAGACCAGGGCACCTACTGTCATTAATACGATATCAAATTTTTCGCTTTCTATAATCTCGTCCATTTCATAAACATCATAAACATGGAATGTACAGTCAAGACCCAGTTGGTCGTTTAGAAAACGTGCCGAATCGATCGCTTCGTCAGAGATATCGATACCGACACATTTGCCGGCATTCATTTTTTTTAATGAGATCAGTTCTTCACCGTCGTTACAACACAGCTGAAGTATCGATTTGTTTTGGAATGTTATTTTATTTAATACTTCCAGAAGGTTCTCATCCAAAGTACTAAAGTCCTCTAAAGTGAATTTGCTTTTATATCTCTTTTTAAAATCCTGATGTATCGGGTTCACCTCATTCCATGCAATCCTGTTTGCTTCGGTATATTTTTTATAATCCATCTTGTGTATAATTTTTTGATTATTAGGAGTTCTTTTTTAAACATTCCTTTAAAAGCACTGGCGAAAAATAATGGTTTAACGCCAGTACTTCTTCTGTGATTTTTTTTCTGAATACGGATTTCCACTATTGACTATTAATTCGTTATCAATAGTAGTATCGCTGTACTGCTTTCACTTATCTCATCGCTTCTTTTAAAGCAGTACCCGAGTTCCACCAACACGATTAACTACTTCTGCAATAGACGCATAGCCCTACAAAGATACATTCAATAGTTGTGGAATCTTTTTCAAAATTTTTATTCTCAGCATCAAAAAGATTACACTTTTTCCAGATTATCCTGTTTGTTTAAAATAAAATTCCCCATAACCAAATAATCAATATTGGATTTCAAAAAAGTTTTTATCGCATCCTCAGGAGTACAAACAATTGGTTCCCTATCGTTAAAAGAAGTGTTTAAAACCATTGGGATACCAGTTAGTTTATAGAATTCTGATATTAACCCATGATATTTTGGATTGGTTTTCTGATTAACCGCCTGTATTCTCGAAGTCCCGTCAACATGCACTACTGCCGGTATAAGTTCTTTTTTATTGGTTAAAGCCGGATAAGCCATAAGCATGTACTCGGATACAGGTGTGCTTTTTTTAATGTCAAACCAGTTTTCTGTTTCTTCCGACAAAACACTTGGGCAAAATGGTCTGTGATCTTCCCGGTGTTTTACTATTGAATTGAGTTTTTTAATCATATGGAAATTTCTCGGATCTGCCAAAAGGCTTCTGTTTCCAAGCGCCCGGGGTCCAAATTCCATTGCTCCCTGAAACCATCCAATAATATTACCTGCTTTAATAAGTTCTGCAGCTTTCACTTCTATGTCTTCCACATGTGAATACACCAGATTTCTCTTGGACATTTCATTGTGTATTTCTTCGGTTGTAAATGAAGGCCCTAAGAACGTATTGTCCAAAACCAATCCTTCTAAATTACCTTCTGATTCTATATTTAGTTTTAAAGCCGCTCCCAATGCCGTTCCCGCATCATTTGCTGCCGGCTGTATAAAAATGTTTTTGAATTTACTATTTTCAAAAGCTATGGTGTTGGCAACACAGTTTAAAGCTACACCACCCGCAACACAAAGATTTTCAGATTTTGTTTCTTCAAAAAGCCTGTCGGTAACTTTTACAATAATATCGGTTGTCCACTTTTGCAGAGCAGCAGCAATATCCTTGTGTACCTCTTCTAATTCATCTAATGTTTCTCTTTTTTTAATGTTGAATAACTTTTCTAACTTAGAATAATCTTCAACTCTGAAGCACAGTACCTCATTGTCCAGTTCAAAAATAGTTTGATCATTGATGGAAATTATCTTACTGAATTCCTCTTCGAATGTTAAAGGATTTCCGAACGACGCTACGCTCATTACTTTACACGCATCGTATTCTGAAAAGCCTAAAAATTTAGAAATTTTCTCCCATAAAAACCCAATTGAATTAGGATAGGCAATTTGTTGTACTACATCAATATTTTTACCATGTCCGTAGGCAAGGGTGGTCGATTCAAATTCGCCGATTCCATCAATAGAAAGTATGGCCGCATCACTAAACGGAGAGGGATAGTATGCTGATGCACAATGCGCTATCGCATGTTCGATAAAGCTAAACTGTCCTTTGAACCCCATTTCCTGAAGTTTTTGAGGAATTTGTGTTAATTTATCATAGAATAACTTTTCGCCATCCTCACAACCCCAGTTGTTTGGTACGAAACGATCTTCTGAAGGGATGTTTTCTAATCTTCTTTCAGGTTTAAATGAAAACCCTATTAAAGAAACATCTTCTAAACTTATCCCCCCCATCTCGAGACATTTGTTTATCGCAAGAATTGGCAGTTCATCCGGATTGTCAATTTTTGATTCTTTTGCATGTTTGACTCTTGAGAGTCTTTCTTCTTCAATAGCCGCCACTACTTTGTTATCAATTATCAAGCATGCCGCTGATTCATGGTATACACAATTTATTCCTAAAATAATATTTCTCATAATTTTGTATCTTTTTATTTCTCTATTTGATTTGTTATAATTTGGGTGTTTTTTTGTATTTTATCTTTTTGGAGTATTTCATAATGCCCCCCTTCAAGCCTGATCAGATTGATTTTACTTTTGATTAAGGCTTGCCAAATGCTGTGTTTGTCGATACTGGAATTTTCACTCAGAAAGACATAGGTTGGAATATTGATCATTTTGTTTCCTGATATAAACGAAGTGACTTCCGCATATTTCCATATTCGGTCTACAATTACTTTCCTTTCATCGGGAGTAAATTTATTCAGCTGATCCAATTCTAAGAATGCGTCAACGTCAGCGTCTTCATAAGCAGTTGCTTTTTTGTTTATTCTGACGGTCTGAGGCGGTGGTACTATATCCAATACGATAAACTTACTGACCACTTTATAATCTTCCAGTTTTTTTAGCAGTTCATAAGCAAATAAGCCTCCGGCTGAATACCCCAGCAGGTCAAGTTCGCCTTCAATTCCGCTGTTCATTATCATTGCTATAGCGCTGTCTACGATGTCATTTAAACTGTTATGCATTTCTTTATAGGAATCTAAAAAAGAAAAATCAAGCGCATAAACGTTATAATGATCGAGGTGTTTTGACAACTCTAAGAAATCTAATGCCGTGGTACTAATAGAAGGTATGCAAACCATATTCTTTGTTCTTCCACTGCTGAGTTTGTGCAGGTAGATCCCGGCTTCTTTATTCTTTGCATTTTTGTCTACATAGGCCGCTATGCTGTAAATAGATTGGCGATTGAATACTTCTACTATTGGGAATTTTATACCGAACTCTTTTTCGATTTTAGAAATCAGTTGAATCATGTTTATAGAATGTCCTCCATATTCAAAAAAGCTGGAATGAATTTGGATTTCTTTTTCTAAAATTTCTGTAAAGAAGCTTTTTATGATTTGCTCTGTTACCGTCAATTTGGTTTCGGGCGACAGGAAATCGCTATTGAGCTTCAATTTGTTTAATTTATTCTTGTCAACTTTTCCATTATCATTTAGTGGTATTTTATCTAAAACAATAATTTTTCGCGGAATCATGTATTGCGGCAAATACACAGACAAATGCATTCTGATTGCATTATCATTCAAATAATTACCGGCCGATTGTTCGTTCAGCAAATAGGAATAATCCGTTTGTAAAAAAACATCTTTACTTTCAGCAGAAGCTTTGAGGCTGATCAGATTAGAATATCCAAAATGACGGCATACCTCTGCATAACACTTTAAAATCTCATCCTCTTCCAGAGTGTTGAATGTCGAAAGAGTCGAAATATTCAGAATGGCTATGGCGTTGTATTCTGTTTCCTCTACCCTACGCAGTAAAATGCTACTATCATTGGAAACAGCAGTCGCGTCTGACAGAACAACAGGAACCGCTGTTACACAACAGATTGTTTTACCGCTTTCGTCATTAATCCTTATTTGCAGATCCGGATAGTCGTAAAGTATCTGGTCAAAATCTTTAAAAGATTCTAAAAATAATGGCTCAAAAGGTACTGTTTTGGAAAGGCCCTGGAAGTCTTCCCTAATCATTTCGTTTTGGTGCAGGGTAATCCATGTGTACACTCTGCCATCCTTAGTCACAAAACTGTTGATTCCTTTTTCGGGTTCAATAAAAGCAATTAATTGTTCGTAAGCTGCTTGTTTGTTTACAAGTACGGCAACATTAAAAATAGCATTATGATTTAAAAGAACCGATTCTATTTCATCAATCTCAATCCTGTTGCCATTCAATTTTACCTGATTGTCGAGTCGTCCGTATACGATTAAATTACCGGCTTCGTCATAAATCCCCTTATCTCCTGTTTTGTAAAGCCTTCTGCTAAATCCATCCTGAAATGGATTATCAACAAACGCATTTTCAGTTTGTTCGGGATTGTTCAGGTAATCGGCAGCTGCACCTATTGATGATATATACAATTCCCCCGGAACACCAAGCGGACAAATTTTCATCTTTTTATCCAAAACATATATTTTGGTATTGGCTACGGGCTTGCCTACGGGAACAAACTGATCTGTACCAACAGTGCTTTCAGAACAGTCAAATCGGGTAGAATCTACAGTGGTTTCAGTTGGTCCATAACAGTTATACAATTTACACTCCAGCACATTAAAAAATCGGTTTCTTAATGAGGTCTGCAATAAAGCCCCCCCTACCGCTATTCTTTTTAGACTTTGAAGATTTAAAATTTCGTTTCTTTCAAGACCATCCACAATAGATTCTAATAACAAAGGTACCGACTGCACATGCGTAATCTTATGCTTCTCGATATAGGTTTCATAGGCTTTTATACTTTTTTCATCATCATCTTTCATCACGACTATTTTTGCGCCTGTGGCTAATGGCCATAAAAAGTCCATAATCGATGCATCGAAGACTACAGGTGTGTGAAATAAAACAGCTTCGTTTTCATCGAAATTAAAAGCCTCTGTAGTAGATTTAATAATATTGATTATCCCTACATGTTTGATATTAATACCCTTTGGCTTTCCTGTTGATCCTGAAGTAAATATAGTATAAGCCAGGTCCTGGTTTTCTACCTTTATTTTTGGAGCATCTTCAGAAAATCCGGAAAGATCTGTGGTGTTCAGATCGATGAACAGTTTCGAAAAAGAGGCCTCCATAAAGGTCTGAGACAAACATTCTGTAGTGGTAACTATTGCTTCAATTTCTGCCTGATTGATAATTTCTTCGATACGCTGTACAGGATAGTCTTTACCCAGCGGCACATAAATTGCACCTGCTTTAAGTATTCCTAATACTGTGGCTATAAACTCTGTAGATCGCTGCATCAGCACTCCAACCCTGTCTTTTTTCCTAATGCCTTTTTCGATCAGATAATGAGAAATTTTATTGGCAAAAGCATTGATTTGGGCATAAGTAAGCTGCTGTTCGTTGTCAACTACTGCAACATTCTCAGGATATTTTACCGCCGTTTCTTCAATCAGGTTATGAATACCGTAATCTTCAATAGCAAAAACATCTGTATTCTCAGTAAAATTGCTAATGATCGTTTTTTCTTCGTTCAGCAATATGTCATAATCTCCAATATTCTGCTCGGGATCTGCTATACACTGGCGGATCAACTGCTCGTATCGCGAAAGGAAATTTTGCGCTGTTGATGCTTTAAACAAATCTGTATTGTATCGTAATGAATACCACATATAATGTTGTGAGTGATCAATCTGAAGCGTGAAATCAAAAACAGAGGTATGGTTTATTTTTAAATCATACTGACCTGTGATGTCATTGATGGTGATGCCATCAAAATTTCTTTCGGTCAATTCGGTGTCATCATTTTGCACGCCAAAAAATACGGACATTACTTTTTGTCTTGAAAAATCTGTAGTCGGATTTAATTCTTCGATAATCTTGTTGAAGGGATACAAATGGTTTTCATAAGCATCCAGCGAACTTTTCTTTGAATGCTCCATTAATTTCCTGAAAGACCAGTTTTCCTCTACCGTACAGCGTATCGGTATTCCCGATGCAAATAGGCCGATAATATCTTCCAGATTTTCCTTGTCTCTGTTCCATATAGGTGTTCCCACTACAAAATCATCCTGGTTGGTTAATCTGTATAATAATAAGTTCAATACCGAAATTAGAAAGATTTGATAGGTGACCCCATTTTGATTACAGAAATCGGTTATTTCCTGTTTGAAATCTAAATCAACCGATTTGAAAATAAAGTCTCCATTAAAGGAATGTACCAGTGGCCTCGGAAAATCTGTAGGCAGTTCAAGTGGTTCCGGTATTGTTTTGTATTTTTCTAACCAGTATTGCCTTTGAGACTCTAATTGTCCCGAATCGATCAAAGCGTTAATCCATTCGGTGTAATCGACATAGTTTACCTTTAATTCCGGAAGACCAAAATCACCTGTGGCAATTAAATTGTTATAGCCCTGAGTCAATTCCTTATGGAAAATAAACGTTGATATCTGATCCCAGACAATATGGTGCGTCTCTAACGTAAAAATGTATTTCTCATCCGCCAGCCTGATCAATTTAACGGTACAGATTGGTGGTTTGGATAAATCGAAAACGGTGTTGCTGTATTTTTTTATGATTTCCTGCACCTTATTTTCCTGCTCTGACTCTTGTCTGATATCGATCAGAAAGTCAGCAAAATTAAGTTCCGTATGTTCCCTGAGAAGCTGATACGGTCTGCCATCGTCTTCAACTAATGCTATTCTGAAGATATCATGCCTGTCATAAAGATGTACTATTGTTTGGTACAATGCATCAATATTCAGATCACCATTGAATTCAAGTATAAATCCGATGTTGTAAAAGGTACTGTTCGGATTAAATTTTTGCAGGTACCATTCGGCAAACTGAACTGGTGATATTTTATACCTGCTCTTTCTGCTTTTTTTCGCTGGATTTGGCAATACCACATTTAGCCTTTCTTTTTTATGAAAGTCAATCCTTTTTGCAAAATCTTCGAGAATTGGATATTCAAAAAGATCCTTTAACGGGATATCAACCTGAAATTCTTTCTTGACTTTTGTAATGATCTGTATAGCGGAAATAGAATGTCCACCATTCTCAAAGAAATTATCATTGATTCCTAAGCTATCTCTTCCCAATGTATCCATCCAAAATTCCAGAATCTTTTCTTCATAGGGGGTTGAAGGAAGGACTATTGCTTTTTCAGAATTACTTTTGGAATCGCTCTTTGCTAAAAGCTGGTTGCGGTCAATTTTCCCGTTAGAAGTCACCGGAAAACTCTGCACAATAAACAGCTTTGAAGGAACCATATACTCAGGCACGCTTTGTGCAAGGCGTCTCCTGATTTTTTCAGTTTCCACCTCTATATCTTCATTTGTTACAGTATTGTTTATGATTAGAAAGGCTACAAGATAGTTTTGGTCGTTGTTTTTATTTAAAATGACTACCGCTTCTTTGACCTCCGCGATCTGCAATATTTTATTCTCTATTTCACCCAATTCTATTCTCCTGCCATTGATTTTGACCTGAAAATCTCTTCGTCCGAAAAATTCAATATTTCCGTCCGGTCTGTATCTTCCGATATCTCCTGTTCGGTACATCGGAACTTTGGAAGACTGAAAAGGATCATCCAAAAATACCTCACTCGTTTTTTGAGGATTGTTCAGATATCCATATCCGACTCCTATACCCGAAACTACAATTTCTCCCCTTACTCCTATCGGAACCTGTTGAAACGAATCGTCGATGATGTAGATCCTGAAATTCTGTAAAGTTTTTCCAATCAATATGTTTGGCCCCTGAGGACATTCTTTCATGATATAATGTGTAATATCATCAGAGGTTTCTGTTGGCCCGTATGCATTGACAATCGGGATATTCGGAAAGGCATCAAACCATTTGCTGATCAGGGCATGATGTACTGTCTCACCCGTAACTAACAGATATTTTAAATGCTCCAGTTCCTTAAAACCATTGTTTTCTGCCGAATTGTATAACAGTGAGAGATAAGAAGGCACGACTTCAAGTATGCTTACCTGATCTGAAGTTAAATGATACAACAGGTTTTCGGGATTCGTTATCGTATCATCATCATAAATGACAATTGACCCTCCCTGAACCAGAGCGGCAAAAAACTGCCATATTGAAATATCAAATCCTTGTGAAGCATTTTGTGCCACTACACTATCAGCTGTTATTTCGAGGTCGTCAATTTTGGCATAGATATGGTTCATCATCCCCAAATGATGTAAAATTGCACCTTTGGGTTCGCCCGTTGAACCGGAAGTGTAAATGATATAAGCAGCCTCGTCTAAATTGGACAAATCAGAATAGGTATCGTTCTCTTTTTTAAGGGAACGCTTGTCGTACTGATACCTTTTTTGAACACCTCCCGCGGTGTTTGTTTGAGATTTATCTAAAGAAATTAGGGTATCATAGCGAAAAGAATACAATTCATTTTCAATACTTCCAATTTTATCGGTATGCAGTACCTCGCTGATGAAATTGTATTTAAACTTTAAATCATCAAAGAAATATCTTTCCACAAAAAATTCTTCGTCCCACTCCAGTTTAACTCTTTCATTGTTATTGGCCTCTTTATAATCTTGCAGGGAAGTTATCAGACTTTCTTTCTTATCGTTGTCCATGATATCTCCAATGAAAATTTTCCCATGATTGCCCAATAAGGCAAAACATTTTTCCAATACATCCAGGAGATAATTATAGCCATGAAAATTCTGTATAACACTATTGATAACAATCAGGTCGAAATCACCCGTCTGAATTTGGTCAATTTCATGGGCAAAAAGGTTGTGTTGCTGAATATTTTCAAGCTCTAATTCCTTAATCGTTGCTTCGTTGTTTTTTAAAACGTTTGCCGATAAATCTACCCCGTGATATTCCCTAACCAAAGGAGCGATGGCAAACATGGTAATTCCTGAGCTACAACCTATTTCCAGTACTTTCGATTTTGTGTTTATTTCCTGGCTTATCTTGAATCGGGCATTTTCACGATACTCGTTCATCTCTTCCCGGCTGAAAGGTTTACCGGTATAACTGTTGAGCCAGCCACCAGCCGTGATATCATCAGTAGAACGTTCGGCTACATACTCCCAAAGATCTCTGTTCATAGAAGCATTTTTTGATTCGGCTTCCAGAAAGATATTTTCACTGTTGACACAAAAGATACTTTTAAGACCCGGACAATCCCACTGCAATAACAATGCTTCTTTTACAAAGTTTGTATCGATCACAAGCATTTCCAGACCGGCGTCGTTGATTAACTTTTTGATACGCTGGTAAGGATACGTTGGGTCAAAAGGCAGGTAGGTCATACCCGCTTTCCATACTCCTGTAATGGTTTTTACGATTTCAGGGGAGCGTTTCATTAAAACACCTATAAGTTTATTGTCGGTATTTAATGACAGGAAATTTGCAATCTGACTACTTTCCTTATGAAGTTCACCATAGCTGGTTTGCACGCCATTGTACAAAATCGCGCATAAATCAGGGTTGGTTTGCGAATGCTCTTTTATATAGTTCGGAATTGTTTTTTGAGGAACAAATTTATCCGTCTTGTTGAATTGGCTGATGCGTTTTTTGTCTTCTTCAATCAGCAAATCATAATCGCTAAGGTTTTTGTCCGAATCAATTCCAACCTGATCTAACAAATAATTAAAATGAGTGAACAAACGCTCGATATGCTCAGACTCATAAACGTCAGTATTGTATCTGGCATTGAAAATAATTTCTCCGTTCGCTTGTTCCACCAGCATGATGTTCAAATCACAAATCGCTGTTTTATTATCTGCTTTTATCACATTCACTTCAACCGATTCTGCACTCAGATTATCATCCGAAGAAATGGTATTGGCATAATTTTGAGTTTCAATCAAAACATCAAAAACCGGAGAGCGGCCTAAATCCCTCTTAATATTTATATCATTGACCAGCTCATCAAAAGGATAATCTTTATGCTCAAAGGCTTCAATTATATTATTTTTTGTCAGACTGATAAGGTCCGAAAACTTACCATCCCGATCAAATTGTGTCCTTATCACTAAGGTATTAATATAGAATCCGATTTGATCTTGTAACGATAATTTTTCTCTGTTGGCAATAACAGTACCCAGTATAATGTCAGTGTTTCCGGTATACTTATAAAATATATAATTAAAAAGAGACATTGCGGTCATGAAAAGCGTCGCATTGTACTCTTTACCTAGTGCCTGCAGGTTTTTTGTACTGTTTGACGGAAGCGTGTAAACCACATACGTTCCATTATAAGTCTGCGTTTTTGGACGCTCGCTGAACGAAGGCAGGTCAATCTTCAAAAGATCTCCCTCGAGTTTCTGACTCCAGTATGCTCTTTCTTTTAAATCGATATTACTATTCTCCCATTCTGCATAATCCTTGTTCTGAATTTCCAGGGGAGCAAGATTTACCGGAATCTGGGCAGAAAAAGCATTATAATACGATAAGATATCTTTCATTATTATTTTGAGAGACCAGGAATCGGATATAATATGGTGCATGCAGATGAGCAGTAAATAATCTTCATCCGCTTTTTTCAAGAGACTTAGCTGTATCAGCGGTCCCTTTTCTAAATCAAATTTATGCTGAATGAAATCTTCAATATAGCTATTGATTTTTGCCTCCCCATTGTTTGCTTTGCTGTAATCCAGATATTCCAACGCTGAAAATTCCGGGCTGAACGGCAACACGTTCTGCACGATTTCGTCATCCAAAAGAACGAAAGCTGTTCTCAGTATTTCATGCCTTTCTATTAAAGCGGCACAAGCTTTTTTTAAGTAATCAATATTTAGTTCCCCTTTAAGTTCCGCGGCTACCGGGACATTATAGGCTACTGAAGCCTCATCAAATTTACTTAAAGACCAAAGACGCTTTTGAGAACTGGTTGTTTTATAATATTTTTTTTTCGAAATCTTTGGAATTTCATAATAGGCAGAATCCAGTTTATTTTCCTCAATAAACGAGGCAAGCGATCTGATGGTAGAGTATTTAAAAATATCTTTTATCTCAATTTTAATACTCAATTTTTTATGCAAAAGCGAGATCAGCGAAACCGCATTTAAAGAATGTCCGCCAATGTCAAAAAACAAATCATTAACCCCAACCTTTTCTAAATTGAGGAGTTCCTGCCAAATCAAGGTAATGCTTCGTTCTAAGTCAGTACCGGGAGCTTCATATTCCGAAGTCAGACTGTCTTTTGCATTGATAATCTTTGGAAGTTTTGCGGTATCGATTTTTTCATTTGCGGTTAAAGGAAAGCTGTCCAAAAAGAAAAAATAGTCCGGCATGTAATACTCCGGCAGTTTTGTCTTCAGCTCTTCTTTGATCGTTGCGGCCTTAATGGGTTCGCTATTGTTTTTGGGAACGATGTAACAAGCCAGATAATCATTTTCTGTTTTTGGATCCTGAATAACCGTTACAAAAGCCTGACTTACGGCATTCAATTTTAGAATTTGGTACTCAATATCGGCACTTTCTATTCGTATACCTCTAACTTTTAACTGATTGTCTTTTCTTCCTATAAAATCTAAATTTCCGTCCGGTTGCCATCTTGCGAAATCGCCCGTTTTGTAAAATCGGGTAGTACCAAAATTTTCAATGGTAACAAATTTTTCCGCATTCAGTTCTTCAGCATTATAATAGCCATTTGACACATAAATACCGGCTACATAAAGTTCGCCAATCATTCCCATTGGTGTAAACTTTTTATGCTTATTGAGTAAGTATAACCGGGCATTTTCAATTGGTTTTCCTACTGAAACTTTTTTAAGCTCATACGGAAAAACAGAACAATCATAATAAGTCACATCAACCGTTACTTCTGTTGCGCCCCACGTGTTTATTAATCTTGTGCCATTTGTAGCAAACAAGGTATCGTTAAAAGAATTGACAACTCTGGACGACAGAGCTTCAGCACCCGTAAATATCCATCTTAAAGTGGCCAGTTTTTCAATATGATTTTCAAACGTATTGATATAATCCAAAAAAACAGCAAGCATGGATGGAACAAAATCCATAGTGGTTACTTTATAGGTACTTACCGCCTCAAGAATAGCTTCTGGATTTTTTTCTTCGCCATTGGGTAAAAAATAAATTTTTGCTCCTGAAGCTACACCACGAAACATTTCACAAATAGAAGGATCAAAAGACAAAGGTGTTTTCTGAATGGTCACATCGCGATCTGTGAGGTTGTACTGATTGGTTAACCAGCTCATTCTGGAAACAAAAGATTCATGCAAAATAAGTACTGCTTTCGGGTTACCTGTTGAACCGGAAGTGAACATAAGATATGCCGGATCTTTTGGACCGGCTGTAGCTTTACTATTTGTAACCGGATAATGCTCTAAGGACAAATGATCCAGATCTACTATTGTCCTGCTTTCATGAGCTACAGCATTACTGTAGGGAGCTTTTGAAATGATGATCGGAACTTTCACTTCTGCAAGCATCACCTCAATCCTGTCGGCAGGAAGTGTAGGATCTATCATGAAGAATGTACCCCCTGCCTTTAGTATGGCCAATATGGAGATAATAAGGTCATTCGATCTCTCTAAATAGATTCCAATTACCGCATTTTTAAGGTCGTTTTTTTCCAATAGATAATGTGCCAACCGATTGCTCCTTTCGTTTACCTGTCTATAAGTAAGCTGGCTTTGGGAATCGATTGCAAATAAATTATCGGGGTTACTATCCGCCTGACTTTCAAAAACAGCATGGATCGTATCAGCCGAAAGGGCAGCTAAACTCACAGGTGGATTCCATCCGTCTTCGTAATATTTTATTTCACTATCAGAAAATAGGCTGATATCCTGAAGAAGAATTTCGGGGTTGCTTATTACCACCCTCGCTACATTCAGGAAATGAATCCCCATCTGCTTAAGATAGATGCCGGGTACAGCAGCCGGGTTGGCTTCTATTTTACCCTGAAGCACATTGCCGTTTTTTTCAAATGTAAAAACGACATCATCGCCGGTCGATTCAGCTCTTCCATGGATTGGCTCAAATACATGCCACACGTTGGACAGGTCGTTGCTGTTCCCACTGATTTTTTCGGCTAAAACATTCCGGGGATAATCCTGATTCTCATAAGACAGCTCAACGGTCTCACTCAATTGCATTACAAACTCTTTAAAAGAATTTGCAGCATCAATTTCTCCGGATATATAAACCGAATCGTTGAGTGTTTCTTCATCGGCATTTTCTTCTAAAACCGATGAAATTGTAGTGATTGTATCCTGATCCAGATAGTTATAAAGCATGATTTTCAGAACAGCATCCAATATGACATAAACAGACAGATCATTTCCTTTCGCCAGGGAAAAAATCTTTTCGCTGATTGGCTCATCCATACTGAAAACGTATTCCTCTTTCTCAAAATCATCAGAAACTGTGGTATTATTAGTAAATACTAAGTGTGTTTTCTCTGCTATTTGAGCGATTCTTTCAGACCAATATTTTTCTTGTTTAAGGAACTTTGCAGATGTAAGAGTTAAAACGGTGTCTAAAGTTGTATTGGTATTCTCCATTAATCTTCTCTTTTTGAGTTTCTAAAATTTTGCGGCATTATAAATTTTTCATTGCCCTGAATCAAATCCATAATGGATATGTCTTTGCCTTTCCTGTTGCCCGAAGTAATTTTATGATCCGGTTCATGATCCGCATCTGTGTACACGGTAATAAAACCTTCATAATTTCTTAAAACAACTTTATTTGGGGACTGACTTAAAACATAGTTTGGAGCCAGCGGAATTTTACCGCCTCCGTAAGGTGCATCGATTACAAAAGTTGGAATGGCATATCCGGAAATATGCCCCCTAAGTCCCTCCATAATCTCGATGCCTTTGGATATAGGAGTTCGAAAATGGCCTGCTCCTTTTACTAAATCACATTGATACAGATAATAAGGTCTTACCCGCATCTTCACTAATTCGGTACAAAGCTTACGTTGTATTTCGACAGTGTCATTTATCCCTTTTAATAATACGGTCTGGTTGCCTAAAGGAATGCCGGCTTTCAACAGCTTGTCACAGGCCTGTTGTAATTCCGGAGTAATTTCTTTCGGATGATTCACGTGGATGTTCAGCCAAAAAGGATGGTATTTTTCTACCATATCGCAAAACTCCTGAGTTATAATATTGGGGTTGAATACTGGTGTCCTGGTACCAAGTCTAATAATTTCGACATGAGGAATTTCTCTTAATCGCATTAAGATCGATTCCAGTCTTTTAATGGGCAGCAGTAAAGGATCCCCCCCCGACAGCAGCACGTCCCGGATTTGTGGATTGTTGCTTATGTATTCAATCTGATTGTCAAAATCAATGGAGTTGTAATTTTTTGAACTGTCTCCTACCAACCTGCTTCTTGTACAATACCTGCAATAAGATGCACACTGGGTCGTGATCAGCATTAAAACGCGATCCGGATACCGGTGTACGATACCATTCACGGGGGAATACTCGTCTTCGCTTAAAGAATCTTCGTTCATCCCGCTAAAATCATACATTTCCTTCTCGGTCGGCAAAACCTGCCTCCTTATCGGGCAGTTGAAATCGTCTTTGTCTACCAGACTCAAAAAATAAGGGGTAATGTCAACTCTAAACAACGAGTTCTGATTTAAAGCGTTAGCTTCGGTAGGCGTAAGATTGATAATTTCCGATATTTCTTCAAAGCTATTCAGCCTGTTGCTTAACTGCCATTTCCAATCGTTCCACTTCTCATCAGGAATATCATTCCATTCCCGATGCCGATAGGATTGGACAAAAGATTTCTCCTTTTCGGTACTAATTATTTGCTCATTTTGCATTAAAAGTAGGATTTAAGTTCGCCCGTTCTTCGTATATCCAATGTTGCACAGTGAAAACCTCCGCCAAAAGTGTTGAAATTGTAAAAACTGCACGGTATTGGTTTCATCCCAAATTTTTTCAGTGCTTCGATGGTTGGTTTTTCGTTTTTCTCCACCAGAATTCTTTCACTGTCAATCATAAAGGTGTTCATGGTAAGCCATTTGCTGCTCATATACAAAACCTGACTGTCCGGCATCACCGGTGCTGGGGCTTTCATAATGTCCCAACTTTTGAACATCTCAGGAATTTTGTTCATCCTGTCGGGATGGATTAGCAGTTTTCCGGGTGCCAATGGTACAAAAGTGGTGTCAATGTGCATCGGGTGCCTGTCATTACAATCTATTTTATGAATGGTATAGTCATCCCCAATGTGCTGCTGGAGCCACTTAATACCTGCATCATTGGTTACATGGCTTTTAAGCACAAAGATGTCTTTACCGCATTTGGTAAAATCAGCGGCGTCAAATACCGGCTCAAAATCATTTATAACATAATTAATAGGATCATTGCCGCTTCCTTCCTGATAATTATAATCATAAAGTTCATCCAGCAATTGCGGCTTAGGAGCTGCCGACCATTTTGCTCCCTTATTAAAATATTCTTTTATCAGTGGTCTGAAAGAATTCACTTCATGATGTCTTGATCTCCAAGGCATCGGAGCTTCAATGATGTTCTCACCTATCACCAATAAAACATCGCGTGGCATTGCGCTATATAACCCACCTTCGCTTTTCCAATCGGGAGTGCTGTAAGGTCTGTTAAAATCTACCGGATCCGGTCTTCTAACGATAACTCCCTCCTGTTCCAATATATGAGCCAGGTTGTCCAGTTCCAGCTGCGCAGCTTTTATCTGTTCGGCAGGGAATAATTTTCCTCCATTTTTTTTATAAAAATCCCAGTGGTTTTCAGGCATTGTTGCTTTCAGGGTAACATGCCAGGGCGGTACTGATGCACCTTCCATTGTTCCAACGATTACTTCTTCTAACGGGTCCCATTCATTGTAAGAACTTACAATAGGTTTTGTTTGCGACATACTTTTTACTTTAAAAATTAAAACTTATTTTTTTACTAACTTTTTCAGGTTCTGACTTGATTGTATTGGATAAATTTATTTCTGAGATTTTTATATCGGGGCTATGCAGCACCTGTTCCATAATTTGTATAAATGAATTAGAAAATGCTTTAATGGTAGCGGGTTTGAATAAACCTGAATTAAATTCGAAGTTTATCAGCATGGTATGGTTGTCCTGTACCATCGCATCGAGAGTCAGATCGTATTTACTTATTCCTTCCGAATACTTCCCTTCATAAGAAATAATTTCTAATCCCTCTATTTCTCTATTTTTGACCATGTCAAAGTTCTGTACCGCTAACATTATATTAAACATTGAAGCTGTTTTTAAGTCGTCGTTTTTGAAGGACAATTCGTCTATCAGTAAATCGAGAGAATAGTTCTGATGTTCAAAAACTTGAAGATTATTAAGGTGTACCTGTTCGTACAGTGCCGTAAAATCAATATCCTGATCGAATATATTCCGGATGGCTATAGTGTTGATATAAAGCCCAATTTGTTCTTCCAATTCGAGCATGTCTCTTCCTGAAACAACGGTGCCTACAATGATGTCCTGATTCCTTGTATATCGAAAAATGGCTATGTTTAATACCGATAGTAAGAAAGAGAAAAGTGTTGAGTTTTTCGTGATTACCAGTTTTTCTATACTTGCGGTCAGTTCCTGAGAGAGTTCTACATAAACATTTCCGCCTGCATAATTCTTAACCGTACTCTTGCGCGGATAGTCTGCCGGAAGATTAGATACGGGCAGTTCTCCCTGCAACTGCTGCAGCCAAAATTCTTTGCTCTTCTGGTCTTTGACCAGTTGTTCCTCATCATTTTTTTTCCATGATACATAGTCTTTATAATGAATTCGCAAGGGTGGTAAAGAAATATCCTCCCCTTTTACCAGACTGTCATAATACCTGATGAGTTCCTCAAAAAGTATTTTTAAAGACCAGCCGTCTGCGGCCATATGGTTCAATGTGATGTTTAGAATGTGTTCCTTATCGCTTAGTTTGATTATGTTTATTCTTAAAGGAAGGTCCTTTTTCAGATCAAAAGAGAGCGTTAATTCCTGGCGGGTAAGAGTCTCTGCAATCTCTTCCTTGTTGAATTCTTCCGACAGGTCAATAAAATGGATCAGATTCTCCTCTAAGTTTTCCGGCGCTATGATCTGCTGTTTAGGCTCTCCTTCAAAAAAAACAAACCTGGTCCTTAAGCTTTCATGCCTTTGGATTAATCTTTTTACAGACTCCTTAAACCTCTCTACATTTAGAGATCCTGATAAGATGCAGGCGAAAGGAATGTTATAAATGGCCTCTTCTTCCAGGCTTGAGATAATCCAAAGTCTCTTTTGCATATCAGACATCTCATAAAAATCTTGTTTAGGAATCGAAACGATTGGTGAATACACCTTTTTGAAGGCTAAATCGAGACACCCCCCCTGTGAGGAGATTGTAGGGTATTTAAAGATGTCCGAAATTTCTATTCCGGAACCTATTTCTGTTTTTATCCTATTAATGACTTTTATGGCTTTCAGACTATGTCCGCCCAATTCAAAGAAATTGTCGGTTGTTCCGATGGTGTCAATTCCCAGTACCTCCTGCCATATAACGGCTAGTTTGTTTTCAATGTCATTTTTGGGGGCGACATATGTTTTTCGCATGAAATCGTCTCCCTCCACAGCCGGCAGCGATTTACGATCTATTTTGCCATTTGGGGTTAAGGGTAAAGCCTCCAGCGCTACATAGAAACCCGGAATCATATAATCCGGCAAACGCTCTTGCAGAAAAGCTCGCAGTTCCGATTTATCAATATGGGATTTTGCCACCAGATAAGCCACTAATACTTTCTCCTGCTGGTGCTCTTTTACTTCGACAACGACTTGTTGAAGATTTTCAGAATACTCTAAAATGGCATTCTCTATCTCACCCAGTTCGATCCTGTAGCCCCGAATTTTGACCTGATGGTCTTTTCTTCCTAAAAATTCAATGGTACCGTCAGGCAGCCAACAGCCAAAATCTCCCGTATCATACATTCGGTATCCTTCGATAAAAGGATTCGATATAAATTTTTCTGCTGTAAGATCTGGTTTATTCAAATACCCTCTGGTAACACCCGCTCCTGATACATACAACCTCCCTGTAACTCCTATTGGCAGCAGCTGTAAGGCTTCGTCTAAGATGTATGCCTGAGTATTGGAGATTGGTTTGCCAATTGGAATTGATCTGTATTCCTGATTTTGTATGACGTAATTGGTACTGTAGGTGGTGTCTTCTGACGGACCGTATAAGTTTCTAACTTCTGCTTTTTCGGTTTGAAGTTTGGAAACAATATCAACTGGCACTATTTCTCCTGCCATATTGATAAAAGAGACGTTGTTTAAATCTGTGTTCTCTTCTATTAATTTTCTAACGACGGAAGGAACTGTGTTTAATAAGATTTTGTTCTCTTTAGTGATATAGTTTTTGATGTCTAAGGCGTTTTTTAGAACTCTTATTTTTTTTCCGATCGATAAGGGATAGAAAATTTCATAAATAGACAAATCAAAACAATAGGACGTTACGGCGTACATCACTTCAAATTTTGACGCATCAAACTCCAGGTCAGACCAGTTAATCAATTCAAAGGCATTGCTGTGTTCTACCATCACTCCCTTAGGATTACCTGTGGTTCCTGAGGTATAAATGACGTAGGCTAAGTCTTGAGTTGTATGGTTTTTTTCCAGATTCTCTTTTGCATATTGCTCCTGAATTTCACTGAATCTTTCCAATGCGGCTTCGTCGATAATGACTTTACTGTTACTGTCTTTTTCGATATAGGCTATTCGATCTTCAGGATAATGGGTGTCTATGGGTACATAGGCCGCTCCGGATTTCAATATGCCTAACATCGCGACTATCATTTTCTCGTTTCTTTCCAATTTGAGTCCAACTAAATCGTTCGGTTTTATCGAATAGTTTTGTCTTAAATAATTGGCTAATTGATTGGCGCTCTCATTAAGTTCCTGATAGGTCAATTCAGTTTCTTCAAATACCACAGCAATGGTATTTGGGGTTCTTGCTGCTTGTTCTTCCAATAAATCCACTATGGTTTTATCTTTCGGATACGCTACTGCGGTGTTGTTAAAATCAGTTAGTAGCTGGTGCTTTTCTTTTTCGCTTAAATAATGTATTTCCCGGATATTTTTTTCTGGCTGCTCTATTGATGCGGTAAGCAGGTTTTCAAAATGAAGAAAGATTCTTTCGATGAGACTCTCTTCATAAATATCGGTGTTGTAATCAATTCTAAGGTTTAATCCTTCTGCTTCCACGAAGGTGAAGCTCATGTCAAGCTGAGCTGTTTTACTCTTAAAATCGTAATCGCTTATTTCGAAGTTTATCAGTTCTTCGTTATTGAGATTGTTTAACTGTGTCTGGTTTTGTAATACGACCAGGACATCAAATAAAGCAGAACGGCTGGTGTCTCTCTTTAGGTTCAATTTCCCTACCAGCGCATCAAAAGGGTAATTTTGATGATCGTAAGCGCCTAACAAGGTTTCTTTTTGCAGGGCTACTAAATCTAAGAAGCTGTTTTTTTCTTTTAATTTAGTGCGTATGGCAAGGGTGTTCAGATACAATCCCAATTGGTTCTCTAAGTCCGGATGTTCTCTTCCTGCTATTGGGGTTCCAATGATGATGTCATCCTGAGTGGTGTATTTATGCAACAGGGTATTGATCCCTGCCATTAGGGTCATGAATAAGGTGACATCCTGTTGTTTTGAGAATGTTTTTAACTTCTCTAAAAATGCTTTTGAATAGTGCTGCGTGAGATTATGTCCGTTATAGGTCTTAACTAATGGGCGTGTTTTAAAGCTTGGCAAATCCAAAACGGGTAATTCTCCCTGAAACTGTTGCAGCCAATATTGCTCTGATGCCTGCTGTCTCTCCTGATGCAGTTCTTCATTAAGCCACAGCGTATAGTCTTTATAGTGTAGCCTGAGTTCCGGCAAGTCGATTGCTTTTCCTTGGGTGAGTGCGTTATAGGTTTTTATGACTTCTGATAATAGTATCTCTATTGACCATCCGTCTCCAATTATATGATGCAGGGATAGAAAAAATACATACTGATTCTCTTTTAATTTGATTAAGGAGGCTCTTACAAGTGGTGCCTGTTCTAAATCGAAAGGTTCGTTGTTTTTGTTTTGCAAATAGTCCGCAATTACTGCTTCCTGATTTTCAACTAAACTATAATCTTTCTCTGTAATGGTAAAGTTTACTTGCGTTGCAGCTAGTATATGTTGACGGACTTCTCCTTCATCGTTTGTTTTAAAGTAAGTTCTTAAAATTTCATGGCGATGAATTAATCGTCTAAACGATTCTTCAAATGTATTGACATTAACCAGCCCTGTTAACCTGACTACACCGGGCATATTATAGGCTAAGGAGCCGCCTTCTAACTGGCTCAAGGTCCATAATCTGCTTTGGGAGGCGGTCAATGGATAGGATGCTGCTTCCGCTGCTTTGGTGATGGCACTGTATTCATTTATTTGCAATTGTTTGCTTAGTCCTTCGATGGTTGGGTTGGCAAAAAATATTTTAAAGGATACGGTTTTACCTAATTGTTTATGGATTCTGTTGACTACCTGAGAAATGATCAGACTATGTCCACCCAGTTCAAAGAAGTTGTCGGTTGTTCCGATGGTATCAATTCCCAGTACTTCCTGCCAGATAACGGCTAGTTTGTTTTCAATGTCATTTTTGGGGGCGACATATGTTTTTCGTATGAAGTCGTCTCCCTCAACAGCCGGCAGCGATTTACGGTCTATTTTGCCATTTGGGGTTAAGGGTAAAGCATCCAGTGCCACATAGAAACCCGGAATCATATAATCTGGCAGACGCTCTTGCAGAAAAGCTCGCAGTTCCGATTTATCAATATGGGATTTTGCAACCAGATAAGCCACTAATACTTTCTCCTGCTGGTGCTCTTTTACTTCCACAACTACTTGTTGAAGATTTTCAGAATAGTCTAAAATGGCATTCTCTATCTCGCCCAGTTCGATCCTGTAGCCGCGAATTTTGACCTGATGGTCTTTTCTTCCTAAAAATTCAATAGTACCGTCAGGCAGCCAACAGCCAAAATCTCCCGTATCATACATTCGGGATCCTTCGATAAAAGGGTTTGATATAAATTTTTCTGCTGTAAGTTCAGGCTTGTTCAAATACCCTCTGGTAACACCCGCTCCTGATACGTACAGCTTTCCTGTAACTCCTATTGGCAGCAGCTGTAAGGCTTCGTCTAAGATGTATGCCTGAGTATTGGAGATTGGTTTGCCAATTGGAATTGATCTGTATTCCTGATTTTGTATGACGTAATTGGTACTGTAAGTGGTGTCTTCTGACGGACCGTATAAGTTTCTAACTTCTGCTTTTTCTGCCTGAAGTTTGGAAACAATATCAACTGGCACTATTTCTCCTGCCATATTGATAAAGGATACGTTATTTAAATCGATGTTCTCCTCTATTAATTTTCTAACGACGGAAGGAACTGTGTTTAATAAGATTTTGTTCTCTTTAGTGATATAGTTTTTGATGTCTAAGGCATTTTTTAGAACTCTTATTTTTTTCCCGATCGATAAGGGATAGAAAATTTCATAAATCGATAAATCAAAACAATAAGAAGTTACGGCGTACATCACTTCAAATTTTGACGCATCAAACTCCAGGTCAGACCAGTTAATTAATTCAAAGGCATTGCTGTGTTCTACCATCACTCCCTTAGGATTACCTGTGGTTCCTGAGGTATAAATGACGTAGGCTAAGTCTTGAGTTGTATGGATTTTTTCCAGATTCTCTTTTCCATATTGCTCCTGAACTGCACTGAATCTTTCCAATGCTGCTCCGTCGATAATGACCTTACTGTTACTGTCTTTTTCGATATACGCTATTCGATCTTCAGGATAATGGACGTCTATCGGAACATAGGCTGCTCCGGATTTCAATATGCCTAACATAGCGACAATCATTTTCTCGTTTCTTTCCAATTTGAGTCCAACTAAATCGTTGGGTTCAACCGAATAGTTTTCTCTTAAATAATTGGCTAATTGATTGGCGCTCTCATTAAGTTCCTGATAGGTCAATTCGGTTTCTTCAAATACAGCTGCAATAGTATTTGGGGTTCTGGCTGCTTGTTCTTCCAATAAATCTACTATCGTTTTATCTTTTGGATACGCTACTGCGGTGTTGTTAAAATCAGCTAGTAGTTGGTGCTTTTCTTTTTCACTTAAATAATGTATTTCCCGGATATTTTTTTGGGGTTGTTCTATTGATCCGGTAAGCAGGTTTTCAAAATGAAGAAAGATTCTTTCAATGAGACTTTCTTCATAAATATCGGTGTTGTAGTCAATTCTAAGGTTTAATCCTTCTGTTTCCACGAAGGTGAAGCTCATGTCAAGCTGAGCTGTTTTACTTTTAAAATCGTAATCGCTTATTTCGAAGTTTATCAGTTCTTCGTTATTGAGATTGTTTAACTGTCCCTGGTTTTGTAATACGACCAGAACATCAAATAAAGCCGAACGGCTGGTGTCTCTCTTTAGATTCAATTTCCCTACCAGTGCATCAAAAGGATAATTTTGATGATCGTAAGCACCTAACAAGGTTTCTTTTTGCAGGGCTACTAAATCTAAGAAGCTGCTTTTTTCTTTTAATTTAGTGCGTATCGCAAGGGTGTTCAGATACAATCCCAATTGGTTCTCTAAGTCTGGATGTTCTCTTCCTGCTATTGGGGTTCCAATGATGATGTCATTCTGAGCGGTGTATTTATGCAACAGGGCATTGATCCCTGCCATTAGGGTCATGAATAAGGTGACATCCTGTTGTTTTGAGAATGTTTTTAACTTCTCTAAAAATGCTTTTGAATAGTGCTGCGTGAGATTATGTCCGTTATAGGTCTTCACTAATGGACGTGTTTTAAAAGCTGGCATATCCAAAACGGGTAGTTCTCCCTGAAACTGTTGCAGCCAATATTGCTCTGATGCCTGCTGTCTCTCCTGATGCAGTTCTTCATTAAGCCACAGGGTATAGTCTTTATAGTGTAGGCTGAGTTCCGGCAAGTCGATTGCTTTTCCTTGGGTGAGTGCGTTATAGGTTTTTATGACTTCTGATAGTAGTATTTCTATTGACCATCCGTCCCCAATTATATGATGCAGGGATAGAAAAAATACATACTGATTCTCTTTTAATTTGATTAAGGAGGCTCTTACAAGTGATGCCTGCTCTAAATCGAAAGGTTCGTTGTTTTTATTTTGCAAATAGTCCGCAATTTCTGCTTCCTGATTTTCAACTAAACTATAATCTTTCTCTGTGATGCTAAAGTTTACTTGCGTTGCAGCTAGTATATGTTGACGGACTTCTCCTTCATCGTTTGTTTTAAAGTAAGTTCTTAAAATTTCATGACGATGAATTAAGAATCGAAACGATTCTTCGAATGTATTGACATTAACCAGTCCTGTCAACCTGACTACACCGGGCATATTATAGGCTAAGGAGCCGCCTTCTAACTGGCTCAAGGTCCATAATCTGCTCTGGGAGGCGGTCAATGGATAGGATGCTGCTTCCGCTGCTTTGGTGATGGCTCGGTATTCATTTATTTGCAATTGTTTGCTTAGCCCCTCAATGGTTGGGTTTACAAAAAATATTTTAAAGGATACGGTTTTGCCTAATTGTTTATGGATTCTATTGATTACCTGAGAAATGATCAGACTATGTCCACCCAGTTCAAAAAAGTTGTCGGTTGTTCCGATGGTGTCAATTCCCAGTACCTCCTGCCATATAACGGCTAGTTTGTTTTCAATGTCGTTTTTGGGGGCGACATATGTTTTTCGTATGAAGTCTTCTCCCTCAACAGCCGGCAGTGATTTACGGTCTATTTTGCCATTTGGAGTTAAGGGTAAAGCATCCAGTGCTACATAGAAACCGGGAATCATATAATCCGGAAGACGCTCTTGCAGAAAAGCTCGCAGTTCCGATTTATCAATATGGGATTTTGCTACCAGATAAGCCACTAACACTTTCTCCTGCTGGTGTTCTTTTACTTCTACAACGACTTGTTGAAGATTTTCTGAAGATTCTAAAATGGTATTCTCTATCTCCCCCAATTCGATTCTGTAGCCGCGAATTTTGACCTGATGGTCTTTTCTTCCTAAAAATTCAATAGTACCGTCAGGCAGCCAACAGCCAAAATCTCCCGTATCATACATTCGGGATCCTTCGATAAAAGGGTTCGATATAAATTTTTCTGCTGTAAGTTCAGGTTTATTCAAATACCCTCTGGTAACACCCGCTCCTGATACGTACAGCTTTCCTGTAACTCCTATTGGCAGCAGTTGTAAGGCTTCGTCTAAGATGTACACCTGAGTATTGGAGATCGGTTTGCCAATTGGAATAATCGACTTGTCAAAATCATTTTTTACTTCATATATCGATACGCACACCGCACATTCTGTGGGCCCGTATGCGTTATAATAATCAATTCCTGATTTTACAATTGCTTTTGCTTTACCCGGATTAGCAGATTCACCGGCTGTAATGATACATCTTAGTCCAGAAATATCATTCTCTGTCAATAATCCTAAATAGCTTGGAGGAAAAGTTACAACTGATACTTTTGTATCTTTTAAAAAGCTTATAAACTGATTCTGGTCTTTAATTATTTCTTCTGTCGGAATAGATAGCGTCGCACCGCTATACAAACTCATCAGAATCTCCGATACAGACGCATCAAAAGAAACCGAAGCAAACCATGCTATTGTATCGCTTTCGGAAATTTCAAAAGATCTGATTTGATCTAATGCCATATTTATGACACTCCGATGCTCTACCATTACCCCCTTTGGGTGCCCTGTAGAACCTGAAGTATAAATTACATAAGCTAAATCTTCGGATGAAATCGCTTTATTGATAGTGTCGCTGCTACTGGCATCAAAATCGATGGATTCGATAACTACTGTATCACAATTATCAATATTTAAAGTGGCATCATTAGCAATTAACAATTTTAAACCACTGTCTTTTATTAAATAATCTATTCTTTCCTGAGGATAATTGGTGTCTATTGGCAGATAAACTGCGCCTAGCTTTACTATGGCCAATAACGAAATGATTCCTGTATCTGATTTAGGCAGAAACACTCCAATTATATCTCCGTTATTTACAATATGTTTTGAAGAAATATAATGGGCCAGCTGATTTGCCTTTTCGCTTAATGCGCTATAAGTTAATTCTGTTGCTCCAAATACAACAGCAACATTATTTGGTGTTTTTGCTACTTGCTCTTCAAATAAATCTACGATCGTTTTATCTTTTGGATAAGCTACATTAGTATCATTAAAATCTACTACTAATTGGTGCTTTTCTTTTGGGGATAGTAGTGGATATTCGGATAAATTAAACGCTACATTCTGCTCTAAATTAACAATAAAATAATTCAAATGCTGAACCAGATATTCCACTATGGTTTGCTTTACAAAACCTTCTAAATAAGAAGCGTGAATTTCTATAGTATCCTCTATTTTTACATGAAACAAAATACCGTTACACTCTAACTTAGCGTCTGAATTGAAATTTATACCATAATGAGATAAAAGACTTAAATCATTAACGATTGTTTTTTCAGCTATAGGAGCATCATTAGAATCCGAATGTTTTAATGTCTCTAAAATTTCAAGCTTTATTTTTTGAAGGTATTCTTTAAATGAAATTTTTAAATCTACAGGAAATGACAGAAGCAAAGAATGATGCTGATCATTATAGTTTGACACCAGATAACCATCAAATTCATGCATCAGTTTCTTTAACAAAAAAGTATAGATCGCGCTTATAACTGTATATTGGGCTATTACGTTTTTATTGGTAAGTCTATTAAAATAATTGAGTTCTTTGGCCTCAATAGTAATACAAGGAAGACTATTTTGTTGCTGTTGCAACCCAAGAACTTTTTCTCGGTTCACTATTTTTTTCTTCCAATATTTTGAAACTAAATAAATATTATTTGACTCCATGTTTCTATCCATAAATTTCACATTCGTGTGTTTTAATCAGAATCAGTATTCCTTTGTAATGCTTATTTAACAAGCACTAAGGACTTTACAAGACTAAATACTTCTATGTTATCCTTTTTAAATCCTTATTATTTACCATCCATGATGTTCAAATCAAAACATGACAGATTTTTCACCAAAATAGCAATAACATTTACCTAAAAATTACGGATTTTTCATATAAAAGTTACGGACTTTCCTTCATAAGAGACAAACCAACCATAATTCACTCTGCTTCATTTTAATGAAAGCACTCTAGTAAGTTTTTTTGATTTTAAGAAGTTCTGTATACATTACAACAGTGCATTGAAAGAGATATCATTTTTGCCGCAAAAGGAAAAGTCCCGATGAAAATCAGGACTTTTTTGTTTAAACCTATTTCTAGTATAAACTGTTGATTGGCCTTACAAACAAAAAAATACTAATTTATTTAAAATCAAGTATTTATACGCTATCTCATAATTTTATAAAAAAGTAATTTTGAAGAGTAATATTACAAAACAAAAAACTATCAGTAAGCTAATTTTTACAATACCAAGCGTAATTAGAATACGATATTCTAAAAAATAAAATAAAAAACACGGATTTATGGTCTTTCTTAATTCGTTTACTAGTAGAAAAAAAACAATGCTGCATTACCCACTTAAACAAACCTTCCTGTAGAGGTTTTTATTACAGGGGCGGAAACTGAAAAGCCTTATGAGTAAGACAAATACCTTAGAAATGCCAGAAAGTCTGGTGGTCTGAGGTTAGTTGTTACAGGTAGTGATAAATTCTTGTAGCAATGATTACAACCCCAAAAACAAAAAAACAATGAGCACTATTATTGATAATAACCAATTCGAGCAACATGATTATGTTATACGTGAAACACGTGGTGTTACTAATGACGGTACATGGATACACACAGAAGGAACTGATTACATCTTTTATTATAAACTAGACATATGGACTGAGGAGCAAAACCGAATAATGGGAAATGCCTTCTTAAGAGCCTTGCAAGTTCCAAACAAAATAAAAGATGCTGTAAAAGCAACTTCAGGGCAAACAGTGGTGGATGGTCTTTATACACTAAATCAAGATGCCATGGTAAGAGCTTTGAATTCTATAAGAGGAATGTCACAAACTAATGTAGTACAAAGAGCATTAATTGGTAATGGTACTATACAGGACGCAAATGAACAGCTCTTCAACGATATCCTATCAGGCGTGGGTGGTTCAGTAAACCCAATGCGCGACTATCTTAATAGATCGATGGCGGCAACTCAGGCTGCGGCTGCGGGTGACACAACAGCTGAGAACTTTGGTACCACTATCACTCTTCTATCCTTAGTACCTGGTCTGAATATACCTACAACATCTGTTGTATATGCAGTTTCAAAAGCTTCTTCTGCTGCTGTACTGATCAAGCATAAATGCTCTAGTGATTCAACCAAATTTTCTTATAATGTAGACTATACAAAAGTTGGTTATTCTTATGTAGACCCTACTTAGTCAACAACAAAACTTTTTCGAAATTCATACTTTTCGTAAAGGAAATTTAATTTGTGTCAGTTTATGCACTCCTTTGAAAGGAATACTAAATCTATTCAACAAAGAAGAGTGCATAAAATGGCCAAATTTGTTTTTTCTGCAATAGAAAAAACAGTTTTCGAACAAGTTCTTCAATTGCAATAAAGACCTTTTATACACAACAAAAAACACGGACCCATGAACAAATCTATACCATATTGCATTACGCCCACCCCTGATGGAGCGTGGCTGCACACCTGTAATGAAAATTTATTGCTGGCATCGCTGCCAAAGGATACCGATAACAAAACAGAAACAATCCTTTTGGAAGCATTTAAGAATTCGCTCGCATTATTCGTTGATATAAGAGCCGCCCTAAAAAAAACATGTCATACAACACCTTTTGTTGGAGGATTGTATCTGGTAGACGGCACCGAAATGCAGAACGCTATGATAACTATAAATGGAATGGGGGAAACATCGGCATACTCCAGCACAAAATCGTATAGCGGTACACCCTCTGCCGTGAATTTACAATTCTTTGAAGATGTACTAGGGATTTCGAATGATAAACTAAAATACCTGGAATCAAATCTATTGCGATATATGAAAATTATACAAGAAGATGCAAAACGGGCGACAGCAGAAACGATTGGCATTTTAACTTGTGTTGTAGGCTATGTTGAACTAACAGGAACAACCGTAACCACATTTACCTATGTCACCGTCACCACAACGACCAAAGATCAATTTGACAAAATAGACTGTGAGTGTAATGATTTAGACAAGTTTAACTATGAATTCAACATAATAAAATTTAATTATTCGCCGGTCAATTATGCCGCAAACAGAGTAACTGCCAACGAAAACAACTAATTGATTCTATTTCATCGCTGTTAGAAGCGTAGTAGCGTTTTTTACTATGCTAACCAGCAGAAATATCATTTTTTTATTGAGATAAAACCATGAGTCATGTACACAAACACTCCTGCTGTGTAAAGTCTCATGGCTTTTACTTTCTATTGGAATTACTACTTTTTTTCTTTATCTGTTTCGGCAAGCTTCTGAATTCAACTTTCTTAAGTTTTTATGAAGTATGCTCCGGGTCACTATTTTTTTCTGCTCATAATTTCTGGCACATCTTTGCAATTCCGTCAGCAGAATCATAAAACTACTATACAAGACATCCAGTTCTTCCATATTTTGACAGATCTTGATATTATCCTCTTCCAGTTTCATTACAGAATTGCTATAACTGTTTTTATATTTATTAAAAACCTCTTCCATTCTCCGATGTTCTCTTTTATCGATACCCTGCATAATGAAGTAAAATCGTATTTGAATTAGTGAATTGTCATTAAGAAATCAGCGTCTGCTTCATTTGCAGATAAAGGAGATGTCTTCGCTGTTGCCAAAATATTTTTAGCCGTATTTCCGTTAATAGAATTTAAAGCTTTGGCTAGTAAAACCTCAGAACTGTTTCCTAAAGGAAAAACTTCCGGTTGCTGAATTTCATCTAAAGAAATAAGCGGATCAATTCCTTTTGAATAATTACCTTCATTCCTGGAATTAAACATTTTATATATGGCCGGATACAAAGTCCAGCCTTTTTTAGTTGATATTCTATCGTCTATAAGTGGAAAACCGGCTACATCTTTACCAAAGGTCTTGTTTCCAATGGTTATGACTTCCATATAAGGTTTTAGATTATTTATAATAAGCTCTGCGGCGGATGCAGTGTGCCGACCACATAAAATATAAACTCTGTTTATGGACGGATGAACATTGCGAAGAGCATCAAAACTTATTTTTGATTCATTGCTTTCTAAAGCCTGTTTAAAGGATTGGTCTACATTTCCGCCATTCGTATTTCCTTCAAATTTTATAAAAAGAGTATTGGATTGAATATTAGGAGCCAGAATTATACTTAAAGCTGTTGCAGCTGCGATATCCCCTCCTCCATTATACCGCAGATCTACAACAAGTTCTGTAATTGATTTATTTTTAAGTTCCTGAAAAGTCTGAAGATACGACTGCGCCTGTCCTGCATCAAAATGAGAAATTTCGACGTAACCAATTTTTTTGCTTTTACCTTCAATAACAATAGAATTGATGGGCTGCGAAAAGCTATAGCCCTGCAGTATCGAAATTTCCTTTACATTAGAAAATCCTGCTTGTACTGTATAAGAAATGGTCTGCAAATTCAACTGTGTTGATGCGGTCATTTTAGCATATAATACCCCATAATTATTTTGGTTCAGCATTGTTCCTTCTATTTTTGTGATCAGCTGACCTCTTTTTAAACCATTTCTTTTGGCAGGAGAATCTTCTAATACATACAGAATTACGCCATAAAATTTCGATTCAAATTCAAAAAAAGAAACTTCGAATCCAAATTTGCGTCTGAGACTTTGCTGTGCCGTTTCCGGCTGTTCAGGATGCACAGCATACGAATATCGATCGTCTTTTTGCAATAACCCTGCAAAGTACTCTTTGGGAGAAAGATCTAAACGGCCTTTTTCCGGCATTGTGGTGTTCCAGCGATAATACTTCTTCATCTGCTGGTACATCCACTCATTAACATACTCATTTGTACCTGCTTCGTAAACCGGAGCTGGAGCATCATTATCTGAACAAGAGAATAGAAAAACAGATAAAAAAAGAAATAACGATAAAACAGAAATAGTTGAATATTTCATCTATTGATTGTAATTGTTAATAATGATTTTATATTCCCGTAAATGAAGATTTATTATTATTTAAAAATGAAATAATCGGTTAGGCTTAAGGTCCCTTCTACACCGGAAAAATTACCATTTGCATCTAGTTTTTCTTCCAGTACAATTAGTTTTGATTTATTAACAGACATGGTCATAATAACTGTTACTTTTTGTCCCGGGATATACGATTCTGTTGTACCGTGTTTTACCAGTTCCATTAAAATGGTTGGAGGCGAACTAAATGGAAATTCAATAAAAGAACTAAACTTTTCTTTATTTATATTTTCAACCGTACCTAAAACCTGCCCGTTGATTTTGCGTATAATTCCGTCAAGATTACCTGTGTAACTATTTTTAGAATACAAGTTTTGATTGGGGAAAATAAATTTATAACCACTGTTAGCCGTTTTACTTAAAACACCCGGTTTTATGCGCGAAACATTATCAATCCAAAAGTTATCTTTTGCAAAAAAGGAAATCGTATCCTTAACCTTTTGTGCATTAAACTGATAAGTATGTAATACTGCCTTAGTGGTTTTGTTTAGTATAGAAATAGTCTTTTCCTGACTGCCGTAAAATACAAAGTCATACTCTTTTTCTATTTTTTTGACAAAGGCCGTTTTTTTGTCTTTACTAATTTCAATAATTTTATCGTTAACCCTTACCTGTAGTGAATCATTTAAAGCACTGTAACCGTTAATGGTTACTCTTCCCGGCTGATTGGTTTCATTGCTGTAAAAAGGCAGCTTTTCATCAGTAGAACAAGATGTTACAAGAGTAATTAAAATTAAAGAAACGAATAACTTTGGCAATAAATTCATCATGTTTGTTTTTTGTTTGCATAATTTGATTTGAAAATCAGATTACTTTTTTATAAATTTTATTTTTTTGGAAGCTCCATTATTGTTTGCAGAAAGGAAATAAATGCCCTGCATTAAATCACTAACAGATAAACCTTCAGGCTTATAAGAAGACTCTTTAATTAAAACGCCGCTCGTATTGTAAATTTTTAAAACTGTTTCTTCATTTTTATACTCTTCTGCTATTTCTAACTCCAAATAATCCTGAACAGGATTTTGTTTTAAATAACATAAGGATGATTTTAATGTATTATCAGCTGTGCCTAATAAAGCTTCTGCCATTACTGAAATTTTATCTATTTCGTAACCAATAAACGGGCCTGAAAGATTATTTCCTAATGCCAGATATACTTCGGCTTTGCCGGCAAACTGCGAAATATCTACCGTATAATTTTTAAATTCTGCCTCTTCAACCGTATTTCTTTCCAGGGTAATGGTATGCAAAAGTTTAAAAGAGGCGGGATCTGCAGAGGTAGAACCATAGATCGCAATATTCTGATTACTGTCGTAAATACTTGGCTGCGCTTTTATGGTCAAACTAATTTTTCCGGAGTAAAAAGAAATATTCAAAACCGGACTGATGGCCAGATTGTTTTCTAATCCTTCAAGAGGTCCGCCTGTTTTAAAATCAATATTGTAGGTTCCCAAAACATCAATAGTTCCGTCAATTACACTTCCGGTACTTGCATCCAACTGAATGTTTTTTCTGGCCATCCAGTTACTTCCATTTCCATCTCTGTCCAGTAAATTCCAGTCTGAAACATTAGAATCATCAAAATCATCTTCCCAGATTGTATATTGAGCAGATGATATCGTTGTAATCATTATAAAAGCAAAAAAAAGTAGTGTTTTTTTCATGTTTTTTATTTTAAATATGGGCAGATTTCTCTGCCCATACAGTATTTAATTAGTAAGCTGTTTTTTTTCTAATTAGAAATTAGAAAACTTTGTCCAGGTATTCGTCCAGTTAGATTCTGTTTTAAAGGCTCCTGTTGTTCCTGTAAAATTAAGAGCGCCATTATTAAAGAAAGGCTGGTTTAAGCTCCATTTTGTAGCCGGGTCAACAGTAGAAGTAGTTGTACCAAAACCTGTTAAAGTTGTTCCTGCCGGAAGAGCAACATTATCAAATCCGTGGATTGAAACTCTTAAATAAGAAGATCCTGATGGAAGTGAAGGTGAATCCCATCTAATTCCTGTGTTGTACCCTGTTACAGTTACATCTGTAAGGCTGATGTTACCAGCTCTGCGTACGTGAATGGCATTTTCGTACAAATCAGCAACTGTAGAAGAGCTTACACCAATAATAGATAATTGAGAAATAACCGGACGTGTGATAATGCTAGTAAGTGTTCCGGTAGCGTTGTTATCTAATTCAATACCGTTAGAATCAGGATTTCCTCCGCTTAAACTGTGAGTTGAATTACTGTCTGCAAGTGCGATAGCTTTTGTGATGCTTCCTGTGTAACCAAAATCGAAATCGAAGTTGTCATCATCCGCAGCAAAAGAAACTAAATGAGTAGCGTTTACTTTACCTCCAAAAAATTCAAATGAATCATCTTTACCATAAGATACCTGAATGTGGTTAACAGTAGTTCCGTTTCCAACACCAGCCAATGTTAAACCGTTAATTTCAACGTCTGTATCTAAAATACGTCCTGCAAATTCGATACGTACATAGCTTAAGATTCCCGCATTGTGATTGTTGTTTGAACCTCCATAATAAAATTCAGTAAAATTAGACTGATCGTCTAATCCTTCAACAATGTTCGTTACAGAACCTGTATTAACCTCTGCATCTCCTAAAATAACAACTCCTCCAAAATCTCCCGGAAGAGCTGAAGTATTAGCATTGTCATCTAATAAGTTATAACTTGTAAAAACAATTGGAGATTCTGCAGTTCCCTGTGCATCAATTTGTCCTGTTTTAGTAATTACCAAAACTCCTGTAGCAACTCCTGGTGCCAAAGGTTTTGCTTTAATAAAAGTTCCTGCCTGAATAGTTAATTTTGCGCCATTTTTTACTGTAATAACACCATCGATTTCCCAAACTCTGTCGTTTGTCCATGTTGTATTAGAGGTAATAGCACCGCTTACTGTTTGTACTGTAGGTGGATGAGCATAATCAGCACCTGAAGCTTTCATTGAAAAAGAAGAATCTGCAGTAGAATCATCATTTTGGCAAGAGCCCAAAAGTAGAGCTACCATTGCAAATAGAAAAAAATTTTTCATAATAATTTAATTATTGCTATATTTGCTGCTATTCAAACTAGGCCTTTGGAGAGAGCAGCAAAATATCTTTCCTTAGGTCTTTCTCGTTTTTGGCAAAGATCTTTTTGATAAACTTTTTCCGCTTTACCATCGGAGGTTTATACCTAAACTCCATCTTTCATTCTTAGGGTTTCCAACGCAATGAAAGGATTGCTTTCCATTCTTCCTGATCTTTTGATGCAATCACTGCAGGTCTTTTTATAACGCTGTAAGTTTTTAAAAGACCATACAGGAACTGCAAAAAAAAAACAATAGACCTTGATTAATACTAATGAAGAATTAAAAAAATTAATCTTATTACAACTATATTAGACTTCACAAGAACAAAATATCACCACTTTTTTTATTGTTAACGGTTTCTTAATGTCCAGGATCTTTCTGACTTAAACCGCTCTTTTTCTCAGACCAATAAAAGTCTCTCTCCCACTGTTTATTTCGTCTGAAGTAATCCTTTACTCCTTCCAATAAAGCTTCTTAGTGAATTTTGTATTTAGAAGGAATAACTTAAGGAAACACTTATCGTTCTGCCGCTTTTAGCTTTAAATAATACTTTGTCAATATCTTCGTCGTATTTATTTGTGGCGTTTGCTCCTAAGCTGTATCGGTCTCGTGGATTTGACCCCACCGGCACATTTTCAATATGTGAATAACTGTTTGAATTATCGTAGGTTTTAATTGCTGCATCAAACAAGTTTTTCATACTGCATTTGAATTCGAGATTTTTTTCTTTAAAAAACTTATAACTAATCTGCGCATCCGTGATAGAATAAGGCATCCTGATTTCTTCAGACTGATAATCAAATCCTACTAATATGTACTGATCTCCTATAGCATTATGTCTCACACTAAATCCTAAACGATCTCCCACGTAGTCTAATCCTAAATTATAAGTATAGGGCGACTGTCCATAAAGCGGTCTGTTTGCTTCATACAGTCCTCCAGTCCCGTCAATGGCGACATAAGAGGTTACTTTAGTTCTGTTAATAGAAGCATTCCCGGAGATAAAAATATCTTTAAGGGTTTCTCCTTCCCCTAAAAAAGAAAGACTTTTATACAACTCTACTTCTACTCCCCAAAGTTTAGCATTGGCTGAATTAAGGTTGTAAATGTTTCTGATTCTTGATGGATTCAAACTTCCCACTGCTTCCATAGGATCATCTATATTTTTATGATATACACCAAAAGATAAAATTTCACCTCCGGATGGAAACCATTCTAACTTCAAATCATAATTATTGGAAACACTGGAAATCATTCCGCCTGAATAATTATAAATTTTGGCAGACTGAATAGGATCGTAATAAGGAATACTCAAACGTTCTGCAAATTGAGGACGTAAAACTGATTTATTATACCCCAATCTGATATTCATTTTATTGGTAGGACTTACGACCAAACTTGCTGATGGTAAAAACTGCCACAACTTATCGTCTTTTTGATCTTTTCCAAAATCTCCGGCAGCTTCAGACTGGCTTTCAATTTCGGTATACAAATAGCTTTCTGCCCTTACTCCCCACACTAATCTTACGTAACGTCCAATTTTATCATCGAGCATTAAAAAGGGGGAATGTACTTTTACATCACCTACGTATCTGTTACCGTATACTCCATAATCCTGCCATCCAAAACCTCCATAATAGTATCTGGAACCGTCTAAAAATTTTGAAAGAGGTTCGTAAATCTCCGCTTTATCTGCACCTGTACCCATTACGACTACCTTTGCCGATTCCTGCTGGTTGGTAGCTTTTTTATAGGTCCCAAAATAACCCGCTTTTATATCATTGGTGTAGGTATCGCTAAAATCAAAAGAGTACTTAAAATTTATGGCGAAATTGTAATCTGTTTCATCATTTGTAAAGTTACTTCTGCTGAAAGGAAATCTTGTTTCTGAATTATATACATAGTGATAAAGCAAAGTATCATCACCCACTTTTTTTCTGTACGTATCCAAAAAAGTAGCATCTTTAGTATCTTTTGAAACAGTGTTATAAGCTCCAAACCAATTGACATCCAGCTTGCCAAACTTATGACTCCCTTCTATTTTGCTTTGCAGCAAGGTCTGATAAACCGGATAATCTGTTTCTGAAGTCGAAGGAAGTATCGATCCATTCATAATTTCAGATAAGGCATCACTGTCACTCCATCCTGTTACCTGAGTAAGCTGATTGTTGTAAATGTGCATCACTGTATTACGTGCCGTTATTTTATGATTGCCAAACTGAATTCCCGCATTAAACATTCCTGCCAAAGTAGAATTAAATGTATAATTGGCTCCTGAATTTCTAAATCCGTATTTGGTAAATGTTGAATACAATGCTTTATCCGTCTCTGGAACAAAAAGTGAATTATCGGCATTACTTGCTCTTTGCGTATGCTCAATATCCAGTTTCTCCTGAGTATTTTTAAAAAATAGCGATCCTACAAAACCCCACTTGTTATTATCTTTTAATTTATACGCTCTTCCCATTGCATATTGAAGTGTTGTTCCCGGAGCAGCATAAGTTTTATAAGTCGTAAAATTGTCTGCTGTAAACCTCTTAGACTGCTCTATAAAAAGCCCGGAATCAGCTTCGTTTGTTGGTATTGGTAAGGATGTCAAATTCGTTGGATAATCTCTTCTCCCATCATCAAAACCTAAGTAATCGTAATCTCCTTCCTGCTTCGTAAGTCTTTCTTTAAAAGTACTTCTGCTGTTGTATGAAGTACTTATCGAGAAACTATTAAAGTTTTCTTTAGGAATATCTTTTGTTTTAATTTCTACATAACCACCCGCAAAGTTGGCGTACATGTCCGGAGTTGCTGATTTGCTGACTACAATACTTTCCACCATTGAGGTTGGAATAATATCAAAAGAAAAGTTTTGCTGATAGGCATCGGTGCTGGGAAGTGTAATTCCGTCCATAACGGCCTGATTCCATCGTTCTCCCATAGAACGAACTACAACATATTTGTTATCAATGGTCGTTACTCCTGTAATCCGTTTTAGTGAACTTGCCACATCTCTGTCCGGTGTTCTTGCAATTTGTTCTGCTGAGATACCATCGGAGAACTGTGCTGCTTTTTTTTGCTGTAACAATAATCCCTGAATTGAAGCTGTCGCCTGTTTGTAATTTTGCACAATTACAACTTCTTTGAGTGATTGAGCGGCTTCTTTTAAGGAAACAACCAAAGGTGTTTCTCCTCCTTCCGTTACTTTTACACCTGTAATTTTCTGTGTTTGAAAGGAGATAGCGCTGATTTCAATCGTATATTCTCCAGGTTCTAATTCTAAAATATAATTACCATCAATATCAGACTGTACTCCGTAATTTAACTCCACTACTTTTATGTTAACTCCCGGAAGTGAAAGTCCATTGGTATCTACAACTTTACCTGTAATTTTTCCTTTCTTTTTTTTTTTGTCCGCATCCTTACTATTTACAGCTATATTATTTTCGTTTCTTCTAAAATTTAAATTGGTCATTTTTTGTAAATCACTTAAAATTTCATCAATAGAAACGTTGTCTTTTTTTAGTGTTATAAGAGGCAGACTAAGATCTAAATCCTTTTGATAGATAAATTGGTAAGGTGTGCGTGATTTTAAATTCTCGATAATTTTTTGAGGCGAAGAATTTTTAAAATCAACTGATACAGTTCCGGTTTGCGCATAAATAGTATTTGTTCCGAGAAAAACTCCAAAAAATAAAATCCATAAGACAAAAGAAAACTGCCTGGAAAAATCATTGTTCATAATTGATAATTATTAGTTTATTAGAATTTGTTTTTGAATATGATGTACGTGTTAAATCTTTTAAGTTTGGGCATAAAAATCCCCGGCTGCTTATAAACCTTATTTTTCAAAAGTTATAGGCTGCAAAAAATCGCATTAAAATGGTATATATTTTTTTACCTGCTGATCAAGTAGGTATTATTACCGGCAGACCTGATTTTTATTTCTAAGGCAAATGCAACAGTCTGCAACATTTCGTAAATCCCCTGCCTGCTGTCGAGCGTACCCTGAATGGTGAGGTTTTTTAAATCCTCTTCTAAATAATTTACCTTAAAATCATTTTCTTCTTTTAATTTACTTAAAACCTGCTCCAGAGTCAATCCGTCAACATACAGTAATGCTTTTTTCCATTCAGGTTCCAGAATGTCGGTCTTTTCTTTTTTTACGGTAGAAGATACCGTAGTATAAACTGCTTTATCTCCTCTGAGCAACAATACGGTATTCGTTTCACCTTCAACTTTTACTTTCCCGGTTCTGACATTTACCTCAGGCTGTTTTTCATTATAGGCTTTAATGTTGAATGAAGTTCCTAAAACGGTTGTTTTTATAACTCCTGAAGTAATTACAAATGGTCTTGAAGGATCCCGTTTTACCTCAAAAAAAGCTTCTCCTTTTAAGCTCACATTTCTTTCGTTATCTGAAAAATGTTCCGGGTATTCCAGTTGAGAGTTTTCATTCAGCCATACTCTTGTTCCGTCAGGCAAACTTATAAGTCGAATATCGTTTTTAAATGTAATTGTTGAAGTAATTTCAATATCCGCTTTTTTAGGTAAGTTCAAAAATTGATAGCTTCCAATTGAAATTACAAATACAGCACAGGCCACAGCCATCCAGTTATAAAGTTTTTTATATTTATCAATCGTAACCCTGCGTATATTGTTCCACATTCTTGCCTCAATATTGTCAGGAAGTATACCACGGTTGGGGATCACATTCCATTCTTCTTTCATTCTTTTGGATTTCATTCGAGTTAACATTTAATATTTGAAATTTACGTACAGCTATCAATTCAACTACATTAGATTCTCACTTCGGCAAATATCACGGAGCAGTATTACTATTAACGTTTTCTTAATCTGAATAAAGATTTAACAACAAGAGTTTAGAACAAAATCAATCCGCAAATACCTTAAAAAGGTTTTCATAACCCACTGGGTGCAAATTATTTTTAGACACATAGAAGCATCGATTTAACGCTTTCAGAAAAGGCATTTCAATTATTGTAAATACACAAAAGGTTACTATGTGTAAGAAATATGTTTTTTAATATTCTTTTATAGGTGTATCCCGATGCATCGGCACTATAGGGTAAGTATTTTTTTTATCAATTACACTCAACGGGTTTTATACATTTTGAATGTATCTACAATACTAATTCTGTCTGATATACAAAGAATAAAGCAAACCAGTAGAGTTCATGATTATGGACCGAGTTTTTCTTAAGAAATTGTAAGGTTTTAGAAATTTGGTTGGCAACAGCCCCCGGAGACATCTCCATTTCTTCGGCTATCTCCTTGTAACTGCGGTCTTCAAACTTGTGCAGGCTGAATATTTTTCTTCTTTTAGCAGGAATTTTATCCAATAGATATTCAATTCTTTCCATCTGTAAACTCACTTCTTCTTCAGACTGTGTTTTACTATCCAATTCCCGAATCAGCGCATCATCTTCAACAGAAAATATTCGGTTTTGTTTCTTATACCATCTGGAGATTTCCTGCTTAGAGCTCTTAAACAGAATAGCTTCAAGACTTACCTGGGGATCTAATTTGGTACGATATTTCCAAAGATGAATAAAAACATTTTGTGTTACATCTTCTGAATCTGCTAATTGTGAGGTGTATTTTTTAACAAAACAAAATACTTTAAAATGGTATAAATCATATATTTCTTTAAAGCATGAATCATCACCAGCACGTAACCTTATAATTAAATTAGAACTCATAATAAAAATTTCAACTGTTAAAGAAGACCCTTACAAATGTATGATAAACCTCAATTGTTAATTTTTGAATTTTGTCATTTAATAATTTGTTAATATTGTGACATTCGCAATATTGGGTTGTTCACTTAAGGTTATATACAAATCTGCATTTGATTATTTCGAAATGAAATACTTATGAAATTATAAAATCAAAATACTTTGCTTTTAGTTGAATACTTAGGTTTTGGGTGATAATTCAATAAAGATAGTTTTTGCCTAATTATGGACCTGAGGGTGTACTATTGGTCCAACTTTGTCTGCAATTGAAGAAGATTATGCAGTCTCTTTAATTTTAGCCATTATCAAAGCCGCAAAGTTACCCTTTGCGGCGTAATGATACACTTGATAGATCTCTTTTTAAATTTCAAGGCAAGGTTTGTGCTATTCCCGGCTAGCAGACCATTGAAAGGTCATTTTGTAGGAGTAGGGTTTAGCAGTCATGATCTCTATCTTGTCTAGTTGAGGCTAAGCATGATACAACACTACCTCATGGCACTTATTATCTTAATTCTTAGATTAATAATAATTTTTATCTCACAACAGATTTAGTTTTCTTTGGAAAATCAAAAAAAGTACTGGTAAGTATGGGCACAAAAAATATGGCAACGGTAAGCGCCGAGATCCCAATATCTGCGGCATGGCTGCCTAAGAATTTACTGAATGCTGTTTCAGGATAAAAATGTTCATATAAAGATAAGGCCAGCTTGATTCCTAAAACGGCAATTACTACAAAAGCTGCAGTTTCTAAAAACTTATATTTTTCTAAAAGATTCACAAACCTCTGTGCTATAAAACGCATCGCCAGTATCCCTATAAATACTCCAATACATACCAATATGATATTTGGTGTAAAGGCTACCGCTGCAAATACATTATCTATTGAAAAAGCCATATCCATAAGCTCCACAAGGCAAACTGTAGCCCAAAAATGACCTATCGTATTCACTGTAAGACGATACAACCAGTTCCCCTCCTTATTTACTTTTTCATCTTCACTGCCTTCTTTCTGCTTGTCTTTGTACCAAGAATATACGAGATAGAGCAAATAAAGTCCGCCAATAGGTTTAAGCCACCAAATAGCAATAAGTGCCGAAGCAAATACCATTGCAATACCCCTAAAAATATAAGCGCCCCAAATACCGTATTTAAGCGCACGCTCACGTTGGTTTTCCGGCAAATCCATTACCATCGTAGCCAGTACGGCTGCATTATCTACAGAGAGTAGACTCTCAATGAGAATAAGGTTTCCAATAATTGCCAGTGATGTACCTGGATGCGCAATAATATCTTGCCAAAGGCTATTAAAAGTAGTAATCAAATCAGTCATATGGTATTGTTTTAAAGTATGGTGCCTTAATGGCTTGTTTATTTTGTTATGGAAAGGTCTATTTCTGGATTGGGTTCAAAGTCATTTTCATATTTCGAAAGGAGTATAACAGCCGCCCCATTGCCTATAAAATTAGTTATCGTTCGGGCTTCGTTCATAAACTTATCAATACTGAAAAGCAGTGCCAAGCCTTCTAACGGAAATTTATTAAGTGTTGTAAACGTTATGGTTAGTGCTACAAAACCAGATCCCGGTATTCCCGATGCTACTTTTGAGGTCACCATGATAACCAACCCTATAGTGATGATATCGCGAAACGTAAGCGGAATGTTAAACAACTGAGCAACAAACAACGTACATATAGGCAAAAATATAGATGCACCTGCAAGGTTAAAAGAATAACCAAGTGGTATTGAAAGACCTACGACAGCTTTACCACACCCCGCCTGTTCCAGCTTTGCAACAATCAAAGGAAACACTGTTCTGGATGATGATGTACTAAAAACAATAAGCAGTTCTTCTTTAATATAGTTCAGAAACTTCCAAAGGCTGATGTTGTAATAACGCAGCAAAAGCCCCAATACTATAAATACAAAAGATGCCATTGTGATGTAAGTCGTAGCCAGCAGTTTTCCCAAAGGCAAAAGACTATGTATACCAAATCGCGATACTGCATAAGCCATTCCGCCAAAAGCTGCAACCGGAATAAGTAAAAACAAATACAGGAGTACCCTATACAAAAAGGTCATAATTTTCTGCAAGATCCCTACATACTTTGCTCTGCCTGGCGAAAGACTAAGCAAAACACCTGTTACAACAGCCAACAGCAGCAATACCAGGGGGCGGTTAAGCACAATAAAATTAAACCAGCCGCTATCCAGTGATTCGGTAGCTGTAAAATGTTTGGGCAGAGTTACGTCTATAAGTCTTTTTTCGATCTTGCCGGGCTCTATAAACAACGCTGCCATTATCCCCATGATCATGGCAATAGTCGTTATTATTTCAAAATAAACGAACGCCTTAAGCCCTACACGACCCACTTTTTTAAGATTGCCAATACTGCTTACCCCTATAATAATGGTTAAAAATATTATGGGTTGTATCAGCGGTTCAATAAGATATAAAAATCCACTGCCTAAAAAATCCAATTGAATACCCTTTTCAGGATAATAGTGTCCTACAGCAATTCCTAACAGCAATGCTATAGTAACATAAGCTGCTAAATTTTTCAAATACTTTTGTGGTATTCCGCTGCTCTCCGGATGTTGTGGTGTGGTATTCATCTTTTTAAACCTTACTCATTAAGTTGCTCTACAAAGGTAGTTTTAAAAAGTTATTAACCCGATAAGCAATGCTGCTATGAGCATGGCGAGTGATGAACCCAAAGCCCATTTTATAGTAAATTTTACGTGATCAGAAAACTCAACTCCGGCCAATCCTACTAAAAGATAAGTAGAAGGTACCAGCGGACTTAACAAATGAACTCCTTGACCTATGAGCGATGCCGCTCCTATTTCTAATTTTGTAGCGCCCAAATGTAAGCCCGTTTCGGTAATCAGAGGGAGTATACCAAAATAGTAAGCATCGTTACTCAAAAAGAAGGTCAACGGTGCACTGCTTACCGCTGTTAGCACAGGAAAAGCATTCCCCCAGGTATCCGGTACCACCGAAATCATCGAAGCTGCCATAGCATCCATCATTCCCGTACCGGAAAGTATGCCGGTAAAAATACCTGCTGCAAATATCATCGATGCTACTGAAAGGGCATTACCTGCATGTAATTTTAGTACTTTTTGCTGTTCATCAACTTTTGGATAATTGATGATCAGTGCAATACAAAATGCAATCATAAAGGAAACGGCCAGCGGCAATACATCAAACATCATTGAAGCCAACAGCAGTATGGTAAGCAGCAGATTAAACCATATCAGACCAGGTCTTTTGAGCTCGCGCTCTATTACAGTTTCTTCCTCGTTTATAAGATGCTTGTTCATATCTCCTTCACGGGCAATCCTTCTTTTTTCGCGGAGACCAAGCCAGAATGCTGCAAATATTACCCATAGTACACCACCTGCCATGACCGGTATCATAGGCATAAACAGTTCTGATGCATCCATTTTAAGGGTAGTCATCGCACGTGCCGTAGGTCCGCCCCAAGGCAGTATGTTCATTACCCCGCCACCAAGCATTATAATACACGAGAGTACAAGCGGATTCATACCCAGTTTTTTATACAATGGTAACATTGCCGCTACAACGATCATATAGGTAGTGGCCCCATCGCCATCAAGCGAAACCAATACCGTTAAAAAGGCAGTTCCTAAAGCGATTTTAACCGGATCGCCTTTTACAAACTTTAATATCAGGTTTACCAACGGATCAAATAATCCTGCATCAATCATGATACTGAAAAACAGTATACCAAAAATGAGCATGATGCCGGTGGGAGCAATATTTTTTACACCTTCCATGATTATAGAACCAAGATCGGCTGTAAAGCCACCAAAAATGGCAAAAAGTATAGGGATAAGTATAAGCGCTGTTAACGGAAACAAACGTTTGGTCATGATCAGATACATAAATACAATGATCATTGAGAATCCTAAAATTGTAAGCATAACTGTATATTTTAAGTTTAATTATTTTCTGTTTTGGCCGACCAGTCAAATGAGTTTCTAAAACCCGCCAACACATAATTACTCGTATCGTCGGGACTTACCTGATTGACAAATGAAAGTTCTATGGCTGATTGTTTGCCTAAGTTAATCCCTAATCCGGCAGTAATCCTGTTACTGTCAAATTGGTCCTTCTTTACTACATTCATCCTGATTTCATTTTTCAGAATACCATATAATAGATTCTTCCCTTCTTCTTTACCCAATGGAATTTTTAACGATAGGAGATAACGCAATCTCACCACAAAATCATCCGGGTTGGTTAAGAAACGTTCTTCGACACGATAACGGTGTAATAATGTGGTGCGGCCAATTTTATTTTTGATCGTTAACTGTTGAAACGGCCTGTTTTCATAACGCAGCTTTTTATCCGTATCGCTGGTATAAGGCTGAAGTACCAAAAACATATACCCCACAGCCGGATAAAGATCGTGATCTAACTTTCTTTCCAGGTAGGTCGAAACTAAAAAAAGACGTGAATCCATTACTAAATCGTATGCCCGATATTGAGAAAGCGCCGTAAAGCTGTACTTTTCGCTTAATTTTGCGGACATTGTATATTGCAGCCACATGTTAAAATTATCTTGTTGCGCTACTGCTTTCGTAGAAAAAATCATTAAAAAAAACAGGATTGATATATATTTTCTATACATTTTGATAAATCGTTAATTTATTTGTCTGAGGTAAAAGTATACGATTGATTTTTTCAAAAAAGTAATTTTCAACGAACGACTCATTTAATAAACAAACAACGCAAAGTGCCTGTTTTAAAATAATGATATTTGTATTTTTAATGATATAATTTTAAAGGGTAAATAATTTTTAACACAAAAAAGTATGGTTTTACTAATAAACATCATTATCCTCCTTGTGGCTTTCAGATTACTGTTTGAACAAAAGATTATAGGCAGTCTCATGAAAAAACAATGGACAAACCTTATCCGATTTCAACACGTCCTGTTCTTTGTGATATACACCACCTTTCTGGTAATTTCGACGCTCTATTTTATCGAAATGCCTTTTGCATTGTATAGAATACTTTTTATTATGGCTATTAATACGGTATTATATTTTGTTTGTTATGCCTATTTAGTTCCCGCCTATTACCAAACCAATAAGTATCCTGAATACCTGTTATATGCACTGATATTATTTATATCTACAACGCTGCTAAGACTGCTTGTTGAACCTGAATTTTCTCAGGAGGGCGATGCAGTACAAGACCAACCATTGTTTTTGATCAGTGTGTACAGTTCACAAAGCATCGTAATTTTAGTTGCTTCTTTTTTAGGAATATCAAGGCATAAGTTCTTAATCGAATATGACTATCTCGACCTTGAGGTGAAAAAAAATGAGACCGACCTCAACCTCATGAAGTCAAAAATAAACCCCCACTTTTTACTCAACACCCTTAACAACATTTACGCAGGCAGTTACAACCAGCATGGTAATACCACCGAAGCAATACTACAACTAAGCCAGCTGTTGCAATATGTTATATACGAAACCGATAAAAAAACGATTGCGATACACAAAGAGTTCGAAATGATGAAGGCTCTCGCAGGTTTGTACCAGCTCAAGTACAATAATACCCTGAACATACTATTTGAACTAAATGATAGTGAAGTACAGGAACAGGTAGAGATTCCCCCTTCTATCTATTTTACACTTTTTGAAAATGCACTTAAACATTCCGGTATTGGAGCAGATAAGGAAGCCTATATTAAGGTGAACTTTGATAAGGTTGAGGATACCTTCGTATTCAGGATAGAAAATTCTGTGCCGGACAAGATTCAGTTTAATAACCATAATGGATATAACGGAATGGGGCTCGTTGCACTGAAAAAAATCCTCACCATGAAATATGCAGAAAATTATCAATTGTTTGACGAATTATTAAATAAGACGTACTTTTCTACTCTCAAAATTAAATTATGAAACAATTGCAGGCTGTAGGCGTAGATGATGAATACCTTGCGCTGGAGCTAATAAGAAACTACTGTGCCAATACTGCTGGTGTTAACCTGCTCGCTACCTTTAGCAATCCACAGGAAGCCATCATTTTTTTACAGCAAAATGAAGTTGACTTGCTTATCCTTGACATTAATATGCCCGGCATCAACGGCATAGAGTTACTGCAAAATACACCCAACAAGCCACTCTGCATTTTCATAACCGCTGAAGAACAACATGCAGCCAAAGCATTTGAACTTGATGTGGTAGATTATCTTATAAAACCCATAAGCTTTGAACGTTTTGAAAAAGCCATTACCAAAGCCAAAGAATACCACCATTTTATAAAGTCTAAAGATATTGCTGAGGACTATATTATGTTTAAATCAGATTATATTATAAACAAAGTCAAGCTGGATGATATTTTTTGGATAGAAGGATTTGGCGAATACCTTAGAATTGTATCCCGTTACAAAAACCATATGGTATTAGAACGCATGGCAAAGTTTGAGGAAATGCACCGTCACCTGGGTTTTATCAGAATACATAAGTCTTATTTGGTTTTAAAAAACCACGTAAAATCATTCAATTCACGCATGGTACAGCTCAAAGATGGCAGAGAGTTGCCAATTGGCCGTACTTATAAAGACAATCTTAAAGAAATTTAATCACTGCTTTGTACTATTCTAAAATTTCTGCATTTATTACAGCATAAGGTTAATCTTGCTCTCACCACAATTTCATAAAACAGAAAAAACCTAAAAATACCCCCTAAAAGTTTAGCTTCAAAACTTTTTTACAGCGAGATTAATCTTTTTATTTTCAATCAAAAGAGAAAGCTTTCTTTACTTCATTCCATCCCAAATCAATACCAACAACAACAATTTTCTTCGTTAGTTTTAGAGGTCACCTAACGCAAGTGATCAGATTTTTCATGCAAATAACCGTAATTTTTCCTGCAAAATACCGTAGATTTTTATAAATACTAAAAGGTACATTTAAGTTTTAATTCGCTCTAATTGAAACACTGAGCTCTATTTTAGAAGTAAAATTCTCATCGTACTTATCCAAAAATGAAACAAATACATTAAATAACAGTACGAACGAATTTAGAAAAAATATAAAAACCATAAAAAAAGAAGTATTTTTTTACAAACAAGCTAAAAATAATCCATCATTTAAAGTTTTTGTAAAAAAATCATTATAAAATAAATT
>NZ_CAGKLC010000023.1 GCF_903469665.1 Flavobacterium sp. UGB4466 | reverse complement strand
CATAAAAAATAGGATGTGCCAAATATACTCACTATAGTTTATATAGGTCAAAAAAAAAATAATTTACTGATTCTGTCAGATAACATTTATGCAATGTGGTAAAAAGTGTTGATAGGTGAAAGGGTATAAGTATGTTTTTTCGAAAGAAATAATTAAGACTTTGTTCTTTTCATATTTATTTTTCTGATAAAATACAGAACAACGCTAACGCCAGAACTATCTGTGGATAGTTGAGGAACGTAATGACGTTTCGGATATCCAAAATTAGCGTAGCGTTGTGTGATGAGAAAATAATAAGATTAAAGGTAATGGGGTAGGACACCGAATTGCATAGTGAAAATTTACAATAATGAAAGTTGAAAAAGAGTACAAGTTTTTTTTATATTTAAGGGGGTATTATAATTCTATTTTTGCAAATTACAAAGAGTATCTCTCTAAAAAAGAATATTTGCTTTCCAAGCTCAGTGATGAAGAGATAAGTATGTGTTATGATCGAAAACAATATTATAATAAAGATAATTTTTCTTTTCGAGATATTAGTTCCGAGTATACAATTGATGATCTGCGAAATATTAAAAGTCCAACATCTTATTATATTGACACATTTGAATACGCTAGATATTTTGATAAAAATTACCCAATTCGTTTCGTGTTTGGTGATGTAGATTTCGTCCCCAAAGAACATGCAATAGTTAAAAGTCGGCCTATTGGTAATGACAACGGGAAAGGAATACTCTTAAATTTAGACAGACAGCGCCATTTCAAATTCATCAAAAATGATATAGCGTATGCTCAAAAAAATGATATACTTATTGGAAGGTTATCCATTCGTAAACAACACAGAATCGAGTTCTTTAAAAAACATTTTAATAATCCAAATGTTGACATAGGGCATGTGAAAAAAAATGGGGAAAATGCCCAATGGTTTAAAGATAGACTCTCATATAAAGAGCACCTGAATTATAAATATATTTTGAGTTTGGAGGGATACGATGTGGCAACTAATCTTAAATGGATAATGAGTAGCAATTCTATTGCTGTATCTCCAAAACTAAAATTTGAAACATGGTTTATGGAGGGGAAATTACGAGGAGGGGAGCATTATATAGAAATTGCAGATGATTATTCGGATTTAGATGAAAAGTTAGATTTTTATTTAAATAATCCTAAAGAAGCTTTGGAAATAATACATAATGCAAATGAGTATGTTAAAAAATTCAGAAACAAATATATGGAAGAGTTGGTATCTATTTTGGTTTTAGAATCGCTTTATATATCATAAACCTCCGATATTCGGTAAATTACAATATGAGGTATCAGTCTGGTTTTTGTGGAAAGGGGTAAAAGCCGATTAAAAAGAGATAACTACTTTTTTAAGGTTTTGTAAGGATTACTTTCTTTAATATTCATCCATTGCCATAGGGTAGTATTAATAGAAAATTTCTTTTGGCACTCTTTTTTCATCAGATCAAGTCATGGATAAGATCATTCTCAACATCAGCAAAGGGGTCAAAAAAAGCTTTTTTTGATGGCTTTTCTTGTGTAGAAAGCTATTTCCAGCACAAGAATACGACTTTTCATAATATCATTCAACAAATGGAAAATTCCAACCGATGTGTTATGAAGAATCAACACAGAAAATTCAAAAAGGCAAATTCAGAAATAAACAAACTACTTCCTGAGAATTGCTTTTTTCAAATTTCAACTATTTCTCACGGAACATTGGATTTTTTCCTTTTTTTAGTATTGATTTAAACCTAAGATTTTAGCATTTTAAAATCAAATTACTCTTCAAAAAAATGAAATCCCCCGTTTTTTAGTGAAAATACCTAAAAACGGGGGTGTTCAGAAATAATGGGATTAAAACCACTGATGATAACAGGTTTTTTAGTCCTGAGTGTGCCCAAAAGAATTTAGCAGAAAACGGATGTAAAATTAATGTGCAGCGAGCCAGTCTTTACCCATTCCAAGTTCAACTTCCAAAGGAACTGCCATAGTAAAGGCATTTTCCATTTCGTGTTTGATCATAGGCTGGATTTTTTCGAGTTCGTCGTTGTGAACATCGAATACAAGCTCATCATGAACCTGAAGCAGCATTTTAGATTTCCAGTTTTCGTCTTTCAATTTTTTATGAATGTTGATCATGGCAATTTTGATCACATCGGCAGCGCTTCCCTGAATTGGGGCATTTACAGCATTTCGCTCAGCAGCACTTCTAACCACCGCATTTGCCGAGTTGATGTCTTTTAAATAACGGCGACGGCCTAAAATGGTCTGCACATATCCTTTTTCACGCGCAAATTCAATTTGTTCAGAAATATAAGATTTCAGTCTCGGGTATGTTTTGTAGTAAGCTTCAATCAAAGCGGCGCTTTCACTGCGGGATAACGAAGTCTGATTGCTCAGTCCGAAAGCAGAAACCCCATAGATAATTCCAAAGTTAACTGTTTTGGCATTACTTCTTTGCTCGCGCGAAACTTCCTCTAAAGGCACATCAAAAACTTTGGCTGCGGTTGCTCTGTGAATGTCTTCTCCGTTTTTAAAAGCGGCAATCATATTTTCTTCACCACTTAAAGCGGCAATAATTCTTAATTCTATCTGCGAGTAATCGGCAGAGATTAAAGTATAGTTTTCATCGCGCGCAACAAAAGCCTTACGAATCTGACGCCCTCTTTCGGTACGAATCGGGATATTCTGTAAATTCGGATTGTTAGAACTCAAACGTCCTGTTGCGGCAACAGTCTGCATATAATCCGTATGAACACGTTGTGTCTTTTTGTCCACCTGTTCCGGTAAAGCCAGAATATAAGTGCTCTGTAATTTCACCATTTGACGCCAATCCAGAATTTCTTTTACGATTGGATTGTCGTTGGCCAAATAAGTTAAAACTTCCTCGCCGGTTGCATATTGACCGGTTTTGGTTTTCTTCTGCTTTGCTCCGCCAATTTTAAGTTTGTCAAACAAAATGTCGCCCAGCTGTTTGGGAGAAGCCAGGTTGAATTTCTCTCCGGCAGTTTCGTATATCTTCTGTTCTAGAGATTTGATTTCAACATCCATTTCTTTTGACATCGCCTTTAAAAACTCCACATCCAGACGAATTCCTTCCGTTTCCATGGCCGCTAAAACGCTTACTAGCGGAATCTCAATTTCGTCAAATAATTTCTTCGTTTCGGTTTTGTCTAATTCTGTAGTGAAGATTTCTTTAAGCTGTAAAGTGATATCAGCATCTTCGGCGGCATATTCCTTGATATCTTCAAGAGCTACATCGCGCATTGAAATTTGATTTTTCCCTTTTTTGCCAATCAATTCCTCAATTGGTTTTGGAGCATATTTCAGGTAAGTTTCCGATAAAATGTCCATGTTATGACGCATATCCGGATTGATCAGGTAGTGCGCAATCATAGTGTCAAAAAGCTTTCCTTTCACGGTAACACCATAATTAGAAAGGATTTTTAAATCGTATTTTAAATTCTGACCTATTTTTTCAATGTTTTCATTCTCAAAGAAAGGTCTGAATTTTTCAATTAAAACCTGAGCTTCTTCCTGACTTTCCGGAAAAGGAACATAAAAAGCTTTTCCTTTTTCGTAAGAGAATGCAATACCAACCAGTTCGGCGTGCAAAGCATCTAAACCGGTAGTTTCGGTATCAAAACAAACAGAAGTCTGGTTTTGAAGGTTCTGTAAAAGTAATTTTATTCCCAGATCCCCTTGAATTGCCTGATAGGAGTGAGGGGTGTTTTCTAAAGTATTGTAAAAAGAAGTTCGGGTTGCTTCTGTATTTTCTTCGGTAGAGCCTCCTCCAAAAAGGTCAAACTGATCTTCGTTTTTAGGCTGTGGTTTTTTATACAATTTAGCATCAGAAACCGGAGCTGAAGTTGTTTCATTCTCGCCTCCCGTTTTAAACAAATTATCAAATTGTTCGGCCATTCGTCTGAATTCCAATTCCTGAAAGATAGCTTCGGTTTTTTCAATATCAGGACGTGTTAACTCATAATCGTTTTCATCAAAAGTTACCGGGCAGTCTAATAAAATGGTAGCCAGTTTTTTAGATAACAATCCTTTCTCTTTATTAGCCTCAATATTCTCCTTCATTTTTCCTTTCAGCTTGTCTGTATTCGCTAATAGGTTTTCCATTGTTCCAAATTCCTTAAGAAGCTTCTTGGCAGTTACCTCACCAACTCCCGGAAGTCCCGGAATATTATCGGCAGCGTCACCCATCATCCCAAGGAAATCGATGACCTGTTCCGGACGTTCGATTTCGAATTTGGCTAAAACTTCAGGAACTCCCCAAATCTCAATCCCATTCCCCATACGGGCAGGTTTGTACATAAAGATATTCTCAGAAACCAATTGGGCAAAATCCTTATCCGGAGTTACCATAAAAACTTTATAATTTTCTTTCTCAGCTTGTTTGGCAATCGTTCCAATTAAATCGTCAGCTTCAAAACCTGACACTTCAATAATCGGAATGTGCATGGCTTTTAATAATTCACATATATAAGGAACCGCAATTTTTATGGCTTCCGGTGTTACATCACGATTGGCTTTGTATTCCGGGAATATTTCGTTACGCAAGGCACTTCCGCCTTTATCAAAAGCTACAGCCAGATGATCCGGTTTTTCACGTTTGATAACATCCAAAAGCGAATTCATGAATCCCATGATCGCCGAGGTATCCATTCCTTTAGAGTTAATTCTTGGATTTTTTATGAAGGCGTAATAGCCACGAAATATTAAAGCGTAAGCATCAAGTAGAAAAAGGCGTTTTTGTGACGACATAAGTACAATTTATCAATTCAATTTTCAAAGTTACGAATATCACTATAATATTAGGGAAGAAAATGCTTTGTTATTTGTTTTTCAGAAATAACAGAAGATTTGATAACTATTTTCTGAAAACTTTGAAAAATTGCAAACCAAAAGATTTTTTTTGCCGTAAGTAAATAAAAAACAATGCGTTATGAGAGAAAATTTATTTACACCAAGATCACTTTTTTTGATGGGATTAATGTCATTTTTAGGTGCATGTTCTAATGATGACGACAGAACTCCAATTCCTCAGCCAGAACCTGAACCAATGCCTAGTACTGCCCCTCCGGTAGACTTCACCGCATTAAGCAATGATAACAAAGTTTTTTACTTTAATGCCAAAGATTTAAAAACTCCTGTTCGTTCTTATTCGATAACAGGATTACAATCAGGCGAGAATATCATTAGTATTGACTACAGACCTGCTACAGGTCAATTGTATGGATTGGGCTCTACCAGCAGATTATATACCATAAATGAAAGTTCGGGATTGGCGACACCTTTAGGAACGGCATCTTTCTCTCCGGCAATTGAAGGAACATCGTCTTCTATAGATTTTAACCCCACGGTTGACAGGGTGCGTCTGGTGTCTAATAACGGAAAAAATCTGAGATTGCATCCCGAACTCGGAACTGTAGCTGCAACCGACGGAAATATTAACGGGGTAGCGAATGCTCAGGTAGGAGCGATTGCCTATACCAATAGTCTTTCAGGAAGTACGACAACACAGCTTTTCGATATTGATTATGCTACGGATAAATTGTACCTGCAAAATCCCCCAAATGATGGAACTCTTCAGGAAGTAGGAAGTTTAAAAGTTGATTTTTCGGGAGTTGGAGGTTTTGATATACAGCCCGATTCGAATTTGGGAATAGCGGTAAACAATAAAAATAGCCAATCAAGATTGTATACGATTAATTTAACGAATGGAGAAGCAACCTGGGTCGGGGTTTTTACACAGCAGATTGTTGAAGTAGCCTTTAAAACAAAACCTATCGCCTTCGCGACATCCGAAACAAACATTTTGTATCGATTTAATCCGGTTACAGGAACTTCAAATTCAGTTGCTCTGATGGGGATGAATACAAGCGAGCAGGTGGTTGGTTTAGATTTCAGGCCTGCAAACGGAGCGCTTTATGCCCTGACCAATCAAAGCAGATTGTTAACGATTAATTCTTCAAACGGACAGGTGACCGCCGTTGGTGCTGGATTGTCACCAACATTATCCGGACAAAATTTTGGGTTTGATTTTAATCCCACGGTTGACAGAATACGTGTAGTAAGCAATACAGGACAAAATCTCCGATTGCATCCGGATACAGGGGTTGTTGCCGCTACAGATCTCAGTCTTAATCCGGGGACGCCATCCGTTACAGCTGCTGCTTACACGAATAATTTTGCACAAGCTTCGACTACACAGTTATTTGTTATCGATTCCGGTACTAGTAGCTTATATCTGCAAAATCCTCCAAACAACGGAACTTTAGTATTAGTAGGTAGTCTTGGAGTGACAGCCACAGGAATGAATGGTTTTGATATAGGAGGTAACAGTAATGAAGCCTTTGCAGTATTAACAGTTAGTGGTGTGCAGTCTGTTTATAAGATTAACCTAACTACTGGTACAGCAACAAAAACAGTTGATTTTTCTCCGGCAGTTACTTCGATGACTTTAGGATTGGGCTTTTAAAAAAGACAGCATTAAATATACATGCGATAAAGCGACAGGATATTCCGGTCGCTTTTTTTATAAATTAAAGTTAAAATTTTAATGGGACATGATTTCTTCATTTTGTCTTCATATTACGAGGGTAAATTTGATCTGTAAAATAAAAGGTATTAATATAAAAATGTAGAAATCATGAGAAATTTATTGATGTTATTAGTAGCAGTTTTGGGAACAAGCGTTATGGTACATGCATTTCCGGCTAAAGATGTTAAACCGGCTCCGGTCAAAGAAGTAAAAGCGACCAAACATCCTAAACACAAAGCGGATAAAAAAGTAAAATCACCAAAAATGGCAGCTCCAAAAGCAGAAGCTCCAAAAGCAAAAAAAGAAGACTATAAAAGGATAAAAAAGATAAATCAATTTAAATTAAAAATTATGAAAAATCTAGTAATGTTACTCGTGGCAGTTTTAGGAACAAGTGTAATGGTTAGCGCACAAACAGCTCCGGCACAGACAGCTCCTGCAAAAGAAGTGAAAGCAACTAAACATCACAAAAACAAAGCCGATAAAAAAATGAAATCGCAAAAAAGCGAAGCTCCAAAAGCAGAAACAACCAAAATGAAGTAGGAAAAATTGTTTTCGTTTTGCTTACGAAGAATTGTATACGAGGCAAAACAGAAGTAATGATTATGAGAATGCGGTTGAAGAGAGCCGGTAAAGAAATTTACTGGCTTTTTTTTATTCGTTAATTTTTTTAATAATGCGTAACAATGCTTTTTATAATTGCTTAAATTTAGTTGCATTTAAAAGTCGAATTATGAATATTTTGATTGTTGAAGATACGAAAGAACTTGCGGCAGAAGTTTACGATTTTCTGTGTAATGCAGGCTACATCTGTAAAATAGTTCACAACTGCAGTGATGCTCTGGAGGAGGTAAACAGTAATGATTATGATGCTATGCTGCTGGACCTTGGTCTGCCTGACGGAGATGGATTTGAAGTACTGAAAACAGTTCGTAAAACGAAATCGAAAATGGCCGTTATTGTACTTACAGCCCGTGGAGAACTGGATGACAGGATAAATGGTTTGCATCTGGGCGCCGATGATTATCTGACCAAACCTTTTGCCCTCACAGAGCTTAGTGCGCGATTGTTTGCGGTTATTCGCAGGATGCATGGTTTTACTATGAATAATTTAAGCATTCATGGTTTTTTATTGCAGCTTCAGGATTATAAAGTGAGTTATGATGAAACGCCCATTAATTTGACCAAAAAGGAATTTGATATTTTTCAGTATTTAGTCCTTAATAAAAACAGAGTAATTACGAGGTTGCAATTGACAGAACATATTTGGGGAGACATTCTCGAAGTCAATTCCGACTCTAATTTTATTGACGTCCATGTTAGAAACCTTCGAAAAAAATTAGACAAGCATACAGAAATTGATTGGTTTGAAACCGTTAGAAATGTAGGGTATCGTATAAACGAATAAAGAATACAGGTTGTGAAGATAAAACATCAATTGGCTATTTTTAATGCGCTGACAAGACTGTTGGTTATTTTTATTTTATGGCTGATGCTGCCTATTTTGGTAGAAAATGTGGTGTACAGGCATATCAATAACGGGCTGCTCGAAAAGAAACAGAAGTTTATTGAACATCTGAATCAGAATGAAATCGATGACTTTATTGAAAATTCAGGTGATTCGACCGAAACCTATTCACAGTTTTCAACCCTTCACAGCGAGTTTTTGGTGCTCTCAAAATCTTCTCTAAAACACGACCAGAAAAAACCTGTTTTTAGTAATGACTACCGAATTATTGAAGGAGAAGAAAACGAATACAGAATCTTGCAGTATCATTTTACCTTCGGAAATCAGGGATACCAGCTCGAAATTGGAAGCAGTTTGGGAGAAGTAAAAGACCTTACTTTTATCATCCGATTTTTTATTATTATCGTTTTTGTAGTGATATTATTGATTACTTTTTTGGCAGATACTTTTTATATCGAATACTTATTAAAGCCTTTTTATAAAATTATTGATACCAAGATAAGGCGGGTCAATGAGCCTGAGGCTTTTGATCATACCCCAATCAAAGTCAGGTCTCATGATTTTAGAGAACTCGATTCTGTTTTAAACCAAATGATGGACCGTATTGCGGAGCTTTTTAAAAAAGAAAAACAGTTCATATCAAATGTTTCCCACGAGCTGCTAACGCCAATTGCATTGCTCAAAAGTAAGTTTGAGAACTTATTGCAAAATGAATCTTTAGATGATAATGCTATTGATAAAATTGCAGGAGCATTGAAAACATTAGATATGCTCAAAAAAATCATTAATAATTTATTGTTGATTTCCAGAATCGAAAACAATCAGTATGAAGCCAACGAGAATATAAATTTTCATGAAATAGTCACCGATTTGCAGGAAGACTTACAGGATCGTATCGACGACAGAGAAATTCAGTTTTGGAATAAAATGAACCATCATTATGTTTTTACAGGAAACAAAACGCTGATTCATATTCTTATTTATAATTTGGTTACCAATGCCATAAAATACAATAAACCTCAGGGCAGCATAAGTGTTGCGGATGGTTTTCAGGATCATTACTATTTTATTTCTATTGCCGATTCCGGTGTTGGGATGAATGATTTTCAAATAGAACAGATATTCAACAGATTTGCCAGACTTAGTTCAGATCAGGAGGGGCAGGGTTTAGGGCTTGCTATTGCGGAGAGTATTGCTTCTTTTCATCATATCGAATTAAAAGTTACGTCTGAGATTGATAAAGGAACCACCTTTACATTATTGTTTCCGGGAGGGCAAAAACACAATTAAAAGTTAATTTTTTCAGACAGGCCTAATCTTCATTTTATCTTCATTTTGTGAGAATATCTTTGGGGTATAATAAATGAAGATAATAATAATCATAAAAACTAAAATCATGAGAAAATTAGTAATGTTGGCAGTAGCTGTTTTAGGAACAGTTGCGATGGTGAACGCTCAAACAGCTCCAGTAAAATCAGCCCCTGTAAAAGAAGCAAAAGCTCCTAAAAAAGAGAAAAAAGCAGATAAAAAAGCGAAAAAAGAAGCAGCCGCTAAACCGGAAGCAGCAAAAACACAAAAATAAAAAGGTATAGTTTATTTCGGTAAACACATGTTGTGGATTTTAAAAGGTTTTAAAAATTTGGTAGAGAAAAAGCTGATAGAGTAATCTGTCAGCTTTTTGTTATTATCAGCGTTAAATTTTTGATAATAAAAAGCCATAAGATTTTCATTCTTTGTTACTTTGTTCAAAACTAAAAAATAATGATCCTTAAGTTTCTAATTCTTTGTGCTCTTCTATTATTTATTGAGTACTATTCTTACCAGGCATTTCGAGCCTTAATCAAGTTAAGATGGGTTTTGATTAGTTATCAGGTTATAAGTTTACTAATTCTAATTTTTATCATTTATTCTTTTTCGCAAATTGACCGGTCTGTTGGACAAACGAAACAATTTATGTTTACAACAGGGTTAATGTTATTGGTTTATGTGCCAAAAATTGTTCTTACGCTTTTTATGTTTGGTGAAGATATTTTTAGAATAGGGGTTAGCATCGTCAATTACTTCGTGTATAATGTTCCAAAAAAGGAAATGATGCCTGAGAGGAGAAAATTTATCAGTCAGATCGCCTTAGGATTGGCAGCAGTTCCTTTTCTTTCTTTGATTTATGGGATATTTGAAGGAAAATACAATTTTAAGGTAATCAAGCAAACTGTCTTTTTTCCGGATCTTCCGGATGCTTTTGATGGTTTTAAAATCACTCAGATTTCTGATGTTCACAGTGGAAGTTTTGATAATCCGGATAAAATAAATTATGCTATTGATCTGATCAATGCTCAGGAAGCTGATCTGATTTTGTTTACAGGAGATATTGTTAATACACATGCTAAAGAAATGCATCCCTGGCTGGAAACTTTTAAGAGAATAAAAAACTATAAATACGGGAAGTTTTCTGTTTTAGGTAACCATGACTATGGGGAATATGTAACCTGGCCTTCTGAAAAGGATAAAAAGGAAAATTTTGAAGAAATTAAGAGCCTTTATGGGCAAATTGGATTTGAGCTTTTGTTAAACGAGCACCGATACATTCAAAAAGGAGATGACAAAATTGCACTGATTGGTGTAGAAAACTGGGGAAAGAATTTTGCGAAGTACGGAGATATAGATAAAGCCTCTCAGAATGTGTCTCAGGGCGATTTTAAAGTGGTCATGAGCCATGATCCGACACACTGGGAATACGTAATTAAAGAGCATCCGAAAAATTTTCATTTAACCTTGTCAGGTCACACACATGGCATGCAATTTGGGATAGAAATTCCGGGTTATTTTAAATGGAGTCTGGCTCAGTATATTTATAAACAATGGGCAGGCTTATATGAAAATGTAAGTCGATACGTTTATGTAAATCGTGGATTTGGTTTTCACGCATATCCGGGGCGTGTAGGGATTATGCCCGAAATAACCGTGATTGAACTAAAAAAGGGGAACAATGTGGCTTAATTCGTTAAAAATGCTACATTTGTATATAATTACCTCTTTTTAAAAGATTAAAAAAGAATTAAATTTTTGGTTTTATGTCAAAATTTGGAGAACTTATAAATGCTCAAGTTCCAGTGTTGATTGATTTTTACACCGATTGGAACGAATCATCTGTATCAATGCATCCTGTAATTAAGGATGTTGCGGCTGCACTTGGCGATAAAGCCAAGGTGATCAAAATTGATGTGGATAAAAATCAGGAATTAGCAGAAGCACTGCGTATTAAGGGACTTCCTACTTTAATGATTTATAAAGAAGGGCAGATGATTTGGAGGCAATCCGGAGAACTGGATGCGAATACGATTATAGGAATTGTTCAGGAACAATTTAATTTATAGAATACTACTTCTTAAAGATATTATTTAGTGAATAATATCAAATGTATACCCATTTTCTTTTAAAAAGTGTAAGGTTTTAGGTAAGGCAAATTTTAAATTTGGCGAGGCTTTTATGCTGTCGTGAAATACAATTACGCTTCCTGATTTCACATTTTTTGTTACGTTTTCAAGACATTTCTCAGGTGTGATGCTCTGGTCAAAATCAGCGCTTAAAACGTCCCACATGATGATTTTATATCCTAATTTTCGAAGGATTCTGGACTGTGCCTTTTTGATTTTTCCATAAGGCGGACGAAAGATAAGATTGCGTGTTTTTTTCTCTTCCAGAACAGCGGCACAATTTTGTACATTTTTAATGTAATCATCGGTGTGGCTTTTCCAGCCATTGACATGGTTCATGGTATGATTGCCAATAGAATGTCCTTCTTTGATTAGTTTTTCAAACAAAGAAAGGTTTGCTTTTATGTTTTTTCCAATACAAAAGAAAGTGGCTTTTGCGTCAAATTTTTTCAATTCAGATAAAACCCAGTCTGTAATCTCGGGAGTTGGGCCATCGTCAAAGGTGAGATATATTTTCTTTTCGTTGTTTGGAATGTCCCAACAATATTTAGAAAATACCTTCTTGATGAATGAATTTGTTTTTACCCAATAAAAGCTCATTTTGTTTTGGTTTACAGATATGTAAAATTAAAAAATGCAGCGCTACTAATCAAGCTGCGCTGCATTTTTTTAATTACTATGTTTTTCGTATCTTATTATTCTTTTTCTCTTCCAAAACGTTCGAAAACATTTACATAAGTATTAAATGTTACTTTGTGCTTCTCATAGAAAGTAAGATCGTTGTTTTCTTTCATCACTTGTAATAGACTTCTGTAGCGTTCAATGTCAGTAATGATGTCAATCGCTAAGTCAGTTTGGTCACCAGGAGTCAGAGTGGCGTAATAGTTTAGTTCCTCTTTGTATTTCTGAACCAGTTGGTTGAGTAAATTGTGTGCTTTGGCAGTTTCTCCTACTTTGTAATATCCTCCTGCAAAAGGTTCAACTAACGAATAATAACCAAACTTATCTACCGGCATTTTTGTCATTGCCAGTTCGATCACTTTTTTGGCTTTATCTGTTTTGCCTTCAGCAATCAATTGATCCATCAAACGGGATAAATTAGTACGGTAGGTAATACTGTTTCTTCTGGTTTCGGGATCGTGATAAATAGTCCCATTGCTATTGCCCCAGTCCCACTTCATTACGATATCGTACGATTTATCAGCATCCATTTGCCCCATATCCATAGGGCCTCCGTCTTTTGAAGGGATATTTTTAATAGGTACTAATTTGTAAACCATTCCGTCCAATTGCAGATAGTTTTTCAGCCATAAGTAATCTTCGTCGTCAAAAGCTCCTCCGCTAAAATAAATAGGTCTTTTCCAGTTATTGTTGGCCAAAATGTCCAGCATCATTAAGCGATTTTTATATAAAGCACTTCCTTTGATGTCGATATCCATGTAAGGAACAATAGAGTCGTTGTATTTCGGATTAACGACTTTGTTTTTGATAATCACATTTTTGTCAATAGGAACTCTGATTTTGTTCGTAGGGTAAAAATGGATCGTTTGTCCGTTTTGTAAACCTACTGTGGATTTTGGATTTTTAATAAAATCAATAAAATCTTTGATGTTCCAACGCGTGTCAATTTTAGGAATATGAGCTACATAGTCCAATTTGTCACCCACATATTCATCATGGGTAAAGGATATTGGTAACGGATCAGATTCGTAAGCTTTCGCTTTCATTTGATCAATGTACCAGTCGGTCATAAATAAGCTGGTGTTTACTATCTTAACATCGGTTCTGATGCCTTCGATCTCCTGGGCATACCAAAGCGGGAAGGTGTCATTGTCTCCAATAGTAAATAAAATAGCGTCTTTATCGCAAGAAGTTAAATACGCTTTAGCCATTGCAACTGCAGTATATCTTCCGGATCTGTCGTGATCGTCCCAGTTTTGAGAAGCCATTAAAATCGGTGCAGCTAACAAACTTCCGGCAATAATAATTGGGCCGGCAATTTTAGGGGCGATATATTTTTGAATGCTTTCGTAAAGTGAATAAACACCAAAACCAATCCAGATCGCAAACACATAAAAAGATCCTACTAATGCATAATCTCTTTCGCGAGGCTCAAAAGGTCTTTCGTTCAGGTATATTTTTAAAGCAATTCCGGTAAATAAGAATAGAGCCAATAGTACGTAAAAACTTTTTAAGTCCTTGTTGGCATGGTACATTAATCCGATAAGCCCCAAAATAAATGGCAGGAAGTAATAAACATTTCTTCCTTTATTGTTGGTAACATCAGAAGGTAAATTGTCTTGTGAGCCAAGATGTAAAGAGTCAAGTGCTTTGATTCCGCTAATCCAGTTTCCGTCAATATTATCGTATTTCCCCTGATTGTCGCTTTGACGTCCAACGAAGTTCCACATCAAATATCTCCAGTACATATATCCAAATTGGTATTCAAACATGAAACTGAAATTGTCGACAGCAGATGGTTTTTCGATAATCAGGTAATCGCCATAGCTTTTTAAGAATTTCACATAACCTTCGTTATCAATTTGTTTTTGAGCATAAGCTTTTCTAAATTCTGAAATTGTTTTTTCAACTTCATTTCGCAATTGAGCTGTAGCTTTGTTGTATTCTTCTTCAGTTAACTGACTGGCGTCAATTCCGTATTTTCCTAAATCCTGCTCGTAGTCATAATTTGGGTTTATTCGGAAGTTAGGCGGGGTCGTAAAGTTAATATAGTTTTGAATGTGCCCCATTTCAGTGCTCCACATTCTTGGAAGAATCGTTTTTTGGTTGTCGTCAGAGTTTTGCTGAGCGTTTTTGAAATTATTGGTAATGATGTATTTACCTGTTTTGTAATCTCTTTCGTAGTTAGGAGCCTTGTCTGAATAAGGATTTTTGGCATCAAGGCCTGCGAAATACTCCGTGTACTGAGGTCCGTAAAAAAGAGGATTTACTCCATATTGTTCACGATTGTAGTACGCCAGTACTTCTGCGGCATCCGAAGGTTTGTTTTCGTTGATTACGGTGTTGGCATTAGCGCGAACAGGCAGCATTATCCAGGTAGAGAATCCAATAAATATAAAAAGAACACAAAGAATAATAGTGTTGTAAAAAATTAATCCTTTTTGTTTGGTAAATCTTAACCCAAAATAGAAGAAGGCGATTAGGATCAGCGTTACGAAAATTGTTCCCGAGTTAAAAGGCAATCCAAAACTATTTACCATAAAAACTTCAGTGTCAGCAAAGGCCTCCATTGTTAAAGGTAAAAGCAATTTGAAGATAAAGAGAAGAACACCAATTACAACAACATTGGCAATAAGAAAGTTTTTGATGGTAACTTTTTCGTAATGTTTAAAGTAATACAGAAAACCAATAGAAGGAATGGTTAACAAAGCCATAAAGTGAACTCCAAACGATAGTCCGATAACAAGAGAAATGATCAATAACCATTTGTTTCCTTTTGGTTGGTCCATATCTTGTTCCCAACGTAAACCAAGCCAGAAAAGCAAGGCAATTAAAAGGGAGGCCATCGCGTAAACTTCCGCTTCAACAGCATTAAACCAGAAGCTGTCTGAGAAAGTGTAGGCAAGGGCTCCAACAAAAGAACTTCCTAAAATAACAATTGAATTGTTTTGGTCGATTTTGGCAAAACGGGCTACGATTTTTTTCAAAATCATAGAAGAAGACCAAAACATAAATAGAATAGTAAAGGCACTTGAAAAAACCGACATCATATTAACCATTACCGCTACATGTTGTGCATCTGTCGCAAACATTGCGAAAAAAGCACCCATCATTTGAAATAAAGGAGCTCCCGGCGGGTGTCCCACTTCCAGTTTTGCGGCAGTGGCAATATATTCTCCGCAATCCCAGAAACTCATCGTGGGTTCAACAGTTAAGGTGTAAGTAATTAAAGCGATTGCAAATGCAAACCAACCAATAATAGTATTCCATTTATTGAAATTGAATTGTGCCATATTTAGGTGTTAAAATTTTGTAATTTTTCTATCGTACAAAGAAAATGTTTTTTTGTTTAAAGAAACGAGCATTAACAAAAAAATCTGTAAAAGTATTTGGTTGAAGTAAGGTGTTGTTTGTGAAATACTTGTAAATGTGTTACGGATTTTGAGCAAAAAAAAACAGTAAAAAATGATTTTTTTTGCTCAAAAAGTTTGCACAAACTAAATAAAGCTCTAAATTTGCACTCGCTTAACAGCACTGCTGGTCTATGGTGTAATGGTAACACAACTGTTTTTGGTGCAGTCTTTCTAGGTTCGAGTCCTAGTAGACCAACATAAGAAGCCTCTCAATCGAGAGGCTTTTTTTATGTGTTTATTTTTTTTTTAAATTTTAAAAGTAAGTATCGGTCTGATGGCATGATTTACAAGTCCTTCGCTGATACTGCCGTTGAAAAAATGAGCAAAGCCGGTTCTTCCGTGTGTGCACATTCCTATAATATCGGCATTGATGCTGTTGGAGAAGTTGATGATTCCTTTTTCGATGTTGGTGTCGTTGTAGATATGAGCAGAGTAATTGGTCAGGTTAAATTCGGTTACAAAGGCATCTATTGTTTTCTGTAATTCATGAGTTGGTTTGAAGCTGTTCGGAGTGCAAATGGTGACTAAGTGTATCTTAGAGTCAAAGACACTGGCGAATTTCAGGAATTTTTTGAAGGGTTTTTTGGCTTCTTCTGAAAAGTCTGAGGCGAAAACAATGTTGGAGGCATTGAAGTTGGCAGTGTCTTTTTTGATTATCAGGACCGGGATTTCGGAATTTCGGACTGCTTTTTCGGTGTTTGATCCAATTAAGAGTTCTTCTATGCCGGATGATCCGTGTGATCCCATTACGATCAGATCGATTTCGTATTCTTTGCTTACCTGAGTGATGCCGTGAATGGGTTTGTCTATTTTTACAATTTCTGTAATTGGGATTCCGTCCAGATACGGTCTTGATGAAACCTGATCCAACATTTCGTTGGCTTTTTTCATGAAAAGCATTGTTTCGGGAATACTTGCTCCGCCTAAAACGGCATCGTTCATTTGACTTGGTAATTCGAGCATGTGTAAAATGATTATCTCAGAATTATTCTTCTTTGCAATTTGTGAGGCAACTTTTAAAGCGTTCTCTGCATGTTCGGAGAAATCGGTAGGTACTAGGATTCTTTTCATGGTGTTTTAGGGCTTGAATAGTTAAAAAATCGATTATTATAAAGATAAGAAATATTTTTAGGTTAATCTATTTATTTTGATTTATAAAAAAAACACTATATTTGCACCGTTATTTATTAAAATCTAAATAATGAGGGGACTAAGTGTCCCCTCTTTTTATAAAATTATGACATTTAAAGAAAAAGTAAACGGATTAATTACAGAAGCTCTTCTGGAGAAGCCATCGATCTTTTTGATTGATCTGGCTGTGTCAGACTCTTTTAAAATTAGTGTTGGTTTAGATGGTGATAATGGAGTGGCGCTGCAGGATTGTATTGACATAAGTCGTGCAATCGAGAATAATCTGGATCGTGAAGAGCAGGATTTTTCGCTTGAAGTAGCATCTGTTGGAGTAGGATCGCCTTTGAAAATGACAAGACAATACATTAAAAATATTGGTAGAACGTTGATTGTTACTACAAATACTGAAAAAATTGAGGCAGAATTGGTGGAAGCTAACGATGTTTTTATAATTTTGTCTTGGAAAGCAAGAGAACCGAAAAAAGTAGGAAAAGGAAAAGAAACAGTTCAAAAAGAGCAACAAATACCTTATACAGATATTAAGGAGGCAATTGTTACAGTAACATTTTAATTAAAGAATTCGCATGGAAAATTTAGCATTAATCGATTCATTCTCAGAGTTTAAGGATAATAAACTTATTGATCGTGTAACGCTTATGGCAATTTTAGAGGACGTGTTTAGAAATGCATTAAAGAAAAAATACGGTTCTGATGATAACTTTGACATCATTATAAATCCTGATAAAGGAGATATGGAGATCTGGAGAAGAAGAGTAATTGTTGCTGATGAAGATCTGGATTTCGAAAACGAAGAGATTACTTTGACTGAAGCAAGAATGATTGAAGCTGATTTTGAAATCGGTGAAGAGGTTTCTGAAGAGGTGAAATTGATTGATTTAGGAAGAAGGGCTATTTTGGCTTTGCGTCAAAACTTAATATCTAAAATTCACGAACACGATAATACAAATCTTTACAAGCAATTTAAAGATATTATTGGTGATATTTATACTGCCGAAGTGCACCACGTACGTCCAAGAGTTGTAATTTTGGTCGATGATGAAGGAAATGAAATTGTACTTCCAAAAGAAAAACAAATTCCATCTGACTTTTTCCGTAAAGGAGATAATGTACGCGGAATTATTGAAAGCGTTGAATTAAAAGGAAACAAACCTCAAATCATTATGTCCAGAACTTCTGAGAAGTTTTTGGAGAAATTGTTTGAGCAGGAAATTCCTGAGGTATTCGACGGTTTGATTACAGTTAAAAATGTAGTGCGTATTCCTGGAGAAAAAGCAAAAGTAGCGGTAGATTCTTATGATGATAGAATTGATCCTGTTGGAGCTTGTGTGGGGATGAAAGGATCTCGTATTCACGGAATCGTTCGTGAGTTAGGAAACGAGAATATCGATGTAATTAATTATACAAACAATATTCAATTGTTTATTACAAGAGCTTTAAGCCCTGCAAAAGTTTCGTCTATCAAAATTGACGAAGAAAATAAAAGAGCTGAAGTTTTCTTGAAATTAGAAGAAGTTTCTAAAGCAATTGGTAGAGGAGGTCACAATATTAAATTAGCAGGTCAGTTAACAGGTTACGAGTTAGATGTAATTCGTGAAGGAGATGTTGCAGGAGCAACGGCAGATGAGGATGATGTTGAATTAACAGAATTCTCAGATGAAATCGAAGGCTGGGTAATTGAAGAATTTGCTAAAATTGGTTTGGATACAGCAAAAAGTATTCTAAAGCAGGAAGTAGAAGATTTAGTAAGAAGAACAGATTTAGAAGAGGAAACTATTCTTGATGTTATGAAAATACTAAAAGAAGAGTTTGACAGTTAGTTGTCTGCTCTAACAACACAACGAAAAAGGTAATAATAAAAAGGTTATATGTCTGAAGAGAGAGTAATAAGAATAAACAAGGTTTTAAGGGAATTAAATATTTCGTTAGAAAGAGCTGTTGATTATCTAAAAGATAAGGGAATTGCTATTGATGCAAATCCGAATGCAAAAATTTCTGATAGCGAATTTAATATCCTACAAAGCCAATTTGCGGGCGATAAGGGGAATAAGGAAGCTTCTAAAGAGGTAGGGGAAGAGAAAAGAAAAGAGAAAGAAGCATTACGTGTTGAACGTGAGAAAGAAATTGAGGACAAACGCAGACAAGACGAAGAGCGCCAAAAACAACAGGAGGTTATAAAAGCGAGAGCTGTTGTAACAGGACCTGTTCAAGTAGGTAAAATTGATTTAAACCCGAAGAAACCTGCAATTGTTTCTACTCCTGTTGAGGAACCAGTGAAAACCGAAGAGCCAAAAGCAGTTGTTACTCCAACTCAACCAGAAAAACCTGTTCAAAAAGAAATTGTACAGCCAGAGCCGGTAGTTGCTCCTGTAGTTTCTGAAGAGAAAAAGGTAGAAAAACCTATTATTACAGAGAAGAAAGAAGTAAAAGTAGAGTCTCCAAAAGTAGCGCAGGAACCGGTTGTTTCAACTGATCCTAACACTGCTGAGGAAATAATTACTACACAATATCAAAAATTATCTGGAACTACTCTTACCGGGCAGACAATTGACTTGTCTCAATTCAATAAGCCTAAGAAAAAGAAAGAAGATCCAAAGATAACTCCTAATAAACCAGGAGCTCCGGGAGCCGGAAATAACGCTAATAAAAATAAGCGTAAAAGAATCGCTCCTAAACCGGGAACTCCGGGTGCGCCAAAACCTGCAACAGGTAATGCGCCGGGAACTCCAAACCCTAATAAAATTACACCAAATACTGGTGGAGGAGGTTTTAATGCAAACAGAAGTGCAAGACCAGGTTTTGTAAAAGGAAACCGTCCTGCAATTGTAGCAAAAGTGGAGCCAACTGAAGAGGAAGTAAAAAACCAAATTAGAGAGACTCTTGAAAAACTTCAGGGTAAAGGTGGAAAATCTAAAGCTGCTAAATACAGAAGAGATAAAAGAGAAACGCACCGTCAAAAATCAGATGATGAGCAAAGAGCACTTGACGAAGGAAGTAAAACAATTAAAGTTACCGAGTTTGTTACGGTAGGTGAAATTGCAATCATGATGGATGTGCCGATTACAAAAGTAATTGGAACGTGTATGTCTCTTGGTATCATGGTTACCATGAACCAACGTCTGGATGCTGAAACTCTAACAATCGTAGCGGATGAGTTTGGTTACGAAGTAGAGTTTATCACGGTTGATATCGAAGAAGCTATCGAGGTAGTTGAAGATAAAGAAGAAGACTTAGTGGTTAGAGCGCCAATTGTTACAGTAATGGGTCACGTCGATCATGGTAAAACCTCTTTATTGGATTATATCCGTAAAGAAAATGTTATTGCCGGAGAGTCTGGAGGTATTACACAGCACATTGGAGCCTATGGCGTAACTTTAGATAACGGTCAGAAAATAGCATTCTTAGATACTCCGGGTCACGAGGCGTTTACCGCGATGCGTGCACGTGGAGCTCAAGTTACCGATATCGCTATTATTGTTGTTGCTGCGGATGATGATATCATGCCACAAACAAAAGAAGCAATTTCTCACGCACAAGCGGCGGGAGTTCCAATTATATTTGCAATCAATAAAATTGATAAACCAAATGCTAATGTTGAGAAAATCAAAGAGCGTTTGGCTAGTATGAACTTACTTGTTGAAGATTGGGGTGGAAAAATTCAATCGCATGATATTTCTGCAAAAGTTGGAACAGGTGTAAAAGAATTATTAGAGAAAGTTTTATTAGAAGCGGAAATCTTAGATTTAAAATCGAATCCAAACAAAGCGGCTCAAGGAACAGTTGTTGAGGCGTTCTTAGATAAAGGAAAAGGATATGTGTCTACCATTTTAGTTCAACATGGAACTTTAAAAGTAGGGGATTATATGTTGGCAGGTAAGCATCATGGTAAAATTAAAGCTATGCATGATGAACGCGGACATATTGTTAAAGAAGCAGGGCCTTCGACTCCGGTATCTGTTTTAGGTCTTGACGGAGCTGCAACTGCCGGTGATAAGTTTAACGTTTTTGAAGACGAAAAAGAAGCAAAACAAATTGCTTCGAAACGTTCTCAATTAATGCGTGAACAATCAGTACGTACACAACGTCATATTACATTAGATGAGATTGGACGTCGTATCGCACTTGGTCAGTTTAAAGAATTGAACGTAATCCTTAAAGGAGACGTGGATGGATCTGTTGAAGCATTATCAGATTCGTTCTCTAAATTGTCTACAGAAGAAATTCAGATTAATATCATTCATAAAGGTGTTGGAGCAATTACTGAAACTGACGTTATGTTGGCTTCTGCATCTGATGCAATCATTATCGGATTTAACGTTCGTCCTGCAGGAAATGCGAGACAGCTTGCTGATAAAGAAGAAATTGATATCCGTTACTATTCTATTATCTACGCTGCAATCGATGACTTAAAAGATGCAATGGAGGGAATGTTAGCTCCTGAGATGAAAGAAGAAATTTTAGGAACTGCTGAAATTCGTGAGATTTTCAAAATTTCTAAAGTGGGTTCAATCGCTGGTTGTATGGTGATGGACGGTAAGATTATGAGAACTTCTAAAATTAGAGTAATCAGAGATGGAGTAGTGGTGCACACAGGTGAGCTTGTGGCGTTGAAACGTTTCAAAGACGATGTTAAAGAAGTTACTAAAGGATACGATTGTGGTATTCAGATCAAAGGATACAATGATATCGAAGAAAGAGATGTTATTGAGGCTTACCACGAGGTAGCAATCAAAAAGAAATTGAAATAATAATCAATACTTATATCAAAAGTCCCAACGAGAGTTGGGACTTTTTTTGTGGGAATATTTAAACGAAGTTTGTAGTGTTTAAAAAAATGAGGTGTCATTAATATTTTCGTTTATTTCAATTTTAATGCTATTTTTGATTAAAAAATATTTAATTATGAGAAAATTTATATTTGCAATCGTTCTTTCTGCGAGTTTTTCTTCAGTGTCTTTTTCGCAGGAAGCAGTTGAAAAAAGTGCTCCTCCGGCAGGAAATGCTGTAGTGGGAGATCATTACGGTGCCGATGTTTCGAAAATTTCAGAAAGCAAAGCGATCACGGTTGAGAAGTTGAAAAACGACTTAAAAACTGCTAATAAAGCTGAAAATATATCAGTAAAAGGAGTTGTGACCGATGTTTGTCCGAAGAAAGGATGCTGGGTTACTGTTAAAACAGAAGATGGATCTTCCTTTTTTGTGAAAATGAAGGACTATGCTTTTTTTGTGCCAACGGCCTTAAAAGGTAAAAATGTTGTTTTGGAAGGTACGGCCGAGAAGAAAATCACTTCTGTTGATGAGTTGAAGCATTATGCTAAAGATGCTAAAAAATCAAAGGTTGAAATTGATGCGATCAAGATGCCGAAAGAAGAAATACGGTTTATGGCAGATGGAATTAAGGTGGTGAATTAAAAGTTTTTTTTGATGTACTGTCCCGTGTTTATATTCTAAAGTTCCAGCGAAAGTTGGGACTTTTTTATTGGAACAAATTTCAGATTATCGTGTTTCCATTTATAATATGGAAGAGAAAGTTGGAATGTTTATTGGTTTTGTGAGAGGTGGAATTGATTTATTTGTAAGATTTTTTTTAGTTTTGCAAAAAGAGATAAAGCTGAATTGATTGCGTATTTCGTATGGGACTAAAATTATTTAATAGTATCACCCGTCTTTTTGACAAAAGGGGCAAGTCTGACGGGGCTAAGCATAAGTTTGTAAATGTGGAAGAGATGAGAGTTGAAATGCCTGACTTGTTGTATGGGTATCTTTCTGATGGTGAAATGCCAAATAGTTTGGTGTTGTTGGCTCCGCCTCCTGAACCTGCTTCTGCTGTTTTTGAATTCGACTTGGAGTATGCCAGGAGAGTGTCAAAATCTAAAGACCAGATTCGTTTTTTGCAGGCTGTTAGTGATGCCAATTTGTCTTTTCCGCATGCGGTTAGATCGTTTGAGGCTACTTTGGGAATTGATATTAATGAGGTGCTTACGCCTAAGTTGTATTTGCTTATGCGTCGGGTGATGACGGATGCAAGATTGTCGACGTATACGGCGAAGAATTTTTACAATCGCGAACGGCCCTTTGTGGTTAACAAGCAAAAAACTTGTACTCCCGAGCTGGAAGAGGTACTGCGTAAAGTAGGCTGTTTTCCGTCAGGACATGCTGCTGTAGGCTGGGCATGGGCTTTGGTGTTTAGTGAAATCTTTCCGGATAAGGAGAAGGTAATTCTTGAGCGGGGACTTGACTTTGGTGAAAGTCGGTTGATTTGTAATGTGCATTGGCATAGTGACGTAGTGAAAGGTAGGGAAATGGGAAAGGCTACTGTGGATTGTCTTCGTGTGAATACCGCTTTCAATACTGATTTATTGCAGGTTAAGGAAGAGGTATTTCAGGTGTTGAAATCAATGAAAACTAATGGGTGATGTTTGTTGTGAAGGAATGTAGTTTGCTGGTGAAACTTATGTTCTTGCAGTTGGATGTAAATCATACGAAAAAGGGCAACTTCGATTGTGAAGCTGCCCTTTTTTTTGATTGTTCTGTTTTAATTGAGAATTTACTTCCCTGGCTTTAGTAGAAAAACACTTTTGTATCTCTTTTTGATGTCTGCCAGGTTTCTTTCTGCTTCTATTCTGGTCTTGAAATTTCCAACAATAACCTTGTAATTTGGGGTGTTGAAAATTATGGTTCCGTCGATGTTGCTGTATTCTCTTTTGAAATCCGATAACGTTTTCTTTGCTTCTTCGCTTTTGCCGCTGAAGATTTGAATTTTATAGGTATCGTTTGTACTTATTGATGTGTTAATTTTGCGTTTATCATTCAATAATTGCTCAAATTTTGGATCCTGATTTAGTGTTAAATTTTGATCCTGAGCCTGAATGTTGTAAGCTAAAGTGATCATTGTTAGCGTGAAGAAAACTCTTTTAGATGGGGTTAAAATTCTCATAATGTGGTGGTTTTTGAGCAAAAATACTATTTAAAAATTGTATGTGAAAATTTGATATTATTTAGAATTGATATAAATTGATATTTAAGACTATTTTAAGGTTTTGAGAATAACACATAAGTCGTATTTTTGTGCAAGTTTTAAAAGAAGGTATTAGTTTTTTGTTGATTTACTACAGAAAAAATCATACCAAAAATTAGTAGATAATTATTATACTATATGAAAAAGGTGGGTAACCATAATTCGATCTCAAGAAAATTGCTGCTTAGCTTATCGCTAACGCTGATTTTCTCCCTAACTTCATTTGCTCAAGATCCAGCTGCTCCTGCGGCGACTGAAGCTGCTGCTGCTCCGGCTGCAACTGCTGGTGGTGATCCGGTAAAAGGGAAAGAACTTTTTAATGCAAATTGCGCTGCATGTCACAAATTAGATGCCAAATCAACTGGTCCTGCTTTAAGGGGAGTTGCTGAAAAGCATGATAAAGCTTGGCTTTATAAATGGATTCACAACAGTTCTGACATGATTAAGTCAGGTGACGCTGTGGCTGTGAAGCTTTTTGAAGAAAACAACAAGTCAGTAATGACTTCTTTTCCTCAATTATCTGAGGGGGATATTGATAATATTATCGCCTATACTTCTGAAGTAAAAGCTGAACCAGCTGTTGCTGGTGGTGGAGCTGCAACTCCTCCGGGAACAAACGTTGACGGTGGTGGTATTTCAAACAATATTATTTTAGGTGCACTTGCACTTGTAATGGCTATCTTGGTGGTAATGTTGTTCATGGTGAACAAAGTATTGACTAAAGTGGCTAGTAATAATGGAATTGTAGTTGCTCCTAAAGAAGCTACGACTCCTATCTGGAAAGCATTCGCTAGAAACCAGTTCTTGGTATTAGTTACTGCAATATTCTTGCTATTGGCAAGTGGATATTTTGTGTACGGATACTTAATGCAAGTTGGTGTGGATCAAAATTATGAGCCAATTCAGCCAATTCACTATTCTCATAAAATTCACGCTGGTGATAACGAAATCAATTGTAAATATTGTCACTCTGCTGCTCGTGTAAGTAAGACTGCTGGTATTCCATCTTTGAATGTTTGTATGAACTGTCATAAAAACATCTCTGAAGTTGCTGAAACTACTGCTACTCCTGAGTACAGCAAGGCATTTTACGATGCTCAGATCCAAAAATTATACGATGCAGTTGGTTGGGATAAGGCAAAGCAAGCTTATACCGGAAAAACGCAACCAGTAAAATGGGTTCGTATTCACAACTTGCCTGATTTTGTTTACTTCAATCACTCTCAACACGTTACTGTTGGAGGTATCGAATGTCAAACGTGTCACGGTCCTGTGGAAGAATTTGAAATCATGAAGCAATACTCTAAATTAACAATGGGATGGTGTGTTGATTGCCATAGAAAAACTGATGTTAAGATGGAAGGAAATGCATACTATGATAAAATTCATGCTGAACTTTCTAAAAAATACGGTGTAGAGAAATTAACTGCAGCGCAAATGGGAGGTTTAGAATGCGGTAAATGCCACTATTAATCGAATTATTAAGATTTTAATATTTATATACAATGTCATCAAACAAAAAATACTGGAAAAGTGTTGAAGAACTAGAAAATAGTTCTATTGTTGAGGCGCTTAGAAATAACGAGTTTGTTGAAGAGATTCCTACAGATGAATTCTTAGGGAATGCAGATGCTTTAGCTTCATCTGGAACTTCACGTCGTGACTTTTTAAAGTACGTAGGATTTAGTACTGCGGCAGTTACACTTGCTGCATGTGAAGGTCCTGTGCACAAGTCTATCCCTTATGTTTTACAACCAGAGCAAATCATTCCTGGTGTTGCAGATTATTATGCAACTACTGTATTTGATGGTTTTGATTTTGCTAATCTTTTGGTAAAAACTCGTGAGGGTCGTCCAATTAAAATTGAAAACAATGCAATCGCTGGTGCTAAATTTGCAGCCAATGCGAGAATTCACGCATCTATCTTAGGATTGTATGATAGCGCTCGTTTAAAAGAGCCAAAAGCAGATGGTAAACAAACTACTTGGTCGGCTGTTGATTTGAAAATTAAATCAAGTTTAGCTGAAGCAAAAGCTAAAAACCAACAGGTGGTATTATTAACAAATACACTTGCAAGTCCATCTACTGAAAAATTAATCGCTGAATTTATTGCTAAAAATCCAAATGCTAAGCATGTTGTTTATGATGCAGTTTCTTCATCTGAGGCTTTAGATGCTTTTCAGGCTGTATATGGTCAAAGAGCTTTAGTTGATTACGATTTTTCAAAATCTAACTTAATTGTATCTGTTGGAGCTGATTTCTTAGGAGACTGGCAAGGTGGTGGATACGATAGTGGATATGCAAAAGGACGTATTCCTCAAAACGGAAAAATGTCCCGTCATTTCCAATTCGAATCAAATATGACATTATCCGGAGCCGCTGCTGATAAGCGTGTTCCAATGACTACTGCTGTTCAAAAACAGGCTTTAGTTCAAATATATAACATTATTGCAGGTGCTTCTGTTCCTGTTACTTTAGATGCTGCTTATAAAGCAGAGGTAGTGAAAGCTGCTCAGCAATTAAAAGCTGCCGGATCTAAAGGGGTTCTGGTATCCGGAATTGAAGATAAAAATGCTCAGTTATTAGTTTTAGCTATCAATCAAATATTGGCGAGTGAAGCTTATACTACTGCAGGAGCAAGACAAATTAGAAAAGGATCGAATGCTGTTGTTTCTCAATTAATTAAAGATCTGAATGCTGGAAGTGTTCATACTTTAATTATGAGTGGAGTTAATCCTGTTTACACTTTAGCTGATTCAGCTGCTTTTGTTTCAGGATTGAAAAAAGTTAAAACATCTGTTGCTTTTTCATTAAAAGAAGATGAAACTGCTTCAATTGTTACTGTTGCTGCTCCGGCTCCTCATTATTTAGAGTCTTGGGGAGATTTAGAAATAACAAGCGGAACTTATAGCTTAACGCAACCAACGATTCGCCCTATTTTTAATACCAAACAATTTCAGGATGTTTTATTGTCATTAAATGGTGCCGGAGGTACTTTTTATGATTATTTAAAAGTTAATTCTTCAGCATTTACTGCAGGATCTTCTTGGAACAAAGTATTACATGATGGTGTTGCAGTAGTTGGATCTTCTGCATTGTCTGGAGGTGCTGTTGATGCTGCTACCGCTGCAAATGCACTTGCAAAATCTAAAGCTGCCGGTGATTTCGAATTGGTATTATATACTAAAACAGGATTAGGAGATGGACAACATGCTAATAACCCTTGGTTACAAGAGTTCCCGGATCCAATTACCAGAGTTTCATGGGATAACTATGTTACTGTTTCTAATGCTGATGCTAAAAAATTAGGATTATCAAATGAAATCGTTGCTAATGGTGGTTTGAACGGAAGTTATGCTACTATTACTACTGCTGACGGGGCTAAATTAGAAAACGTTCCGGTAATTGTTCAGCCAGGACAAGCTGTTGGTACAGTTGGTTTAGCAGTTGGTTACGGTCGTAAGGCAGCGTTAAAAGAAGAAATGCAGGTAGGTTTAAATGCTTACGCTTTATATAAAAATTTCAATAGTGTTCAGTCTGTTTCTATTGCGAAAGCAAATGGAGAGCATGAGTTTGCTTGTGTTCAGGGACAAAAAACATTAATGGGTAGAGGAGATATCATTAAAGAAACTACCCTTGATGTATTTAACAAAGAAAATGCTGAACATTGGAATCCACAGCCAATGGTATCTTTAGATCACCAGGAAGTTAAAGCTACAACAGTAGATTTATGGGAATCATTTGATCGTTCTACAGGACATCACTTTAACCTTTCTATCGACTTAAATGCTTGTACAGGTTGTGGAGCTTGTGTTATTGCTTGTCACGCTGAGAACAACGTTCCTGTTGTTGGTAAAGCAGAGGTAAGAAGAAGCCGTGATATGCACTGGTTGCGTATCGACAGATACTATTCTTCTGAAAGCACTTTTGAAGGTGATAACGAAAGAAAAGAAGGAATTGCAGGTTTATCAAGTTCATTATCTACATTTAATGAAATGGAAAAACCAGGAGACAATCCACAGGTTGCATTCCAGCCAGTAATGTGTCAACACTGTAACCACGCTCCTTGTGAAACAGTTTGTCCGGTTGCAGCAACATCTCACGGTCGTCAAGGTCAAAACCACATGGCATACAACAGATGTGTTGGTACTCGTTACTGTGCAAACAACTGTCCATACAAAGTACGTCGTTTCAACTGGTTCTTGTACAACAAAAACAGTGAATTCGACTATCACATGAATGATGATTTAGGTCGTATGGTATTAAACCCAGACGTAAACGTTCGTTCTCGTGGAGTTATGGAAAAATGTTCATTCTGTATTCAAAGTACACAAGCTGTTATTCTTCAGGCAAAACGTGAAGGAAGAGTTGTGGCGAAAGATGAATTCAACAATGCTTGCGCTTGTTCTGCAGCTTGTTCTTCTGGAGCTATGGTGTTTGGAGATGTAAATGATAAAGAAAGCGAAGTTGCTAAGTTAGCAGAAAGCGAAAGAATGTATCATTTATTAGAGCATGTTGGTACAAAACCGAACGTTTTCTATCATGTAAAAGTTAGAAATACTTAGTAAAATTATTAATTAGAAACAATATAAAGGATTATGTCGTCTCACTACGAAGCACCCATTAGAAAACCTTTAGTTATAGGTGATAAATCTTATCACGATGTAACAGTAGATGTAGCTGCACCTGTTGAAGGGCCTGCAAACAAACAATGGTGGATTGTATTTTCAATCGCATTAATAGCCTTCCTTTGGGGATTAGGTTGTATAATTTACACTGTATCTACAGGTATCGGAACATGGGGATTAAATAAAACAGTTGGTTGGGCTTGGGATATCACGAACTTCGTTTGGTGGGTTGGTATTGGTCACGCCGGAACATTAATTTCTGCGGTATTATTACTTTTCCGTCAGCGTTGGAGAATGGCTATTAACCGTTCTGCTGAAGCGATGACTATCTTCTCAGTAGTTCAGGCAGGTTTATTTCCAATTATTCACATGGGTCGTCCATGGTTGGCTTACTGGGTTTTACCTATTCCAAATCAATTTGGATCTTTATGGGTAAACTTTAACTCGCCATTACTTTGGGACGTATTTGCAATTTCAACGTATCTTTCGGTATCATTAGTTTTCTGGTGGACTGGTTTATTGCCTGACTTTGCAATGCTACGTGATAGAGCAATAACACCTTTCAATAAAAGAGTATATTCTATCCTAAGTTTTGGATGGAGCGGTAGAGCAAAAGACTGGCAGCGTTTTGAAGAAGTATCTTTAGTACTTGCAGGTTTAGCTACTCCACTTGTACTTTCTGTACACACCATTGTATCGATGGACTTTGCTACTTCTGTAATCCCAGGATGGCATACCACGATTTTCCCTCCTTACTTCGTTGCAGGAGCGGTATTCTCAGGATTTGCGATGGTAAACACCTTGTTGATCGTTATGAGAAAAGTTTCAAATCTTGAAGCTTACATTACACTACAACATATCGAATTGATGAACATCATTATCATGATCACCGGTTCTATCGTAGGTGTTGCTTACATCACTGAGTTATTCGTAGCCTGGTATTCAGGTGTAGAGTATGAGCAATATGCTTTCTTAAACAGAGCTACCGGACCTTACTGGTGGGCATATTGGTCGATGATGACTTGTAACGTTTTCTCTCCACAGTTCATGTGGTTCAAAAAACTAAGAACAAGTATCATGTTCTCCTTCATTATTTCGATTGTAGTAAACATCGGAATGTGGTTTGAAAGATTCGTAATTATTGTTACTTCTTTACATAGAGATTACCTTCCATCTTCTTGGACAATGTTCTCACCAACATTCGTTGATATTGGAATTTTCATCGGAACAATTGGTTTCTTCTTCGTATTGTTTTTATTATACTCCAGAACATTCCCTGTAATTGCTCAGGCGGAGGTGAAAACAATTTTGAAAGGAACAGGAGATAATTATATTAGAGAAAGAGCAGCAAATAAAGATTCACACCATGAGTAATAAAGTAATATACGCCATTTATAATGACGATGATATTTTGATGGATGCAGTAAAGAAAACCAGAGCTGCTCATCATCATATTGAAGAAGTTTTTACTCCATTCCCAGTTCACGGATTGGATAAAGCTATGGGCTTAGCACCAACAAGATTAGCAATTTGTGCATTTTTATACGGATGTGTTGGTATTTCTGTTGCAACATTCATGATGAGTTATATCATGATTCATGACTGGCCTCAGGATATTGGTGGAAAACCAAGTTTTAGTTTCATTCAGAATATGCCTTCTTTTGTGCCAATTATGTTTGAGATGACTGTATTTTTTGCTGCCCACTTAATGGTAATCACTTTTTACATGAGAAGTAGATTGTGGCCATTCAAACAAGCTGAAAATCCTGATGTAAGAACAACAGACGACCATTTCTTAATGGAAGTTGCTGTAAATGATAACGAAGCAGAATTAGTTTCTTTTTTCGAAGGAACAGGAGCTGTTGAAGTTAAAGTAATCGAAAAGAATTAATTGTAGCTATGAAAAGGATATATAAAATAACACTTTTAGTTGGTATAACTATTTTAGTTTCATCTTGCCACAATAATTCGGCACCAAACTATCAGTATTTCCCAAATATGTATGAATCTGTTGCTTACGAGCCCTATACAGAAGCAAAAATATTTAAAGGAGGAAAAGAAGGACAGCTTCCTGTAGAAGGAACTATCAACAGAGGTTTTGAACCTTATGAGTATGAGAATTCAACTGCTGGTTATGAATTAGCGAAAGCAAATTTAAAATCACCTTTGACTGAAGCTGAAAAAAGTTCTGAAAAAGGAAAAGAACTTTTTGAAATTTATTGTATCAGCTGCCATGGTGCAACTGGAAACGGTAAAGGTAAATTGGTTGAAAGAGAAAAATTTCTTGGAGTACCTAGCTACAAAGACAGAGTAATCACTGAAGGGAGTATCTTTCACGTTGAGACTTATGGTTTAAATGCAATGGGTTCACATGCAAATCAATTAAGTGCCCACGAACGTTGGTTAGTTGCTGACTATGTTCTAAAACTAAAAAGCCAATTATAATTGTTGAACAAACTGATCGTAATAGATATGTATACATTTTCAAGTAAATTAAAAACTTTTTCTATCGTCCTAATGGTTCTTGGCCTATTAGGAATTGGGTATGGTTTTTTAAATGCACCTAAAGATATTCAAGAAGTTGAAAAAATACTAGCTGCAGATGCTCATGGTTCTCATGGTGCTGCGCATGGTGAAGCTGCGGAAGCTTCTCATGAAACTGCAGGTCATGAAGCTACAGAAGCTTCACATGAAGGTGCTGCACATGCAGAAGCTCCGGCAGCTTCACATGATACAGCAGAAGCTTCACATGATTCACTTAAAGGTGCAGCGCACGCAGAAACTCCAGCAGTTTCTCATGAAGCTGCAAAAGTTTCACATGACTCACACGAAGGTGGAGAGCATGCGAAAGTTGATGCCGCAGGTGAACATGAAAAACATTTGGAGCATGTATTGCACCAATTGCAAAACAAACCATGGTCAGCATTATATGTTGCTTGTATTTTCTTTTTACTACTTTCTATGGGAGTTTTAGCATTTTATGCTATTCAACAAGTTGCTCAGGCAGGTTGGTCTCCGGTATTGTTTAGAGTAATGCAGGGAATCACAGGTTATTTACCAGCTGGTTCTGTTATATTCTTTATTATTTTAGTACTTTGCGGATTACATTTTAACCACATTTTCGTTTGGTTAGGAGAAGGAGTTACAGATCCAAAACATGCTAATTATGATGCTATCATTGCTGGAAAAGCAGGTTACCTTAACTTTCCATTTTGGATCATCAGAGCAGCAATCTTTTTAATAGGATGGAACTTATACCGTCACTATTCCAGAAAAAACTGTTTGGCTCAGGACGAAGCTAAAGATGATCTATACTACAAAAAGAACTTTAAGTTATCTGCAGGATTCTTAGTTTTCTTTATCGTATCTGAGTCTATTATGTCTTGGGACTGGATTATGTCATTTGATCCACACTGGTTCAGTACATTGTTCGGATGGTATGTTTTTGCTTCTTTCTTTGTAAGTGGTATTACTACAATCGCATTAGTAACGATCTACTTAAAATCTAAAGGATATTTAGAATATGTAAACACAAGCCATATTCATGATTTAGCTAAATTCATGTTTGGTATCAGTGTATTTTGGACATACTTATGGTTCTCACAATTCATGTTGATCTGGTACGCTAATATTCCTGAAGAGGTTACGTATTTCGTAACTAGAATTCAATTATACAACTTACCATTTTTTGGAGCTGTAGTTATGAACTTTTTGTTCCCATTATTAATATTGATCAATACAGACTTCAAACGTCTTAACTGGGTTATCGTAATGGCTGGTGTAGTGATCTTGTTAGGACACTATGTTGATTTCTTTAATATGATTATGCCTGGTACAGTTGGAGATAAATGGTTTATTGGAGTTTCTGAAATTGCATCTATTCTTTTCTTCTTAGGTTTGTTTATTTTTGTCGTATTTACTGCATTAACTAAAGCTCCTTTGTTAGCAAAAAGAAATCCTTTCATTGAAGAAAGTAAACATTTTCATTATTAATATTTAAAGAAGTAAACAGATGACAAGTTTGTTGGTAATTATAGTTTTAGTTTTATTAGCAGTTGCATTGTGGCAATTGACCAAGATATTCGATCTTACGCAGGTGGGATCCTCTTCTTCGGACGATTCGCAAGTAGCATCTGATAATGATAATAATGTTCAGGGGTATGTTATGTTTGGCTTTTTGGCTTTCATTTATATCTTTACGATTTACGGTTTACTAAAATGGGGTGGTTTAGCACTTCACACTCCGGCTTCAGAGCACGGACTTTTGGTAGATAATTTAATGAATATTACCTGGGTTTTAATTTTTGTAGTTCAGTTTATTACACAAGGTTTATTATACTGGTTCTCTTTTAAAAACAGAGGACATAAAGATAAAAAAGCTTTATTCTTTGCTGATAGTAATAAATTAGAAGCAATTTGGAGTATTATTCCATCTGTAGTTTTGGCTTGTTTAATTCTTTACGGATTATACGCTTGGAACAACATTATGTTTGTTGATAAAGACGAGGATGTAATCGAAATTGAATTATACGCTCAACAATTTAAATGGACAGCAAGATATGCTGGTCAGGACAATGTTTTAGGAAAAGCAAACGTTCGTTTAATCGAAGGTGTTAATACTTTAGGAGTTGACATGTCTGATCCTAATGCTCAGGATGATATTGTAGTTACTGAATTGCATATTCCAAAAGGTAAAAAAGTACATTTCAAAATGCGTTCTCAAGACGTATTGCACTCGGCTTACATGCCTCACTTTAGAGCGCAGATGAACTGTGTTCCGGGTATGGTTACTGAATTTGCTTTTATTCCAACGTACACTACTTCTGAATACAGAGAGTTACCTTTTATGGTGGAGAAAGTTGCACACATCAATAAACTTAGAGCTGAAAAAAGCGTTGAGTTAGTGGCTAAAGGTGGAACAGCTTTAGATCCTTATACATTTGACTATTTATTATTATGTAATAAAATCTGTGGATCTTCTCACTACAACATGCAAATGAAAGTAGTTGTGGATACTCCGGAAGATTATAAAAAATGGTTAAGCGAAAAAACTACATTAGCTCAGGATATTAAAGCCGCTGCTGCTGCAGATGCTGAAAAAAAGGCTGGTGAAGAAGCAAAAGCGAGCACTGATAGTACTGCTAAAGATACTGTGAAAGCAGTTATTGATACGGTTAAAGCAGTTGTAGCTAAAGTGGCTATGAAATAATATTTATTAAGAAAATTTAAAGTACACATATATGTCAGCAGAAGCGCACGGTCACGATCACGGACACGATCACGAGCACGAACATCATCATAAAGACACCTTCATTACTAAATACATCTTTAGTATTGATCACAAAATGATTGCTAAGCAATACTTACTTACAGGTATTGTAATGGGAGTAATTGGTATTGCAATGTCGTTGCTTTTCAGAATGCAATTGGCTTGGCCAGAAGAGTCTTTTAAAATTTTTAATGTTTTATTAGGAGATAAATTTGCACCTGATGGTGTAATGGCAAATGATATTTATCTGGCTTTGGTTACCATTCACGGTACCATCATGGTATTCTTTGTACTGACGGCCGGTTTGAGCGGAACCTTTAGTAACTTATTGATTCCACTTCAAATTGGAGCGCGAGATATGGCTTCCGGATTTATGAATATGATTTCATACTGGTTGTTCTTCTTATCTGCTGTAGTAATGTTATGTTCCTTATTTGTTGAAGCTGGACCAGCATCTGCAGGTTGGACAATTTACCCACCATTAAGTGCTTTACCACAAGCAATCCCAGGTTCTGGAACAGGTATGACTTTATGGTTAGTTTCAATGGCTATCTTTATCGCATCTTCTTTAATGGGATCTTTGAACTACATTGTAACGGTTATCAACCTTAGAACAAAAGGAATGTCTATGACAAGACTTCCATTAACTATCTGGACATTTTTCGTAACAGCTATCATTGGTGTTATTTCGTTCCCTGTATTATTGTCAGCTGCTTTATTATTGATCTTTGACAGAAGTTTTGGTACTTCATTCTTCTTATCTGATATCTATATTGCCGGAGAGGTTTTACACTACCAAGGTGGTTCTCCAGTATTGTTCGAACACTTATTCTGGTTTTTAGGACACCCTGAGGTTTACATCGTAATCTTACCAGCGATGGGTCTTGTTTCTGAAATTATGGCTACAAACTCTCGTAAACCTATCTTTGGTTACAGAGCGATGATTATGTCAGTTCTTGCAATTGCATTCTTATCTACAATTGTTTGGGGTCACCATATGTTTATTTCAGGTATGAATCCTTTCTTAGGATCTGTATTTACCTTTACTACTTTATTGATTGCAATTCCATCTGCTGTAAAAGCGTTCAACTGGATCACAACTTTATGGAAAGGTAACTTACAATTCAACCCTGCAATGTTATTCTCTATCGGAATGGTTTCTACTTTCATCACTGGAGGTTTAACAGGAATCATTTTAGGAGATAGTACGCTGGATATTAACGTTCACGATACTTACTTCGTAATTGCTCACTTTCACTTAGTAATGGGTATTTCTGCACTTTATGGAATGTTTGCTGGTATTTACCACTGGTTCCCTAAAATGTACGGAAGAATGTTGAATAAAAATTTAGGTTACATTCACTTTTGGATCACAGCAGTTTGTGCTTACGGAGTATTCTTTCCAATGCACTTTATCGGATTAGCTGGTTTACCAAGACGTTACTATACAAACACAAACTTCCCATTATTTGATGATTTACAAAATGTGAATGTTTTAATTACAACATTTGCTCTTGTAGGAGGTGCGTTCCAATTAGTATTCTTATACAACTTCTTCGTTAGTATTTTCTACGGTAAGAAAGCAGTTCAGAATCCATGGAAATCAACAACATTAGAGTGGACTACTCCTGTAGAACATATCCACGGTAACTGGCCAGGTGAAATTCCTCACGTATACCGTTGGCCGTATGACTACAGTAACCCGAATCACGATGTAGATTTTGTACCGCAAAATGTACCGATGAAAGAAGGTGAAGAAGTTCTACACCACTAAAAATATTTTAAAAGACTGTCTGAGAAGACAGTCTTTTTTGTTTTTGTAAGCCGCATAGAATGCAAATCTGATTATTTGATTTGCGTAGGAAAAGATTTGAATCCAAATTTCAATTGTGACAGGAGCACTATTGAAATTTGGATTTGCTGTGAAGGAACTATGGCAAAAGCATCGTGCGTAGTACTATGAATGATGATGGCAATTGTAGGTTACGCCCTGAAAGGGCAAAAGCCTGTCCGCAAAGAAAAGCATCCGGTATATTTAGTACTTGATTCTCTAAGAATGCTTTTTTTATTGGGATTTGTTGGAGTTGAAAATTGCTTTTGCCCTTTCAGGATAATTCTACACCTTAATCGAAGTTGTAGCGCTTTGCACTATGCTCGCGCTTTTCTGGCTTTCAGTCCTTTTTACCAACTTTTGTTCTTGATCCGAAAAAGTTAATTAGCTGTAGTCATAATTAGCCTTAGCTTTTCATGGTTTGTAAAAGTGAGAAAAATAGCAGGTTAAATGATTGATAGATAGATAATTATTGTATATTTATATAGAAACAGGTTTCATTTTTCATAAGTAAATTAATCGCTGTAATATGAAGACACAAGTGATTTCCAATAGCATTTTTAGTTTTTTTAAAGACAGAAAGGGAGTCTCTTTTTTACGTGAGAATGATAAAATTATCAGACAGTTTGTATTTACTATTTTTTTTATTGGAATCGGAATCTGGTTTATCAAACACGAACGTTCGGAATTAGTAGAAGTTAATACTGTAATTACCAATGCCAGCTTTTTTTGGGTTTCGTGCGGAATTGCTCTTGCTTTCTTGTATGTATCTCTTCAGGCGTTAATGTATTTTGCTTCTTTTAAAGCTGTTCAAAGTGGGATCTCTTTTAAACAGGCCATTGTTTTATTTCTCAAGCGAAATTTTGTAAGCGTTTTTTTGCCGGCGGGAGGAATTTCTTCTTTAGCTTTTTTTACAAAATCCATTGAAAAGAGCGGTGTAAAACCAACTCAAATTCATTTTGCTTCTGTAGTTTATGGTTTTGTCGGGATACTCTCGGTTATTATTGTGGCAATACCGGCGTTAATTTACTCTTTATTTGAGGGAACTGCGGGGTCTGGTGTAGGATATGCCCTGGGAGCGGTTGTGATCTTAGCTTTGTTTGTTTTTCTGATTTATGATTCGATATTAAAAAAAGGGTCTCTGTACCGTCTCGTTATAAAACTTCTTCCTTCTGCAGTTGTCTTTTTAGATGATTTGCAACAAAACAGAATCTTAAAAAAGAAATTTCTGCAAGTTGTTTTGTATTCCGTACTCATCGAGTTTGCCGGAATAGCTCATTTGTATATTGCGATGATTGCTTTGGGGTTTGAACCGTCGTTGCCTGCCGCTGTAATAGGATACATTGTTTCGGTTGTTTTTTTAATCGTTTCTCCTTTTTTGAGAGGGTTAGGGGCTATAGAAATCTCGATGAGTTTTATATTAATACAATTCGGGTTTGATAATGTTAGTGCTATTGCCATCACTTTTTTGTATCGTTTCTTCGAATTTTGGATTCCATTAGTTGCAGGGGCACTAGTTTTTTTGTTTCATGCGAATACCTTATTGATGCGGGTGGTGCCATCGTTTTTACTTTTTGTTCTGGGGTTAATAAATATAGTGTCTGTATTAACTCCGGCTATTTCAGAACGACTGCACATTCTCAGAAACATTATTCCTGTCTCGGCTATTAAAGCATCAAATGATTTTGTGATAACTGCGGGTTTATTCATGTTGGTAAATGCGACATTTATGCTCAAAGGTTTGCGAAATGCCTGGTGGTCTGCCATTTTCTTAAGCGGTATTTCTGTGATCGGACACCTCACAAAGGCCATTGATTATGAAGAAGCAGTAATCGCTTTGATTGTTTTTATCAGTTTAATTATTACCAGAAAAGAATATTATATCAAGAGCAATTCGCACTTGCAGAGTATCGGATTAAAAACAGTTTTAATTACTATGGCAGCTGTTTTAATATACAGCATTCTGGGATTCTATTTTTTGGATAAGAAACATTTTGGTATCGATTTTCATTGGCAGCAATCTATTAGATATGGATTTCAGAATTACTTTTTGGTGGGGAGCTCTGATTTGGTTCCCCTCGACAGATTTGCAAGGCGCTTTTTACTTTCCATCAACATTAGTGGTTTTTTATCCATTGGCTTTTTGATCTTTGCCTTAATTCGTCCCTACACCATAAAGAAAGAGGCAGTAGAAGATGATTTTTTATCTGCTAAAGATCTTCTGACTCTTTATGGAACTTCTGCTTTGGATTATTTTAAAACGTATGACGATAAAAATATTTTTTTAGCGACAAGTAAAAAGTCTTTTTTAGCTTATCGTGTGGGGGATAGTTTTGCGGTGGTTTTAGAAAACCCCGTCGCAGCATCGGAGGATGAATTTAAACAGTGTATTGTCGAGTTTGACTCGTATTGTTACGAGAATGGCTTGCGAAGTATTTATTATCGTGTACCCGAAGAAAATTTAGAACTCTTTGCCTCACTACACAAAAAGAATTTGTTTATAGGACAGGAAGCTGTCGTAGATTTATCGGTATTTACTATGGAAGGAGGGGCTAAAAAATCATTGCGTAATGCGATAAGCAAAGTCAAAGAAAAGGGGTTTAAGACTACCATTCATACCGCACCGGTTAAAGACGGATTGCTGCAAAAAGTTAAAGCGGTAAGTGATGAATGGCTTGCAGGTACCGGAAGAACTGAAATCGTTTTTTCGCAAGGTAAATTTGATTGGGAAGAACTCAAACAGCAAACCATCATAACAGTTGAAAATGCAGAAGAGAAAATTGTGGCTTTTTTAAATGTGATTCCGGATTATGCTAAAGGAGAAGGAACCTACGATTTGATTCGGAAAACCAATGATGCGCCGAATGGCATCATCGATTTTATCCTTTTAGAACTTTTTGCTTATTTGAAAACTCAGGGCTGTACGTCAGTCAATTTAGGATTAGCTGCGATGAGTGGAATTGAAGACCCGGACACTTTTCCGGAAAAGTCAATGAAGTTTGCTTATGAAAGAATTAAGTATTTTTCACATTATAAAGGATTGCGTGATTTTAAGGAAAAATTTTCTCCGGTTTGGTACAATAAATACTTAGTGTATACGCATGATTATGATTTGCTGCAGGCTCCGCTAGTTTTAAATAAAGTCGTAAAACCATAATGGAGAAGATGAAGACCGGGAAAACAGTACCATTCAATTGGGTTAGAGCAGCAGCAGTAATGTGTATAATTGCCTGTATTTCAGATTGTATAGTACTGTTTGTCTTAGGAAAGTATTATCAGGGGTATAGTCAGCTGCAGAACACCATTAGTTCGTTGGGAGCCACTATTAGTCCGGTATCTAAATTAATTTCTGCCTGGTGGATTTTAATTGGAATCGTATTTGTTTTTTTTGGAGTCTTTTTCAGAAAAGCCTTTGAGAAAGATGGGAGATATGTAAAACTTGCTTCTTTGTTGATTGTGATGTATGGATTAGGAGAAGGGATAGGCTCCGGTTTGTTTAAAGCGGATAGCATAAACGGTAAAAGGACATTCTCGTTTCTTTTGCATGATATTGCAGGGGGTATCGGAATTATTGCTGCAGTATTGCTGCCTTTAGTAATGTGCAGCGTGATTTCAAAAGAAGACAATTCACCGTTTTACTGTTTTTCATGGATTGTTTTTATCATTGGCAGTATTACGCTGTTGTGCTTTGGGATTCGTTTTCCTTCTGAGGCAGGTGATTTAATTGCTTCATGCAGAGGATTATGGCAAAGGCTTTTTCTGCTCAATCTGTATGTTTATTTTATTGCAATTTCAGTCATAATGTATAATAGGAAAATTCCAGTTTAACTCGTTGGGCGTAATTACTAAATTTTTAGTTAAACACATAGAAACATAGATTTTTAAACTGGAAAGGAATACAAAAAGAAACAAATTTCTCTCACATAGTAAATACTTTGTGTATTTAAATAAAGTGAAACGCCTTTTTTAGGGATGCAAAGACTATGTTTCTATGTGTTAAATCAATTTTTCCCAACAGGTTTATAGTTTAAGATTTCGTAATGTTAAAAAACAATCAAGATGAACAAAGTCGTAACACTTCTTCTGTCGGTTTTTATTTTTGGGACTAATGTTTATGCCGTAACAACAGATACTTTAAGGGTTGGAGCATTTGGAAAAATTATGATATACAAACCTAAAACAACACCAACAGCGGTTGTTTTGTTTGTGTCAGGTGATGGCGGATGGAACAGCGGTGTCGTCGATATGGCTAAAAATATTGTCGACCAGGGAGCTGTGGTTGCGGGGATTGATATTCAGTATTATTTTAAGGAAATCAAAAAAGAAAAATCCAAATGTTATTATCCTGCCGGAGACTTTGAAGAGCTTAGTCTGATGCTGCAAAAAAAGATAAAGATGAAGCAATATCTAAAGCCAATATTGGCCGGATATTCTTCGGGAGCAACCCTGATCTATGGTATGCTGGCTCAGGCTCCCGCGAATACTTTTGGCGGAGCCATTGCTTTAGGGTTTTGTCCCGATATAGAAACCGACAGGACTTTATGCGATGGTTCCGGACTGACTTCACATGTTTTGAAAGAAGGAAAAGCTTATTTTCTGGAAAAAACCGAAAAATTATCGGCTCCTTTTATCGTCTTGCAAGGAATCACCGATCAGGTTTGTAATTATGCCGACACCCAAAAATACATGGAAGGCATGAAGCAGGGAAAACTAATCACACTGCCCAAAGTGGGACATGGTTTTTCTGTTACTAAAAACTGGCTGCCTCAATTTACAGCTGCCTTCAGGGAGATTTTGAATACCCCGAATTATAATCAGCAGAAATCAGAACAAAACCTTTTGCTGAAAGAACAGCACCTTGCACCTTTGCCTTTTGAAATGCCTTTAATCTTAATTCCAACAAAAAGTAAAGAGGAATCTTTGCCGGTCGCTTTTTTAATTTCAGGTGATGGGGGATGGACTAGTTTTGATCAATCTGTTGGTGAAGCATTGGCAGAGAAAGGAATTGCCGTAATAGGATTGGATTCCCAGAAATATTTTTGGAATGCCAAAACTCCTGCCGAGACTTCGAATGCAATAGCCAAAGCAGTTGAACATTATTTACAGCAATGGAATCGAAAAACATTTATACTTGCCGGTTATTCGTTTGGTGCTTCTGTAATTCCGTTTGTAGCAGGTAATTTTCCGGAACCCCTAAAAGAAAAATTAAAAGGATTGTATTTGTTGTCTCCGGATGTAAAAGCTGATTTTGAAATTCATATTGCAGACATGCTGAGTATGGAAAGTTCGAAGGACACTTTTGATGTGATTTCCGAAATAAAAAAAATCAAGTCCTATGATCCAATTTGTTTTTTCGGAGATGAAGAAGACGTTGCAACCCGCAATCGTTTCTCAGCAGCCGGAATCAAAACTATTGCTTTGCCCGGGTCACATCACTACAACAATGACTATAATAAAATAGCCGAGAGTATTCTGAAAGAGATTAAATAATTAAAGTAGCTGGATTATTCAGTTTTTTGCGGAACAAAAGCACGCGTGAAGTGCCGCAGATTAAGGGTTTATAATTTATTTTAAAAAAAAGTATTTTTTGAGGTAACAAATAGCATAGCACTGCATCAAAAGAGAAACTTTAAAAAATAACATTATGAAAACTAAATCAATTTTACTGATCGCATTGATGCTTCTTATTTCAAAATCTGTTTTTTCGCAAACCGCTTTTAAGGTTGATGTAAAAGGAAAAGGAGCACCTGTTTTATTATTTCCGGGTTTTGGCTGTACAGGAGAAGTGTGGAACGAAACCGTAGCCGAACTTTCTAAAAATTACGAATGCCATATTTTTACTTTTGCCGGGTTTGGAAATGTTCCTCCAATTGAAGGCCCTTGGTTGTCTACAATAAAAAACCAGGTTGTCTCTTATGTCAAAACGAAGAAACTAAAGAAAGCCACATTAATGGGTCACAGTTTGGGAGGAACTCTAAGTTTGTGGCTGGCAGCCGAAGAAACGAATTTGTTCAAAAAAGTAATCATCGTTGATGCTTTACCGGCAAGTGCAGCACTAATGATTCCTAATTACAAAGGAGAAGTTATTCCTTATGACAATCCACAAAGCAAAATGATGCTGGCTATGGACCAAAAGGCTTTCAATGCGATGAATTCCCAGACGACTTCTTATATGTGTCTGAACAAAGAAAAGCAAAAAACAATCAACGAATGGATGAATGCGGCCGACAGGAAAACCTATGTATACGGTTATATCGATATGCTTAATTTAGATTTACGTAAAGAAATTGCCCAAATTAAAATTCCGGTAGTAATTTTAGCGGCCACAAATCCCGATCTTGCTACCGTACAAAACACCTATAAAGCGCAGTATGAAAATCTGCCATCGGTGAAAATTTATTATGCAGCAAATTCGGCACATTTTGTAATGTACGATCAACCGGAGTGGTTCATGGAAAAAGTAAAATCAGAAATACGTTAAGGTGAATAAAAAAGAACAATTTAACGAGATATATAACAAACATTACAATAAAGTGTTTCGTTTGTGCAAAGGTTATTTTTGTGGAGATATTGCATTAGCTTCTGATGCAGCTCAGGAAGTTTTCATCAAGGTTTGGGAGCATTTAGATACCTTTCGGAATGAATCGAGTATCAGTACCTGGATTTACAGGATCACCGTTAATACCTGTCTTCTTTTTTTACGAAAATCATCTACGCGAAAAGAAATCAGAACAGATATACTGCCTAAGGTTGCTTCGGAAACGTATTCGGATGAAAAAGAAGAACAGCTTCAGCAAATGTATCAGTGCATACAAAAGCTCGAAGAAACCAATAAAATGATCATTCTGATGATCTTAGATGGTATCGAATATCCCGAAATATCAGAAGTAATCGGAATCACTGAAGAAACACTTCGGGTTAGAATCCATCGAATTAAAAAAAGTTTAACGCAATGTGTACAAAATGAAAACATTTGAAGATTTACAAAACATTTGGGATCAGCAAGCAGTATCCAATATAAAACCAGCCGCCAACGATGTCATTGAAAAGGCAGAAGCACATACTAAAAAAATAAAACGCAATCATCTTTGGACTAGAATAATTCTGAGTCTGACGGCAATCATACTGATCGTCTATTACATTTGGGTGGGAGCCTATAAACAAACTGTATTCAGTTTCGGATTGGGAATTATGATTACCATGTTGGTGGTCCGCATCGCTCTGGAGTGGAGGAGCGCAAGAAAATTCGAGAATTTAAAAACAGACGTTCCTTTAATCGAATACAGCAAGCAGGCTCAACACTTTTATCAATGGAGAAAAAAAATCCATTACATTTTTACGCCCATAATTTATATGACTTATGTTGCCGGCTTTACCTTGCTTTTACCCGTTTTTAAAGAAAATTTGTCCAAAGGGTTTTATCTCTATATCCTTGTTAGCGGATTTGGTTTTTTACTGTTTTTTGGAGTTATGTTGGTAAGAATCATTAAGAGGGAAGTAAAGCTCCTGGATTTCTTAAAAAACATTTCCTAAAAAGAGTATCGGAATTCAAATGGCGGATAACGAAGAGGTGTTCGTCATTAGTCCGGCAAAGGAATGATTTAGAACTTGAAACCTGAAACCTAAAACCTAAAACTTGAAACCTGAAACTTGAAACTTGAAACCTGAAACTTGAAACCTGAAACTTGAAACCTGAAACCTGAAACCTGAAACCTGAAACTTGAAACTTGAAACCTGAAACTTGAAACCTGAAACCTGAAACCTGAAACTTGAAACTTGAAACCTGAAAGCTGAAACCTGAAACTTCGAATTTGAAATGTAACTGTTTTACAAACTAATTTCTTTGTCTATCTTTGTAAAATGAATGAAAACTTAGATCCCACTACAAAAGGGTACAATCCGGAAGAATTAGATCTTGAAAAAAGATTGCGTCCACTGTCATTTGATGATTTTGCAGGACAAGATCAGGTTTTAGAGAACCTAAAGATTTTCGTTGCTGCCGCTAATCAGCGTGGTGAAGCACTTGATCACGCTCTTTTTCACGGACCTCCGGGATTGGGTAAAACTACTTTGGCGAACATTTTGGCCAATGAGCTTGAAGTGGGGATCAAAATTACTTCAGGGCCTGTTTTGGACAAACCGGGAGATTTGGCAGGTTTATTGACCAATCTTGACGAAAGAGACGTTTTATTCATTGATGAGATTCACCGTTTGAGTCCTATTGTCGAAGAATATTTGTATTCGGCTATGGAGGATTTCAAAATCGATATTATGATTGAATCCGGACCAAATGCCAGAACGGTACAAATCAATCTGAATCCTTTTACGCTGATAGGAGCTACAACGCGTTCCGGATTATTGACAGCCCCGATGAGAGCTCGTTTTGGAATCTCCTCCCGTTTGCAATACTATACTACTGAACTTTTGACCACCATTGTAGAAAGAAGTTCTTCTATACTTAAAATGCCAATTTCATTGGATGCCGCTATCGAAATAGCCGGTAGAAGCCGTGGAACACCTCGTATTGCCAATGCATTGCTGAGAAGAGTTCGCGATTTTGCACAGATTAAAGGAAATGGAACCATCGATATCGAAATTGCACGTTATGCCTTAAAAGCACTAAATGTAGACGCGCATGGATTGGATGAAATGGATAATAAAATTTTACTGACCATTATTAACAAATTCAAAGGTGGCCCCGTAGGACTTTCGACTTTGGCAACTGCTGTATCAGAAAGCAGTGAAACCATTGAAGAAGTTTACGAACCCTTTTTGATTCAGGAAGGTTTTATTATGCGTACACCACGCGGACGTGAGGTTACGGATAAGGCCTACAAACACTTAGGAAAAATAAATACCAACATTCAGGGCGGATTGTTTTAATCCTGTTAAGCATGTCTGAAAATAAAAAATACAAGTACCCGAATAAGCTTTCGATCGTAAGGTTCTTTTTAGATGCCGAAGGAGTGCGTAGAAACCCTATTCCTTATCATAAAAGATATTTTGATCAGTTTGGGGATTCTTTTTCGCTTCAGATAGGACGTTCGAAACACTTGATTTTATCGCGCGATAATGAGATTGCCCAGCATATTCTACAGAAAAATCAAAAGAACTATCACAAATCTAAATTTCAGTCCGTTTATCTTTCAAAATACTTAGGAAAAGGACTTTTGACCGTTGACGGTGATTTTTGGCTGAAACAAAGACGACTCATTCAGCCCGCGTTTCATAAACAGAAGATGAATCAGCTGGTTGAGAATATGAACGAGACAATCGTTTCAGAATTAAAGGAATTGGAGGAAGAAAAGTGCATTGACCTCTTTCCTGTTATGAGTGAGCTCGCATTTAATGTAGTGGCGAAATCACTGTTTCACCTTTCGATTTCGGAAGAGAAATTAAATCGTATCAAATACATCATCGAAGAAGTTCAGCATTTTTTGATCAAAGAAATTCGGCTTCCCCATAAAGCATGGTGGTTTTCGGTGAGTGGTCAGGTGGCAAAACATTTGGAACTGGCCGAAGAAAACAACCGAATCATTCAGGAAATTATCGACGAGCGAACCACTTCGGGAGAGCCCGTAAACGATTTGCTTCAGCTGCTTTTAGAAACCCGTTACGAAGATACCGGTGAAGGAATGTCGGTCAAACAACTGATCGATGAAATTAAGATTCTTTTTATTGCCGGACATGAAACCAGTGCCAACGCTTTAACTTTTACACTATATCTTTTGGGAAGAAATCCGGAGATACAGCAGAAAGTATTGGATGAAATTCTGGAAATCGAAGCACAAACAGAGAATGTAGTAGAACAATTGCAGAAGATGACCTATTTGAATGCCGTTATCAATGAAGCGATGCGCCTGTATCCGCCAGCCTGGATTACAGACCGGCAAAATGTTGAAGACGATACTATAGGACCGTATCATTTAAAAAAAGGAACACTAATTGGAGTTTCTTTTTATGAGTTGCATCGAAATCCTAAATACTGGGAAAATCCCGAAGAGTTTATTCCTGAGCGTTTTCTTGGGGAACAAAAGAAACACTCGATGCAATATTTTTATCCTTTCGGAGCCGGACCAAGAATGTGTATCGGAGCGGGATTTGCGATCTATGAAATGTGCCTTACTGTGGCTCATATTGTGAAAAAATATGTAATTAAATCGGAGACTGATACGGTTCAATTCAATCCGTTAATTACTTTAAAACCTGTTGGAATAGAAGTTTTATTCTCTAAAAGATGACAATCAATTCTAAAGAGACCTATTCAAAATTCATAAAAGCTGAAGCCAAAAGGCTTGGTTTTCTTTCTTGTGGAATATCCAAAGCAGGATTTCTGGAAGAGGAGGCGCCGCGTCTTGAAAAATGGTTAAACAACAACCATCATGGGCAGATGGGGTATATGGAGAACTATTTTGACAAACGTCTGGATCCTACTTTATTAGTAGATGATGCTAAGAGTGTAGTGTCGCTTTTACTAAATTACTACCCAACAGAAACTCAGACCGACGAAAGTTTTAAAATTTCGAAATATGCCTACGGTCAGGATTATCATTTTGTGATTAAAGAAAAATTAAAAGAATTTTTACACTCGATTCAGGAGAATATAGGAGAAGTATCAGGCCGTGCTTTTGTAGATTCGGCACCCGTTTTAGATCGGGCCTGGGCAGCAAAAAGCGGACTGGGCTGGATTGGTAAAAGCGGTAACCTGCTGACTCAAAAAGTAGGATCTTTTTATTTCATAGCCGAACTTATTCTGGATTTAGATTTAGAGTACGACCACGCTACAACAGATCATTGCGGGTCGTGTACCGCCTGTATTGATGCCTGTCCCACACAGGCAATAGTGGCTCCTCATGTAGTCGACGGCAGTAAATGTATCTCGTATTACACGATCGAACTCAAAGAAAACATACCTCATGAAATGAAGGGAAAGTTTGATGAATGGATGTTTGGCTGTGATACCTGTCAGGATGTTTGTCCGTGGAATCGGTTCTCAAAGCCGCATTCCGAACCTTTATTCAATCCCAATCCGGAACTGCTTTCTTTTTCTAAAAAGGATTGGATCGAAATTACCGAAGAGACTTTTCGGTTAGTTTTTAAAAATTCTCCTATCAAAAGAACCAAATTTGATGGCTTAAAACGCAATATTCTCTTTCTTGAATAAAACTAAAAACAGGATGTAGTTTGTCTTGTTTTTTTGTTTTTTTAATGATTTTAGGAGTTCTTATTTCGTTTTTTTATACAAATAAAACCCCTCTATACTTGTAACTTATTGATAATCAGTAAAGTACGACTTTAAATTGTTTCGATTCTGTAACTATCTAATAATCAATGCGTTTATTAAGGAGATAAGCTTTTTTTTATTAAATTTGTGTTAAGCCGCCCCAATGTTTTTACTGTTATTTCTTTGTTTTTAATTCAAAAATTTAAATTTATGAAATTAAATTACTCTGATAAATTACATAAAGGACTAAATAAAACGCTTTTCTTTTTTTTATTTGTACTTCCCGTTTATACTTTTTCACAGAATTGTACTGTAAATGCAAATGCAGACAGAACAATTTGTCCGGGTGGAGCAACAGCTTTACCGCCGGATCAGTTTTATTTACTGGGGACAGCCAATACGGCACCGGGGACTAATTTTATGGATGCTCCGAAATGGAGTCAGATAGGAGGGCCAGCGGTACAAATCGATGATCCGAACGCATTGCAAACCTTAATTAAGGGAGCGATTCCAGGAAATAGTTATACTTTTAGATTAACGGCTAAATGTGGCGACGATTCAACCATATTTGATGATGTTGTAGTGACGGTTTCGCCACTTACACGTGCAAATGCAGGACCAGATCAAACCTATTGTCAGGGGACATATCCACTTACCGGAAATACAGTTGGAGGAACAGAAACAGGAACCTGGAGTATTGTAGGAAATAATAATGCCGGAGTTACAATCAACAATCCAAATTCTCCCACTAGTACCATTTCGGTTTCCGGAAATAGTTCCGGTTCGACCACTTTAAGATGGACGATAACAAATGCATCCTGTACTTCAACGGATGACGTAGTTATTTCAAGCTTGGGCGGAAGAATGCCTGTTACCGCAGGAGCTGATATCACGCTTTCAAACTGTTATTCTGCAACTCAGACCGTTACTCTTAATGGGAGTTTTGGCGGAAGCACACCAGGACAGCAGCAAGGTACCTGGACAGTTGTTTCAGGACCTGGTATTCCAACTTTTACGAATGCCAATCAAAACAATACAACCGTAACAGGTCTGCTTGAAGGTACTTATGTTTTTAGATGGACTGTTGCCGGAACCTGTGCCAATGGAATGGATGAAGTAACAGTAGTGGTTCCGCCTCCAACAGCAGATGTTACCAATGTGAGTGGTTCAACCGCTTATTTTTGTGATGGCCGAACCTCAACAATCCTTCAGGGAACAATACCCCGATACGTAAATGAAAGTGTGCAGTGGACACAAACCGGAGGTCCGACAGCTGTAATTCAAAATCCGACTTCCCCTTCCACAGCAGTGTCAGGAATGACCACATTAGGAACCTATACTTTTTTGTACACCCTGACTAATAGTGTAACAAATTGCGTGACGACGGCTAACTATGTCGTCGTCTTAGAAGATATAATATCCATTTCAGGAGGTCCGGATCAGGTTCTGGGCTGTAATGAGTCTGAGGCAACAATTCCGGTAACTTTTGCAGGTAATGGGCAAATGAGCTGGCAGATCGTATCAGGCCCAAGTATCAACCCCATTCTGAATCCGCCCTATCCTTCGTTCCCGACACCTCCGGTGAATTTTTCAGGAAACAGTCTTACGATTAGTCAATTGACTTTTTCAGGAACTTATGTTGTTCGGTTAATTAAAGCGCCAAATCAGGGGAGTCAGTGTGAAACTGTTAATGATAATGTGACATTGGTGGTATCTGCAACTCCTACCACTTCGAGTGCTGGAACGATGCAGATAGTACCTTGTAATTCAACTTCCGGAACATTGGCAGGAAATCTGGTCGTTCGGGGGAAAGGAAAATGGTCACAGATTTCGGGCCCTAGCAGTGTGACTTTTTCTGATGTCAATAGCCCCACTACAACAGTATCTCCCTTAATTAACGGGGCATATAAATTTAGATGGACCATTTCCGGTGGAGAAGCTTGTGAGGTATCTCAAAGCACTTCTGAGGTTTTGGTATCCAGTGTTGCCCCTACAGCTGCTAATGCGGGACCTGATCAGGCAGTTTGTTTCGGGGCAAAAGTTCAACTACAGGGAAATGCTATACAGAACAGCGAAAATGGTACCTGGACAGTTTCTCCCAGTGCCGGTGTAATTATTAGCGATCCGGGTGATCCAAATACCAAAGTAAGCGGATTGGCTGCCAATACAACGTATACTTTTACCTGGACTATTGCAAACGGCTGCGGTACGTCGGCAGATACAGTTGATGTTGTTACCAATGGAACAGAAGGAGCGGATGCCGATGCAGGAGCTGCTCAATGTTTTCCAACCGGTACCAGCACGATTACCTTAAAGGGAAATGATCCTGCTCCCGGAACCGGTATTTGGACTCAGACCGCAGGAACATCAGTAACCATTACAAATCCAACGCAATATAATACTACGGTAACAGGATTAAGTGACGGAGATTATACTTTCAAATGGACCGTTAGTAATGTGGGCTGTACTGATGGTGAAGATAGTGTAGGTATAACTATAGCACCAGATATTACTGTAGCTCAGGCAGGTCCTGGTCAAAGACTATGTGCGAATAATACAACAGTAACGGCAAATGCACCAGCTTCCGGAGAAAGCGGCCTATGGGAATTGGTTAGTGGAGGAGACGGACCTGTTATTACAAATCCGACTAGTCCCACTACTACAATCACGGGACTAACTTCAGGTTCTTGGGTGTTCAAATGGACCATCTCAAGAGGATTCTGTGCGAGTACATCAGCTACGGTACAGCTTAATGTTGATGAAGGTCCTTCACCGGCAATCGCAGGACCTGATCAAACGGTTTGTAATCAAAATTCGGTTACGCTCGGGGCAACTCCTCCGGTGATTGGCAATGGAATCTGGTCGTTAGTCAGCGGACCCAATTCGCCTGTGTTTTCAGATGCTAGAGCGGCTAATTCAACTTTATCCGGACTTATAACGGGAGAATATATTTTAGAATGGACAACCTCTACAGGAATAAATTGTTCGACAAACCAAGATCAGATGACTGTAAAAGTAACGGAAGTTGCAGCTGCGGGGTCTGATTATGCCACCTGCTTAGAGGGACCTTTATATTTAACGGGTAATCCCAACAGTACAGGAACCTGGACTTATGTTTCCGGAGGAGCAGGAGCTCCAACCATTACAACAACCAGTAACAATAGCGCGGCAGTAACTAATTTAATACCGGGTGTTTATGTATTTCGATATACTATTGCGGCACAAGGCCTTTGTCCTGAAACGTCAGATGATATTCAGGTAACGGTAAACGGTCAGATTACAACACCTCCAAATGCGGGGCCTGATCAGGAATTTTGTGATGTAGGTGCAGGAGGATTTCAGCTGGCAGCTTCGACACCTGATCCCGGAACAACAGGAAAATGGACCCTATTATTTGGCCCGGGAACGGGATCTTTTGTAAACGATACCGATCCTAATACGATGTTTATAAATCCGGGTTATGGCTTTTATGTGTTTAACTGGACCGTTAGTTCAGGAACCTGTAGTGAGTCGGATCAAATTAGGATTGAGAATTCAGAACCGCCTTCACAGGCCATTGCGGGTGGGGATAAAAGTATTTGTGGATCTGTGACAGATCTAACGGCAATTCCACCACTGGCAGGAGTGGGAAAATGGGCTCAGGTTTCCGGACCAACTACAGCGGTATTTAGTTCTGATATTATGCCTACTACAACGGTTAGCAATCTGACACAAACAGGAGGGGTATATGTTTTTAGCTGGACCGTTAGCAATGGAGCGCTTTGTCCGTCTACAACAGACTCGGTTCAAATTACGGTGACTGCAGATTTAACAATTCCTAATGCCGGACCTGATCAGACGATTTGTGAATCTGATAGTGCAATTTTAGCCGCCAATGCCATTGCAGTTGGAACGGGGCAATGGTCAAAAACCAGTGGACCGGCAGGAGTTTTTTCTGCTGCTTCGAGTCCGACTTCTACATTTACACCAAGTGCTTCGGGAACTTATGTTTTGAGATGGACAGCCACAAATCTGAGCTGTCAATTTTTTGATGAGCTGACTTTAACGGTTAACCCTCTGCCATCCACTTCAAATGCGGGAACTCCAATTAGTATCTGTGAATTTCAAACACTTACTCTGGCAGCAAATACACCAATAATCGGAACGGGTTTATGGACACAAGTTTCAGGGCCGGTAACGGTGAGTTTTACAGATGCCACTTCGCCAACAACAACGGTTCTGGGAACACAGGCAGGTAATTATGTTTTTAGATGGACGATTACAAGCGGAGTGTGTGCATCAAGTTCCAGTACTGTTTCAGTAACTGTAAATGCATTGCCGCCTTTAGCAAATGCAGGAGCCGATCAGACGATTTGTAATACGGGAACCGCAACCTTAAATGGAAACAATCCGGTAACAGGAACTGGTATTTGGACTTTTGTCACGAATCCCGGAGGCACGGCAGTAATCACCAATGCCAATGCTTTTAATACTACGGTAACGAATATATCAGTAGGGACAACGCGATTAAAATGGACGATCAGCAATGGTTCTTGTAATTCTTATACAGATGAAGTCAATATAGTACGGCCTTCTGACTTAGTTCTTCCGGCATTAACAAGTGACACCACCATTTGCGAAGGAGGTACCACAACTTTTACGGCTAGCCCAACCGGAAGTATAGCTCCTTATACCTATCAATGGCAAACTTCTGCCAATGGCGTAACGGGCTGGGCCAATATTTCAGGGCAAACGAATGCTTCTTTTTCCACTAATAATGCTTTAACAACCGGAGATTATTATAGAGTAATGGTTTCGAGTACTTGTACACAGGTTACGAGTAATGTGGCAAAACTTACGATTATTGCGGACCCCGTTGTCACAATTCAGCCAACAGGAAGTACAATTTGTTCGGGAGATACACATACGATGACGGTCGCTGCGACAACTACCAATACCGCTGCAGGAACGATTGGGTATCAATGGCAAAGTTCGGTGAATGGAACTTCGGGCTGGACCAATGTTTCAGGAGGAAGTGGAGCCAATACCGCAACTTATACTACAGCGGCCTTAACATCGAATTTGTATTTTAGGGCACAAATTACACAATCGGGAAGCGGCTGTGAAACCTTCTCCAATGCGGCATTGGTCAATGTTGCACGAATTACAACGCAACCTGCAACTCCGGCGGCTATTTGCGTAGGTGGAATTGTAAGCATTACTATTGCTGCCACACTAGATGGAGGTGCGGGAACGCTTAGTTATCAATGGCAAAGTAATTCAGGTGCGGGTTTTGTAAATGAAACCAATGGGACGGCAACAACCGCTAATTTTACGTCTGATGTTTTAAATACTACCACCCAGTTCAGATGTCTCGTGACCTCATCAACAACCAATTGTGTATTGACTTCAAATACGGTTACAGCAACTGTAGTCGCTGATCCTGCCATATCAGTTCCGCCAACAGGCGGAATTGTCTGCTCAGGCGGAGCATTTACCTTATCGGTTACAGGAACAGGCGGAACTCCGTCTTTAAATTATCAATGGTACAGCAGTTCAGATAATATAAGTTTTGCGCAAATATCCGGTGCGACTTCCAGTACCTATACCACTCCGGCATTAACACAGGATACTTATTATCGTGTGGATGTTTCGGCTACCGGAAACGGTTGTGGTCTGGTATCTTCCAATAGCGTATTAGTGGATGTAATTCCTGATCCGGTTGTGAACCAGCAGCCTATTGGAAATACAATCTGTTCCGGTGCGACACATACCATGACAGTCGCAGCTTCGGGCGATCCTTTGGGAGGAACTTTGATTTATCAATGGGAAAGATCGGCAAACGGTACAACAGGCTGGGCCAATACAACCGGAGGAAGTGGTGCCACAACAGCCGCTTACACCACCGGAGCGTTAACTTCTACTTTTTATTACAGAGTAAGAGTGAGACAAGCTGCAAATGGCTGCGAAGTTTATTCAGACGCCGTAGCAGTATTTGTGGCAACTATTGCTACCCAGCCAGTAACTCCAGTGGCTATATGTGTGGGAGGAATTGTAAATATTAGTATTTCGGCTTCTTTAAATGGAGGTACGGGATCACTTAGTTATCAATGGCAAAGTAATTCGGGTTCAGGTTTTGTGAATGAAACCAATGCAACGGCAACTACGGCTAATTTTACTTCAGATATATTAAATGGAACTACACAATTCAGATGTTTAGTGACCTCATCGACTACCAATTGTACTTTAACCTCCAATACCGTTACAGCAACAGTGGTTCCGGATCCATCTATTACCGTTCAGCCAACAGGAGCGACAATTTGTTCGGGAGGAAATCATACTTTATCGGTAACCGGAGCGAATGGAACTCCGACCTTAACGTATCAATGGTATAGCAGTACAAATAATGCGACTTTTACAGCCATAAGCGGGGCAACGGCAGCAACTTATGCAACTCCTGCTTTAACACAAACTACTTATTATAAAGTTGAGGTTTCGGCCAGTGGAAACGGATGTAATACCATTACTTCGAACGTAGCGACCGTAACGGTTTTGTCGGCCATTACCATAGTGACACAGCCGGTGTTTAGAACAAACATCTGCAGTGGTTCAAACGCCACCTTAAATGTAGTAGTGGCAGGAGGTTCCGGAAATTATGCGTACCAATGGAAAAGCTCTGCTGCTTTAGCGGGTCCGTTTACTGATATTTCGGGTGCAAATTCGGCATCTTATACGACTCCAAACTTAACGGTGACTACTTTTTATCAGGTGGCCATTTCTGATCCTACTCAGGGATGTATACCAATTTTATCGAGTATTGCTTCCGTAATTATTCCAAGTATTACGACTCAGCCTGTTAATCCGAATACCGTTTGTGTGGGAGGAACAGTGTTGATGTCAACAGCGGCTTCTGCTAACAATGGGTCGGCTTCGTTTACCTATCAATGGCAGCGTTCTTCTGACGGGGTTAATGGTTGGGCTGATATTACCGGAGAAATCAGAGCACAAAATCCGAATTATTTGACGGGACCACTTTCAGTTACAACTTATTATCGTTGTGTAATCACTTCGTCAAATCCAAACTGTACTCTTATTACCAATGTTGTAGTAGCAAGTGTTATTCCGGATCCAACGATAGGCATACAGCCCGTGGGCGGAAATATTTGTGAAGGAGGTGTGTTTACGATGACATCAACTGCCCAAAATGGTTCCGGAAACTTTACCTATCAGTGGCAAAAATCGTTGGATGGAACAACAGGCTGGGCAAACGTAACGGATGGTTCAGGAGCCAATACAACAACTTATACCACCGGTTTTGTAAATGCCGATGCGTATTACAGATTAAATGTAACAGATTCAGGTGTTGGATGCGGAACTATAAATTCTAATCCGGCGAAAGTAGATGTTTTTGAGATTCCAATAATCAGCACACAGCCAAAAGATGGGGAAGCCTGTATTAATGAGACTCATACTTTTACCGTTGTGGCAGCAGGAAATATTTCCGGAAGCCCAATATTGTATCAATGGCAAAGTGCTGCTGCTTTGGCAGGACCTTATACAGATGTAACAGCTGGAGTTGGCGGTACAACAGCTTCTTATACAACACCGGCTTATGCGACCGCAGGAAACCGTTATTTTAGAGTTATGATCTCTCAGGCTGAATCCGGTTGTCGTACCTTTTCCAATCAGGTAACCTTACAAGTTTTTAATCTTCCGACCGCCCCAGTTGGTGCAGTAACAGAACAGCCTTCCTGTACCATTGCTACAGGGACTGTTAATATCACGAATCCGGATCTGGGTACCGGTTATGAATATAGCAGTGATGGAACAACTTTTCAGGCCAGCAACGTTTTTACAGGTTTACCTTCCGGAAACGTAACGATTTATGTCAGACGGGTAGGGCTGAATACTTGTATTTCGTCAGGGACTATCTTTACTATTTTTAACAGAATTTGTGCAGTTCCAGAAAATTTTGCCTCAATCTCCGGAGACACAGGTGGAAGTACCGCACCACATTCTATATTAGACAGCGATACCATAAACGGAGTGATTTTGAATCCTTCATCGGTTAATGTGACCATAAACTCTATTTCAAGTTATTTAACCTATGATTTTAATCCGCTATCCAGAACCATTTCTGTGGCACCGGGAACACCAGCGGGAGATTACACCTTAACTTACACGATATGTGAAATTGTAAACCCGGGAAATCCGTCAGATCCTTCCAATTTTAAAAATTGTTCTACAGCAACAGAGGTAATTAGTGTAACCACTGCCGGAATTGATGCCAAAATCGATATTGTTAGGTATCTCGTAAATGGATACACGGGAGCTAACAATGTAATCAATGCCCTGACGAATGACAGATTGGCCAGTGCACAGGCAACATTATCTAATGTGACACTTTCTGTAGTAAATCCGGCCTTGCCGATTGACCCTTTGGTTACAACAGTTCCGTATCTGGATATTACCACCGGAAATGTAAATGTTCCGCCGGGAACTGTAAAAGGGCTATATGAAATTGAATATAAGATTTGCGAAATTGGAGTCCCTACAAATTGTGATACTGCATTTATTTTGGTTCCTGTTGGAAATGCATTAATTGTAGCGAATGATGATAAAGTAGAAAATATAAATGGTTATTTAGGGCAAATGAACGCCGCAAACGCTTTAACCAATGATAGTTTAAACGGAGTTCCAATTACAGCAGCAAATTTTGATGAAATAACAATAACACAAAATATAGCTGCTACACCTTTGTATCCTGGTGCTAATGTGCCTGTCTTTAGTTCTGCGACAGGAAGTATTAGCATTCCTGCAGGAACTCCGGCCAATACTTATTTTATCACTTATACTATTTGCGAAAAATTAAACCCAACCAATTGTGCAGACGCTAGTATTGCAGTTGTCGTAAAAGCTGCTCCGCTAATTGTAAATGACGATCAGGTAAACAATGTAAACGGTTACGAAGGCGGGGTAGATGTGATTAATGTTTATACCAATGCAGCAGGCGCTGATACTTTTGACGGGCAAGTCATTAATATCAATTTGGCCAATTTATTGACTCCATCCATTTTAACACCTGCCCAGCCTAAAGTTCCGGGAGCTCCGGTTCCGGAATTGGATGTTTCGTTAGGTTTTGTGACTGTTCCACCGGGAACTCCGGCAGGGCAATATCAAATTAAATATCAGATCTGTGAAGACCTTAATCCCGGCAATTGTGATGATGCAATTGTAATCATTAATGTAGTTGCACCAATTATTGAAGCCATTGATGATACCGTTTTAAATGTGAATGGTTATGATGGAGCAGACGATATTATCAATATTTATGATAACGATTTACTGAATGGAGGCATGCTGGACCTTCCGGATATTACGACAACCGTTATATCAACTCCAGCGGCTATAAATGGCGGTCCGGTTCCGACACTTGACAGCGTTACCGGTTTAGTAGACGTTCCCCCGGGCACACCGGCAGGAGAATATAAGTTTGTGTATAAAATATGTGAGAATCTAAATCCGACGAATTGTGATCAGGCAGTCGTTACCATTATAGTTGTTCCTGCGCCAATTGATGCCGTAGATGATGCTAATTTTGCCCCAATTAATGGGTTTGTTGGTGATCCGAATGCTTTAAATGCTTTAAACAACGATACCTTAAATGGTTTGGCAGTAATTCCTTCGGAAGTAACGATTACTAATATTATTCCGGCAACACCTATTAATGGAGGTCTCGTTCCGGTATTAAACGCAACAACAGGAAACGTAAGCGTACCACCGGGCACTGCAGCGGGAATTTACTTTATAGGTTATCAGCTGAATGAAAAACTAAACTTGTCAAATAACGATGCTGCTATTATAACCGTTGAGGTTTCGGCTCCGTTAATTGTCGCAAATGATGATACCATTGCTAATGTCAACGGATATGTAACGACCAACAATGCAATTGATGTTTTACTAAATGATACTCTTAACGGAACTGCAGCTAATATTTCGAAAGTAAACATTACAGTTGACGTTCCCGCAACAGCAATAAACGGAGGCCCGGTTCCGGTATTAGAACCGCTAACAGGATTTGTTCGTATTCCGGCAGGAACTCCGGCTGGCGATTATGAAATTAAATACCACATTTGCGAGAAAATAAATCCGCTGAATTGTGACAATGCTACAGTTTTCATTAATGTAACAGGAGCTCAAATAGATGCCGTGAATGATGCCGTGGCCAATATCAATGGTTTTACAGGAGCAGTTAATGTACTAAATGCACTAACGAACGATACTCTAAACGGAGCGGCCGTTATTCCTTCTCAGGTAACTATCAGTAATGTAGTTCCGGCAACACCAATTAATGGCGGAGCGGTACCAGTTCTAAATCCTTCAAACGGAAATGTAAATGTACCGGCAGGAACCGCAGCGGGAACTTACACCATTCAATATCGCTTGAACGAAAACTTAAATCCTGCCAATTTTGATACGGCAACTATAACTATTGATGTTATAGCGCCAACGATCGTCGCCAATGCAGATAACGCAGGTACGATTAATGGGTATACAGGTGCAACCAACATCCTAAACGCTATTACAAATGACAGACTGAACGGTTCGGATATTCAATTGGTTAACATTGATATTACATCTGTAAGTAGAATAACTCCAACAGGATATGTTTCCGGCAACCCGGTTCCGGTATTGAATACAGCGACAGGAAATGTCGATGTACCGGCAGGAACTTCAGCAGGAATTTACGTTATTCACTATCGTATTTGCGAAAAACTAAATCCGTCCAATTGCAGTGAGGCAGATATAACCGTAAACGTTATTGCCCCAATTATTGATGCTAATAATGATTTTGCAAGTAATATTAACGGCTATGTTGGTGCAAACAATGTAGTAAATGTGCTAACTAATGATGCTCTTAATGGAGTAACAGCACAAGCCACTCTGGTTAATATCAGTGTTTTGAGTACTACGCCACCGTCAACATCAACAAATGGAATTGTTCCGGTATTGAATACCGCTACAGGAAATGTAAATGTACCACCAGGAACCTCTGCAGGGACTTATTTCATTCAATATCAAATTTGCGAAAAACTAAATCCGACGAATTGTGATCAGGCAACGATTATCATAATTGTAAACGCACCTCCGATAGTTGCCGAAGATGATACCATCACAAACGCAAACGGCTTATCAGGAATAAATAATGTACTGAATGCTTTTACAAACAATGATACGTACAACGGAGTTCTTCTAACAGATGTGAGTTTAATTAACCCAACAATAATCAGTGGGGCAACTTCTATCAATGGTGGACTGGTTCCTGTCTTAGATCTGGCGACTGGTTTTGTTAGCATTCCGGCAGGTACACCGGTGGGAACTTATCAGATTAGATATAGAATCTGCGACAAATTAAACCCGGCAAATTGCGACGATGCCATTATTACTGTTGTAGTAGCGGTTCCGACAATTGTTGCGAATGATGATGCCGCTGACAATATTAATGGATTAACCGGAGCAAGTAATGTTTTAAATGCGTACGCCAACGATACTTTAAACGGAACAACAATTCTGCAGACCAATATTAATAGTACGCTTATTACCGCGGCAAACTCCATAAACGGAGCTGCAGTTCCTGTTTTAAATATTCTTACCGGTGCTGTAGATGTTCCTGCGGGTACGGCTGCGGGAATATACTCTATTGTATATAAAATTTGTGACAAATTAAATCCGTCAAATTGCGATGAAGCGGTTATCAAAATAACGGTAGCACAACCTTCCATTCAATTGCTTAAACAAGGTGTTTTCGTTGACTCCAATGGTGATGGGTATGCACAGCCGGGAGAGCAAATTCGTTATTCCTTCGTTATTACCAATACGGGAACTTTAGATTTAAACAATGTGGTGGTAACCGATCCAAAGGCAAATATTACAGGTACACCAATCGCAGTATTGGGAGTGGGGCAATCCAATACAACAAGTTATAAAGGCACTTATGTGTTGACTCAGGCAGATATTAATCTGGGCTATGTCGAAAATCAAGCTTTGGTTACAGCACAGCCGACTAGCGGATCAGCCATTCAGGATTTGTCCGACAGTAATGATCTTACCTTAATTGGACCTAATGACCCTACAATTACTCCGGTGCCTCAACATAAAGAACTAACTTTAATAAAAGGTGGAAAATTAACCGGAAATGGCGGAGTAGGTTCAATCATCAATTATAGTTTTACGGTTAAGAATACCGGAAATGTAGTACTCACCAATTTGGTTGTAACAGATCCGATGTTAACAGCGACAACCATTGCTGTTTCTCCTAATGTACTCGCACCGGGAGCAACAGGAGCAGCCACAGCATCGTATACCGTAAATATTGCAGACGTTGCCAAAGGAGTAGTAATCAATTCGGCACTTGCAATTGGAGATGACCCTCAGGGGAATCCGGTTACCGATATCTCCGATAGCGATGACCCCACTTTAATTGGTGATGATGATCCAACGGTTGTTAATTTAAGCCTTAAACCTTCTATTGCACTGATCAAAACGGCTACTTTTAATGATGAAAACAAAAATGGATATGCTGAGGTAGGGGAAACAGTTACGTATCGCTTTAGCATAACCAATACCGGAAATATTATACTCGTAAATGTTGTCGTTAAAGATCCTAAACCTGGAGTAACTATTACCGGTGATCCGGTGATTCTAAAACAGGGAGAGACAAATTCTAATAACTTTGTTGGAACCTATGTTTTAACAGCTGCTGATCTCGAGGCAGGGTCTGTAGAAAATCAGGCTGAGGTGAGTGCCGTCAGCCCGGACGGGCAAATTGCAAAAGACTTGTCTGATGGAAATTCTATTTTAGGAGACAATCCTACCGTACTGCCATTAGATGCTTGTAAAATTACAGTTCACAATGCATTTTCACCTAATAATGATGGGATCAATGAAGTTTTTAAAATTGATGGGGTCGAATGTTATCCTGATGTAACGGTAGAAATTTATGACCGTTGGGGAGTTCTGGTTTATGATGCTCATGGTTATAATAATACGTCAGTTGCCTTTAGAGGAATTTCAGAAGGAAGGGCAACTGTGAATAAACAAAAAGGATTACCGGTTGGTACTTATTTTTACGTGATTACGTATAAAACGTATTTAAACGAACCGGTAAGTTTAATGGGGTATTTGTATTTTTCTAAATAATATAAAATACTGGAAAACAGTATTTTATATTTAAAAAGCGCAACATTGTTGCGCTTTTTTTTATTGCAATTTTGTCATTATATTCTTTAAAAGTGTAATATATACATAATATAGCTCCTCATTTTTACCGCTTCGTTATCAAATAGTCATTTTTTTTGTAGTCAAAAGAGTATTAGGGTTTATAAAAAATGTCATTCATCGTTAATTCGGGTAGTTTGTCGAAAAATATAGCTGATAACCAGTTGTTTGCATATTTTCGCGCCTCCAAAAACTACTAATTTAACCAAAAGACATTTTGTGTCTTGAACCTATATACCTATGGTCCAAACGCTACCCTTTTTTGATAAAGCTTTTAAAAAGCACTTTTTAAGACTTCAAAAAACCATTCCTGTTTTTTTCTCGTATTTATCCAATGTGCTGAAAACCACTATTGTTTTTTCAGTATCTGGTATTTCTATTTCTAAAAACCCAGTTGTTTATGTGTAACTTTACTTTTATAAAGAATGTTTTTATAACATTTTCTTTTTTATTATTATCTGTAAATACAATTTCTGGGCAATGTCTCCCAGGGCAAATGCCTTCCAGTACTACCACTCATGTATATGCTGCAAGCGTAACGTCAAATACAGGTGTCGCTAATGGAACGAATGCAACAGGAAGTGACGATAATACTGTGGCCACTTTTGATAGTAGTAGTGATGTGCTTGTTCTTGATATGGGCACTACTATTAATAGCGGTACTTCTGTAAAAGTTAATGGAGGCGATGGAGGGAAACTTGATTTACGTGTTAGGGCAGGTACTACTGGTGCATGGACCTCTGTTGGAACCGATTTATCATTAGATTATACTTTTTCATCTCCTATTAATTGGAGATACATAGAGGTCAAAAGAGGGAGTAATTTTAGTGGAAATGTAACGTTGAGTTCTATCGATGCTTCGGTAGTCACTACAACATGCGTTATAGATCCAAATTTTACAGTTGATACAGATGCTGATGGAGTACCGGATTGGAAAGATTTAGATGATGATAATGATGGTATTCTCGATACCGTTGAATGTTTAGGCTGCTCTGTTAAGTTTGCAAATGGAGGATTTGAAGATCCGGTAATTGCGGGTAGTACCTATACTTTGTTAAACCAAACGGCTGTTCCCGGTTGGAATACTACTGCTACTGATGGCCAGATAGAAATTTGGAAATCTGGATTTATGGGGGTTCCTGCTGCTGAAGGAAATCAATTTGTAGAACTTAATGCCAATCAGGTTTCTACTCTTTATCAAGAGTTTTGTTTAAATGGAGCCGGAGGTACTGTTACCTGGTCTTTAAAGCACAGAGGAAGGGAAGGCACTGACATTGCAAGTGTTAACATGGGAGAAACTGTAGCAACAGCAACCGAACAAGTTAGAATGTCAGATGGTAATTCGTCGTGGGGATCCTACTCAGGGACGTATACCATCGCACCGGGAAAAACGGTACTTGTAATTGCTTTTAAATCTATTTCATCAAATGGGTCGAGTGGTGCTTCATCTGTAGGAAATTTTCTGGATGATATAAAAATAACGATTAATGAGTCTTGTGCAGATACAGACGGAGATGGTATTCCTAATTCTTTAGAAACAGATAGTGATAATGATGGCTGTACTGATGCAAACGAATACTATAATAATACAACTGCAGACGGAGGTGATGGAGGTGCCTATGGCGTCGGAAAGCCGGCAGTTGATCTTAACGGGAAAGTAACTGCAGCATCCTATACCGGTAGTTACACAAATGTTACAAAAGCAACAAAAGTTACTGTAACAACTCCTCCGGCTAATCAAACGGTAGCGATTTGTAAATCAGCAACTTTCTCGGTGGTAGCAAATGCCGCTAATGCTATATCTTATACAAATGGAGTACCAAATTATACAGTTCCGCCAGCTACGGATGTTTCGGGTTCTATAACATATCAATGGCAGGAAAATGGAGTTAACTTAACGAATACCGGGGTATATAGTGGAACCACTACAGCTAATTTAGGAATTTCAAATGTATCCGGATTAAATGGAAAAATATATACTGTAATTGTTAAACATCCGGATAATGTTTGTTTTAGCGCATCGCCTAATGCAACATTAACGGTAGCTCCGTTGCCGGCAGCACCAACTATTGGAACGATAACACAACCAACGTGTACGGTTTCAACCGGAAGTGTTGTCTTAAGCGGATTACCGACTGGAAATTGGACGATTACAAGATCGCCTGGAAATGTAACTACTACAGGAACAGGAGCAAGTACAACTATCACAGGTCTTCCGGCTTCGGGAACCTATACTTTTAGAGTGACCAATGCAGATGGATGTTCTTCAGCAGCTTCATCGAATGTCGTAATTAATGCACAGCCAGTTGCTCCGGCAGCTCCGGTAGCGACTGCTGCAACTGTGATAACTTGTAACAGCTTTACCGCTAATTGGAATGCTGCTGCGGGGGCGACTTCATATGGATTGTCAGTCTCTAACAATAGTAATTTTAGTTCTCATGTCAGCACTAATTTAGATGGCAGGGATTTGGGGAATACTGCTACTTCATACAGCGTTACAGGATTAGCTCCCGGAACTTATTTTTATAGAGTTTGGTCCTACAATAGTTGTACAACAGGTGTTGTTTCTAATGTAATTCAGGTTACTTTAAATCCGGCGGTTTCTATAGCGCCATTCTCACCCACAACATCTAGTCGTTGTCAGGGAGCCGGAACAGTAACAAGAACGACTACAGCTACTAATGCAACAGGAATCACATATAGCCTCGATGCAGGAAGTCTTGCAGGAGGAAATACAATAGATGCGGTAACCGGAACAGTTACTTATGCAGCAACATGGTCGGGCACAACTACAATCACTGCAAGTGCAGCAGGCTGTAATGGTCCTGTAACCACCACTCATGTAGTTACGGTGAATGCGTTTGCAGGCACTGCCAATAATACCACTCCAACGACCGCTATTTGCGAAACGGCTACCAAAACCTTAACTGCTACACCTGCGGGAGGTACCTGGAGCATTATTTCAGGAGGCGGAAGTATTACAGGATCGGTTTACACGCCAGCTGATGTTACAGCAGATACAGCGGTAACGATAAGATACACGGTTGCTTCTAACGGAAGTTGTGCTGCTAGCAGTTC
>NZ_CAGKLC010000022.1:48713-64696 GCF_903469665.1 Flavobacterium sp. UGB4466 | reverse complement strand
ATTCTATAACAGTATAAAATTATTTTTAAAATATTGAAAATCAATAAATTATTTATAATTTGATGTGTTTTTGTAAGGTGTTAATTTATATGTTGATGTGTTTTTGTAATGAAATTTAATTACAGATACTGAAATTTTAAATTTATTATTGCATCGAATTACTAATTAATTAACCAAAATTTTTAGAAAAATGAAATTAACAAAATTACTTATTTTTTGTTTTTCGTTTCTGTTGTTTTCAGTTGTCACAATGGCGCAGGATGTTACAGTAAGCGGAATCATAAATGATGAAAATGGAATGCCAGTTCCGGGTGCGTCTATTTTAATAAAAGGCACAAATAAGGCGACAGCATCTGATTTCGATGGAAAATTTCAGATCAATGTTCCTGCAAACGGTATTTTAACATTTAGTTTTGTAGGTTATAATACAGTACAGGAAGCTGTAAACGGAAGAACTAAAATTGATGTTAAGTTAAAAGCGGAATCTCAGGCCTTAAATGAAGTTGTAGTAGTAGGATATGGTACACAAAAGAAAAGTGTCGTTACAGGTTCTATTTCCAGTGTTAAGGCAAAAGACTTAGAGAGTCTCCCTATAACAAGGGTAGAACAAGCTTTACAAGGTAGAGTGTCCGGGGTTTCTATAGCAGCAAATGCAGGACAGCCGGGATCAGCTTCGACGATACGTATTCGAGGTTTTACTACATTAAACAATAATGATCCTTTATGGGTTGTAGATGGTGTAATTGTTGACAATGGAGGTATTGGTTACCTAAACCAGTCTGATATCGAGTCTATCGAGGTGCTTAAAGATGGCGCTTCAGGAGCTATTTATGGTTCTCGTGCAGCGGCCGGAGTTATTCTTGTAACTACAAAAAAAGGTAAGGCAGGTAAAATCTCGGTAAGTTATACCGGTTTTGCAGGAACATCTCAGGCAGCTAAAAAATTAGATTTACTAGATGCAAATCAGTACGTAACTATTATGAATGAAGCCAACGTAAATGGCGGAACTCCGAATAGATATACCGTTCCCGCAAATGTTGGAAACGGAACAGACTGGCAGAATGTAATTTTTAATAATCATGCACAACGTTCTTCTCATGAGCTAAGTTTTAGCGGTGGTAACGATACGTCAACTTTTTACATGTCTTTTGGATTAACAGATCAGGAAGGTATTGTAAACTCTGATATTTCTAATTACAACAGAAAAAACATCCGTTTGAACTCTAACCATAAATTAGGGAAGTATATTAAAATTGGTCAGACTTTAGGATATTCTCATGAAAAAACAATTGGTGTAGGAAATACCAATGATGAGTTTGGAGGGCCTTTGTCGTCAGCCATAAACTTAGATCCGTTAACACCGGTGCTTGTTGCTCCGGGTGCGGCAACCGGTGCAGGTACTCCGTACGAGAACAAAAATGCACTTAGAGATGCAAACGGAAATTACTACGGTATCTCTACAATTGTAACGCAGGAAACTTCAAATCCATTAGCGTATACGCAAACAAGATTAGGAAATAATGATTTTGCAGATAATTTTGTTGGAAACATTTTCGCTGAAGCAGAAATTTTACCCGGATTAAAATTCAAATCAACTGCAGGGGGAAAATTAGCCTATTACGGTTCAGATAACTTTACACCGGTTTATTACTTAAACGGAGCTACCAAAAAAGATGTAAATGAATTGTTCCGATCGTACAAAAAATCTTTCAGCTGGAACTGGGAGAACACTTTAAACTACGATAAGAAAATTGGAAATCATCATTTCGGTATTTTAATTGGAAAAGGTACTTATGTTGATAATATTACTTCCGGTAATGATATCACCTACAGAGGTGTACCGGCTACGACACATGCCGAAGCTTCTTTTAATGTTGACATTCCAATCTCTGATAAAATAGCGAACGCTTACAATGCACAAGCTTTAGAACACAGAGTGGAGTCCTTGTTTTCCAGATTAAACTACGATTACAAAGAAAAATATATTTTTACCGGGATTCTTCGTCGTGATGGTTCGACACGCTTTGGACCAAACCATAAATACGGAACTTTCCCGTCAGTATCTTTAGGCTGGGTTCCTTCCAAAGAAAGTTTTTGGGGAGAAAATAAAATCGTGAATACTTTAAAAATAAGAGGAGGTTATGGGGTTACAGGTAATGATTCCTCTCCTGATTTCTTATACATTTCTACAGTTGGAATTCAAAGAAACTATACTATCGGTGGGGTAATTGTTAACGGACAAAGTCCAAATGCAATTCCAAACCCTGACTTGAAATGGGAAGAAACCAAACAACTTAACATTGGTTTTGAAACTACGTTATTACGTGACTTCAATTTAAGTGTGGACCTTTTCAGCAAAAAAACAGAAGGCATCTTAATGAAAGTGCCAATTCCGGGTTATGTTGGAGCCACAGGCAATACCTATGCTAACTTAGCAGATATGGAAAACCGCGGTGTAGATATTGAATTAGGCTACCGTAAGAAAATTGGAGAATTGAACCTGTCTGTTAATGGGAACTTCTCTTATATCAAAAATGAAATTACTTATATAGACAAAGGAGTTAATTTCTTAGTTGGAGACGAAACGGTACAGTCCAGTTCTTACGAAATCAACAGAACAGAAGTAGGTCATGCGTATAACTCCTTCTACGGATTCAAAACAAATGGTATTTTCCAGACTCAGACCGATATCGATTCTTATAAAAATGCGACAGGAAAAGTAATTCAGCCCAATGCTAAACCGGGCGATTTCCGTTGGCAGGATTTGGATGGGGACGGTGTAATTGGAGCTAACGACAGAACTTTCTTAGGAACTTCATTGCCTAAATTCACGTATGGATTTACTATGAATTTAGCATACAAAGGATTCGATATGTTAGTTTTCGGTCAGGGTGCTGGAGGAAATATGATCTATCAGGGATTGAGAAGACTTGATATTTCTACCGCAAATTATCAAACAGAAGTTATGGGACGCTGGACAGGACCGGGATCAACAAACAGTTATCCGAGAGTCACTACGGATGATTCCAACAAAAACTTTACGAATCCATCAGATTTCAATTTGCAAAAAGGAGATTTCTTCCGATTCAAAACAATCCAACTTGGATATTCATTTCCAAAAGAATGGATAGAAAGCATCTCATTGCAAAAAGTAAGATTGTATGTAACAGGAGAAAATTTATGGACGATTACTAAATATACGGGTTATGATCCTGAGATTGGAGGTCCTACTACAGCCGGAATGAACAACGTACAGGGTGTTGACAGAGGATATTACCCTCAGGCAAAATCGTATATGTTAGGAGTTAATTTGCAATTTTAAATTTAAAAAAAAGATATTATGAAACTTATAAGTTTTAAACAATCATTATTCGCTTTTGGGGTGTTACTGACACTTGGATCGTGCGATACCGATGAAAAATTGGAGGTAAAGGGAGATGGAGTAGTGCTGGAAGATAATTTTTACAGAAACGAAACCGAGGCTTATTCAGGTCTGGTAGCAGCTTACGATAAATTAGGAAAGTTTGCAGGAGCAATGGAAAATGCGCCTTTATTATTCTTAAACTCTGCATCCGATGACTTCTATGCAGGTGGGGGTGGTTCAGACGACCAGCCAGGACTTCAGGTGGCATCGAATTATTCTGTAAGTCCGGCGAATATTCCACCGGCAATTTGGGCAGATTATTACAAAGGCGTAGCAAGATGTAACGTCATGCTGGTAAAACTTCCGGATGTTCCTATGGATGCCGCTAAGAAAGCAAGATTTGCCGCAGAAGTAAAAGCATTACGTGCTTATTACTATTTTGATCTGGTGAGAATGTTTAAGAATATTCCTTTGATCCTGAAACCACTAACGAAAAACGAAATCCCTTTAGTTATGCAGGCTAAACCTGACGAGGTTTATGCACAAATCGAAAAAGATTTAAACGAAGCAATTCCTGATTTGCCAATGAGCTTACCTGCACCGGAGTTGGGAAGATTCTCTAAAGGAGCTGCAACAGCACTTTTAGGAAAGGTATATTTATACGATAACAAAAAGCCACAGGCGGCGGTTGAATTGGCAAAAGTAAACGGAACTCCCGGAGGAACAAGTAGTTTTGGCTATAAGTTGATGGATACTTTCGCTTCTTTATGGGATCATACCAAAAAATTCAATTCAGAATCTATCTTTGAAATTACCTACACCGATAAATCCAATGCAGATTGGGGGAATTTTGAAAGAGGTGACGATGAAGGAAATGTTGCCGCTCAGTTGATGGGAATCAGAGATTATTCCAGAACAAAATATGGAAAAGCAGCACTTTTGCCGGATTATATTAATGGATGGGGTTTTTGTGTTGTTACTGCTGATCTGGCAAATACGATGAAAAGCGATCCACGTTTTGCGTCTACTATTTTTGATGCAAAGACCGCAAGAGCTACAGGAGATCCGGATAAAGATCCGAACACTTTGATTACGTACAAAGACAGTTATCAGGAGACTGGATATCATTTTATTAAATATGCACCGGTTAATGCCGATATCAAAGCAAGTAACCCTTTCTTAAATTTTGGAATCAATACCTACGTTATTCGTTTGGCAGATACTTATTTATTAGAGGCTGAAGCTTTAGGAGGAACAGGAGCAAGAGCTCAGGCACTACTAGATGCTGTTAGATTAAGAGCCGGATTAACATCAGTACCGGTTTCTATTCCGGCTATTTTAGCCGAAAGAAGATTAGAACTTGCAGGTGAAGGTCATCGTTGGTTTGATTTGGTGAGAACAGGTCAGGCTGCTGCCAAACTTGCTTTCAAAGGATTTCAGGCCAATAAAAATGAAGCATTCCCAATTCCATATAGTGAATTCAATAATACTAAAATGGTTCAAAATCAGGGATATCCACAATAATGAAGTAAGTTAAGTTTAAGGTTGGTTGTAAATAGCCCATGATCATTATGAGTATGGGCTATTTTTAAATCAAACCGGAAATCATTTGACTAAGAAATTTGATCAAAGTCTCAATTATTAAAACATACTCAATGAGAAAGATTGGCTATATTATTACTTGTTTATGTTTTTCTTTATCTGTTTTTCCACAACAGAAAAACCAAAAACAGCAACAAAAATTTACCACTACCAATAAAAAAATAACGGTTTATACCACAGCAGCGAATACACAATTAAGATTAACACCAACAGATCATTTAAATTTTACGGCATCCAGACAGCCTATAGAAACAGAGTTGTCCGTTTTTGTTGAACCCTCCAAACGTTTCCAGAGTTTTCTGGGCATTGGCGGTGCCATTACCGATGCAAGTGCCGAAATTTTTGCCCAATTATCAAAAGAAAAACAGACAGAATTTTTAAATGCCTACTACGATATCCAAAAAGGAATCGGATATTCATTGCTAAGAACAACTATTCAAAGTTCTGATTTTAGCAGCGGAAGTTATTCTTATATCGAAGAAGGCGACAAAGATTTAAAAACATTTTCGATTGATCATGACCGCAAATACCGTTTACCCATGATTAAAGCGGCTATAAAAACGGCTGGCGGAAAAATGATTACTTATGCTACTCCGTGGTCACCCAATGCTTTTATGAAAAGCAATAAGAATGTGCTCAAAGGGGGAACATTACTTCCGGAATTTTATCAACCGTGGGCAAACTTCTATGCAAAATTTATAAAAGCATACGAAAAAGAAGGAATTCCAATTTGGGCAACATCCGTTCAGAACGAACCCATGGCCACCCAAACCTGGGAATCCTGTTTGTACACCGCCGAACAGGAAAGAGATTTCCTGAAGAATTACCTTGGACCAACCTTAAAAAAAGAAGGTTTGGGGAAGGTGAAAATTATTGCCTGGGATCACAATCGTGATTTAATGGTACAGAGAGCCAATGTTATTTTCTCCGACCCGGAAGCTTCCAAATATGTTTGGGGAATGGGGTTTCACTGGTACGAAACCTGGACAGGTGCTCAGCCGATGTTTGACAATGTCGCAAGAGTACATGAAGCATATCCGGACAAAAAACTCATTTTTACAGAAGGCTGTGTCGAGAAATTTGACGCTGCAAAATACCAATTCTGGCCCAACGCAGAACGATACGGCACTTCTATGATCAATGATTTTAATAATGGAACCGTGGGCTGGACAGACTGGAACATACTTTTGGACCAATTTGGAGGACCGAACCACGTAGGCAATTTTTGCTTCGCACCTATACATGCAGATACCACTACAGGGGAACTCATTTACACCCCATCGTATTATTATATCGGACATTTTTCAAAATTCATTCGTCCGAATGCCGTTCGGGTAAGTACTTCGGTAAGCCGCAGTTATTTGTCAAGTACCTCTTTTTTGAATACTGACGGAAAAATGGCGACTGTAGTGATGAACAATACCGACAATGCTATTACCTATAATTTTATTATTGCAACAGAACAGACCATTGTAAAAATTCCTGCACACGCGATACAAACGCTGGTCTATTGAAATTTTGTGAGTTAGTTAGAGGGGCAATCTGATTCGTCCGTTTCGCCCCTTGCCTTTTAATAATAATGAAATCGCTTTGAGTGTACCATGAAAGCCATAAATAGAGTTTTAATCGCCCCATTACTAGTGCTGCAATTCGTTTCTTCTTCAAAAGTTGGAGCGCAGTCTGTAGTACCCTCATTTAAATCAAACCCAAAAATACAAGTATATACTACTGCCGAAAACACCCAATTAAGATTGTCATTATCCAATAATTTCATTTTAAATTCAGTTTCACAACAAACAAAATCAACGGTTTCAATTACGATTGATCCTTCAAAAACAGATCAGACTTTTTTGGGGATCGGCGGAGCCATTACCGATGCCAGCGCAGAAGTTTTTGCTAAACTGTCACCCAAAAAGCAACAGGAATTTCTAACCGCTTACTACGATAAAAATAAAGGAATAGGGTATTCTTTGGCCAGAACCAATATGCATAGCTGTGATTTTAGCAGCGAAAGTTATACCTATATTCAGGAAGGCGACAAAGAGCTAAAAAACTTTACTATTGATCACGATAAAAAATACCGAATCCCATTACTCAAAAAAGCAATTGCAACAGCCGGTGGGAAATTAACGTTATTTGTTAGTCCGTGGAGTCCTCCGGCTTTCATGAAAGACAATAATGATATTTTACATGGAGGCGTTTTATTGCCGGAGTTTGCACAATCATGGGCCAATTATTATGCTAAATTTATAAAAGCATACGAAAAAGAAGGAATTCCGGTCTGGGGACTGACGATTCAGAACGAACCAATGGCAAGTCAGAGATGGGAATCTTGTATTTACAGTCCGGAAGCCGAAAGAGATTTTTTGAAAAACTTTCTGGGGCCTACTTTAGGAAAAGAAGGATTGGGATCTAAAAAGATCATTATTTGGGACCACAACCGCGGAGAGATGCTCGAGAAAAGAGCTAATTTAGTTTTTTCTGATCCCGAAGTTTCCAAATACGCCTGGGGAATTGGATTCCATTGGTACGAAACCTGGAACGGAGGCAGTCCGAAATTTGAATCTGTAGGGAAAGTGCATGAAGCTTTTCCAAACAAAAACCTGCTGTTTACCGAAGGCTGTATCGAAAAATTTGACGCTTCGAAATTCCAGTTTTGGGGAAATGCCGAACGATACGGAATCAATATGATCCATGATTTTAACAACGGAACGACAGGCTGGACGGACTGGAACATTTTGCTGGATCAAAACGGAGGCCCCAATCATGTTGGTAACTTTTGTTTTGCCCCAATTCATGCCGATACCACAAAAGAAGAACTGATCTACACACCGATGTACTATTATATTGGACATTTTTCAAAATTCATCCAACCGGGAGCGAAAAGAATTAGAAATGTAATGAGCGACAAAAGTGTATTAAGCACTTCTTTTCTAAATACAAACGGAAAAATTGCCACCGTTGTAATGAATCAGTCAGACAAAGCAGTGGTATACGAAATAGCAATCAATGCGGTGAAAAAAACGCTTACTATACCGGCTCATGCCATGCAAACGCTAGTGTATTAGCCTCTTTTAGCAGCATATTAATTTAAAGAAATACAATGAAAAACACGAAGTTTATAGTAGTTGCTCTATTTTTTTGTGGAGCAGTATGGAGTCAGGAAGCCAGGAAAACGAGAGCAGATATAGATGCTAAGGTTTCAGAGTTGTTATCAAAGATGACATTGGAAGAAAAAGTAGGGCAAATGACGCAGATAACAGTTACTGTTTTTGAAGATGCTCAAAAACCGGGTTATTTTGATGCCGCCAAACTAAAAAAAGGAATTCAGGAGTACCATATTGGTTCCATTCTGAATGTGCCCAATCCGGGAGCACCAACACTTCAGAGATGGCAGGAGACTATGACCGCCATTACCAATGAAGCCAACAAATCGAGACTTAAAATTCCAGTATTGTATGGTATAGATGCCATACACGGAGCGAGTTATACCGCCGGAGCCACCTTATTTCCACAACAAATTGGTCTGGCGGCAACGTTTAATACAGAGCTGGTAAAACGCGGTGCTGAAATCTCGGCTTACGAAACCAGAGCCTCCTCCATTCCATGGGTATTCTCTCCGGATTTAGATTTTCCGAGAAACCCGGCCTGGTCCAGAATGTGGGAATCTTTTGGAGAAGATGCCTATTTGTCTTCCAAAATGGCCGTTGCTTTGGTAGATGGCTTTGAAGGAAGCAATGTAGGATCAAAATATAGCGTAGCCTCCTGTATGAAACATTATATTGGTTATGGCAGCACTACAACCGGAAAAGACAGAACCCCAAGTATTATTCCCGAGCGCATTCTAAGACAATATGATTTAACCATATATCAGGCTGCCATAAAAGCCGGAGCAAAAAGCGTAATGGTAAGTTCCGGAGAAATCAACGGAACTCCGGTGCACTCCAGCAAACATCTGATTACGGACATTCTTAAAAAAGAATTAGGCTTTGAAGGAGTGGTAGTAACGGATTGGAAGGATATTATTTATTTGAATACCAGACATAAAATTGCAGCAACCAAAAGAGATGCGGTTCGTATCGCGGTTATGGCCGGAATAGACATGAGCATGGTACCCGAAGAATTTACTTTTTACACAGACCTTGTAGATTTAGTTCAAAAAGGAGAAGTGCCAATGTCCCGTATTGATGATGCGGTAACCAGAATTCTGAGAATGAAATTCGAGTTAAACCTGTTTCAGAATACAGTTGCAAATCTAAAAGATTATCCAAAATTTGGTTCAGCCGAACACATTCAGGAAGCTTATAAAACGGCGGCGGAATCCATTACATTGTTAAAAAATAACAATGCAGTTTTACCTTTAAGCAAAGAGGAAAAAATCCTGGTAACCGGAGCAACGGCAAACAGCATGAAAAACCTGAATGGAGGCTGGTCGTACACCTGGCAGGGTGAAAATGCAGATACTTATGCTGCTGACAAATTAACTATTCTGGAAGCTTTTCAGGCTAAATTAGGAAAAGAGAATGTACTCTATACTGCCGGAGCAGATATTGAAAAAGAAGATGATGCCGAAATTCAAAAAGCGGTTGAACTGGCTCAAAAGGCATCGAAAATTGTATTGTGTCTGGGAGAGAAAAACTACACCGAAACTCCGGGAGATATCAGTAATCTTTATATGAGTAAATCTCAGGTAAAATTAGCCCTCGCCTTAGCCAAAGTAAACAAACCAATTATTCTGGTTTTAAACGAAGGAAGACCAAGATTAATCAGTGATTTCGAAGATAAAATGAGTGCCGTTGTACAGTGTTATTTGCCGGGAAATGAAGGAGGAAGAGCCTTGGTTGACATTCTGTACGGAGAGGTAAATCCAAGTGGGAGATTGCCTTACAACTATCCGAGATACCCTAATTCATTAGAAAAATACAACAGAAAACATACAGAGAGTTTGGCAGATGAAGAACAAAATAATGATGCTAAATACGAGAAAAGTTATTCCCCTCAGTTTGAATTTGGAACAGGATTATCCTATACTAACTTTACTTATTCGAATTTAAAAATCGACAAAGCAGAAATTACGAATACCGATGAAATAAAGGTGACTGTTGAGGTTACCAATTCCGGAAAAAGAGCCGGAAAAGAATCGGTTTTATTGTACCTGTCAGATCATTATGCTTCTATAACTCCTGAAGTAAAAGCGCTAAAAAGATTCGAAAAGATTAGTTTAGAGCCTAACGAAACCAAAACGGTAAAATTTACTTTAAACCAAAAAGATTTGCAATTCGTAAACGAAGATCTGAAATGGATTTCCGAAAAAGGAACTTTTACAATTCAGATCGCAAATCTTAAAAAGGACTTTTTATTAAAGTAACCCGTTGGGAGAGATTGTTTTAACACATAGAGTCATAGTCTTTGTAGACTTAAAAAAGGCGTTTCACTAGTTAAAAAGCACATAACTATGTGGAAGAAAGATATTTCTACTTTGCCTTCTTTTTTGGGGTAGTACTACCTATGTTTCTATGTGTTAAAATTAAATTTTGTTCAATTTCACCCAACGGGTTAAAGCAAAGAAAATAAACATCGTTATTTCCGCAAAGATATTTGGTGTTGGAATGTCAAAAGAAAATTAGCTATTTCATATTATAGAGACATGAAAAAAATAATTATTACCCTACCGTTATTACTTTCCTTTGCCACTTTCGCTCAGGGTTTTTTACACAGAGAAGGACAAAAAATTGTAGACGGAACCGGAAAGAATATCATTTTAAGAGGTCTCGGAACAGGAGGCTGGATGGTTCAGGAAGGCTATATGTTACAGACACAGCCTTTCGCAAGTCCACAGTATGTCATCAGGCAGAAGATTCAGGATGTTATTGGAGAAGAAGCAACCAAGGAATTTTACGCTGCCTACAAAGCAAACGGAATCACCAAAAGAGATGTAGATTCATTAGCCGCCTGGGGATTCAATTCGATCCGCCTGCCGATGCATTACAATTTATACACACCACCGATCGAAGCAGAAAAAAAGAATGAAATCTCCTGGATTGAAGAAGGCTTTACCATGACCGATAATTTGCTGAAATGGTGTGCCGAAAATAAAATGTATCTGATTTTAGACTTGCATGCCGCTCCGGGAGGCCAAGGTAATGATGCCGCAATTTCGGATTATGATACCACAAAACCCTCCTTGTGGGAGAGCGAAGCTAATCAGAAAAAAATGATTGCCTTATGGCAAAAACTGGCGTCACGTTACCGGGATAATCCGTGGATTGGAGCCTATGACATTATCAATGAACCCAATTGGAATTTTACCGGAACCAATAAAAATGGCTGTGATGAAAACTCAAACGGTCCTTTAAGAGAGCTGATGGTTCGGGTTACAAAAGCCATTCGGGAAGTCGATACCAACCATTTAATTTTTATTGAAGGAAACTGCTGGGGAAACAATTACAACGGAATTTTTCCTTTATGGGATGAAAATATGGCATTGAGTTTTCACAAATACTGGAACTACAATACCACAGCCTCCATTCAGAAAATGCTGGACTACAGAACACAATACAATGTGCCGATCTGGTTGGGTGAAAGCGGTGAAAATTCGAACGTATGGTTCAAAGAGGCATTGACATTGGTCGAAAACAACAATATAGGCTGGGCATTCTGGCCCATGAAAAAAATCGAGAATATTGCGGGAGTGACCTCCGTTACAAAGATTCCCGAATATGATGTTTTATTAAAGTACTGGAAAGACGGCGGTGAGAAACCAAAGCCTGATTTTGCCAAAAAAACTTTAATGAAAATCGCCGACAATTACAAAATGGAAAACGTAACCGTAAAACCGGACGTGATCGATGCCATGTTCAGACAAGTGCAAACCAACGATACCAAACCTTATAAACGACATTTGATTCCCGGAAAAATTGCAGCAACACAGTATGATTTGGGAACAAATGAAAAGGCTTATTCAGACAAAGATTTTATAAACTACAGAGTCGAAACCGGAAAATTTGACGAGTGGAATAAAGGAAATACGATGCGAAATGATGGCGTGGATATTTTACCCTGCAAAGATGCCGGATCAAACGGATATCAGGTTTCATTTATTGAGGATGGAGAATGGTTGCAGTTTACAGCTGAAGTAAAAAAGCAAAATACATACAAAGTAGCGATTCGATATTCGGCTGAAAATTCAGAAGGGAAAATACATCTCGAAGCAGAAAATGGAAAAAGATCCCAAATCGTTACATTACCTGCAACGGGAGGAAATGACAAATGGAAAACGGTTGTACTGTCCGGAGTGTTACTAAATAAAGGAATGCAAAAAATTAAAGTTGTTTTCGAAAAAGGAGGTTTCAATTTGAACTATCTTGATTTTTCAGAACAGAAAAAATAAAGGCAGAACGAGGTGTTTATAAGAGAATAGGAATATTTAGATGAAGTGAAACGTCTTTTTTATGCGTGCAGCACTTATGTGTTTAGATAACCGCCACAGATTAAAAGGATTAAAAAAAAACTGCAAGATCTGCGAGAAAAAATATAGGTGTGAAATGTGGGATGTGAAATGCGACTGCAATCTATGAATTTAAGTAACCGATACAGCTTAAAGGATTAAAAAAAAAATCTGCAAACCCGAGCGATAGCGAACAGGCGAAGCAATCTGCGAAATCTGCGAGAAAAAAATAGATGCGTGAAATGTGAAATGTTAGATGTGAAATGTGACTGAAAACTGCGACTGCAAACTTTCTATGTGTTTAAATAAATGCAACGGGTTAAATTAACATTCTTTTTACAATTGTTTTTTTCTTTGAGCCTAATGAAATGGTAGCTTTACGAATCAATTTTTTTACTATGAAAAAGACAAACACAATTGCTCTCGTAATGTTTCTGATTTTTGTTAGTGCTTCATTTTATGCTCAGAGTGTAAAATTGATGACGTATAACATTCGTTTAGATGTTGCTTCTGACGGAGAAAATGCCTGGTCCAACCGGAAAGACTTTTTTAATTCTCAAATCAGATTTTACAGTCCGGATATTCTTGGAATTCAGGAGGCATTGCCTAATCAGGTAGCTGAGATTGCTTCGGCCTTACCGGAGTACCATAAATTTGGGATAGGCAGAGAAGAAAAAGGAACCGGAGAAGCCTGTACGATTTACTATAAAAAAGACCGTTTTCAGGTAGAACATACAAACACATTTTGGCTGTCTGAAACACCGGAAAAAGTATCAAGGGGCTGGGATGCTGCCTGTAACAGAGTTTGTACCTATGGATTGTTTAAAGATTTAAAAACAAAAAAAATGTTTTGGGTTTTTAACCTTCATCTTGATCATGTTGGAGAGGTAGCCCGCGTAAAAGGAGTCGAGCTGGTTCTCTCAAAAATAAAGGGAATAAACACTAAAAATGATCCCGTGTTTTTAATGGGAGACTTCAATTCAGTACCGGACACGAAACAAATTGTCGAGATCAAAAAGATGATGGACGATACCAGGGATATTTCGATAGAAAAACCTTTTGGTCCTTCAGGAACCTTTAATGAATTCAAACACAATGAACCTGTGAATTTGTTACTGGATTATATTTTTGTATCTAAAAACAGCGGATTAAAAATTCAAAAACATGTAGTCTTAAGTGATTCAAAAGATTTAAAATATCCATCCGATCATTTGCCTGTTTTGATCCAAATAAATTAATTATGAAAAAAATAACCACATTTACCCTGTTGATGGTATCGTTTTTTGCGACCGCTCAGCAGGAAACAATAGATCAAAAAGTAAATGCTCTGTTGAAAAAAATGACTCTTGAGGAAAAAATCGGTCAGTTAAATCAGTATACGGGCGACAATGCAGCAACGGGGCCTATTACCATAAATGCCAACAAACAAGCCGAAATAAAGGCAGGATTAATAGGTTCGATGTTAAACGTAACCGGAACAAAATACACCCGACAATATCAGGAACTGGCCATGCAGTCCCGTTTAAAAATTCCGTTGTTATTTGGTCAGGATGTCATTCATGGGTACAAAACTACCTTTCCAATTCCGTTAGCCGAAGCAGCGAGTTGGGATTTAGCAGCTATTGAATTGGCAGCAAGAGTTGCAGCGACAGAGGCTTCAGCAAGTGGGATTCACTGGACATTTGCTCCAATGGTCGACATTGGCCGTGATCCGCGTTGGGGGAGAGTGATGGAAGGAGCAGGAGAAGATACCTGGCTGGGTTCTAAAATTGCCTATGCCAGAGTTAAAGGTTTTCAGGGAAATAAACTCGGAGATCTGAACTCGGTTATGGCCTGTGTAAAACATTTTGCAGCTTATGGCGCAGCTGTGGGCGGCAGAGACTACAACTCGGTAGATATGAGTGAACGCATGCTTTTAGAAACCTATCTGCCTCCTTTTAAAGCAGCTCTAGATGCCGGCGCAGCCACTTTTATGAATTCTTTTAACGACTTAAACGGAATTCCGGCTACCGCAAATGTGCATTTGCAGCGTGATATCTTAAAAGGAAAATGGAACTTTCAGGGATTCGTAGTTTCAGACTGGGGATCGATTGGGGAAATGGTAGCACACGGATACTCTAAAGATTTAAAAGCTGCAGCACTTGCCGCGATTACAGCCGGAAGTGATATGGATATGGAAAGTAATGCGTATCGATATCATTTGGCAGAATTAGTAAAAGAAGGGAAAGTAGCTGTAGACTTGATTGATGATGCCGTGAAACGTATTTTACGCAAGAAATTTGAATTGGGATTATTTGATGACCCCTATCGATATTCAGATCAAAAAAGAGCTGATAAAGCTTTAAACAACCCTGAAAACAGAAAAGCAGCTCTTGAAGTAGCTAAGAAAAGTATCGTTTTATTAAAGAACGACAACGAAACATTACCGCTGTCTAAAAACCTGAAAACAATTGCATTCATTGGTCCAATGGTGAAAGAGTACAAAGAAAATATGGGGTTTTGGTCAGTAGAATTACCCGAGGTTGATTACAATAAATGGATCGTCTCACAATGGGATGGTTTGCAGAGCAAAGTGGGTAAAAACACAAAACTGCTTTATGCCAAAGGCTGTGAAGTAGACGGAGATAACAAAGACGGTTTTGCAGAAGCAGTGGCAACGGCCCAACAGGCAGATGTGGTGATTTTGAGTATTGGTGAAAGACGTGACATGAGCGGTGAAGCAAAAAGCCGAAGCGATCTTCATTTGCCGGGGGTGCAGGAAGATTTGGTAAAAGCAATTCAGGCAACAGGAAAACCGGTAATAGTTCTGGTAAACGCAGGAAGACCTCTTATATTTAACTGGACGGCAGATCATGTTCCGGCAATTGTTTACACCTGGTGGCTGGGAACTGAAGCAGGTAATGCGATCGCCGATGTTTTATTTGGAGATTACAATCCATCGGGGAAATTGCCCATGACTTTCCCGAGAGAAGTGGGGCAGATCCCAATTTATTACAATCATTTCAGTACCGGAAGACCCGCTAAAGATGAAGATGCCAAAAACTATGTTTCGGCCTACATTGATCTGAAAAACTCTCCTAAATTTCCTTTTGGATACGGGTTGAGTTATACCAAATTCAATTATTCCGATTTGAAATTGTCAGCAGTAAAAATGAAAAACAACGAAACTATTAAAGTTTCTTTTCAATTATCAAATGTTGGAAAAATAGCAGGAGAAGAAGTGGTGCAATTGTATTTAAAAGACAAATTCGGATCGGTGGTAAGACCCGTTTTAGAATTGAGAGATTTTCAAAAAGTAAAACTAAATGCAGGAGAATCTAAAACAATTGAATTTACTATTGACAAAGAGAAACTTTCGTTCTACAATACTAAATTAGAATGGACAGCAGAACCGGGAGATTTTGAAGTCATGATCGGAGCTTCATCAGCTGACCTCAAATTAAAAGCAGATTTTGAATTGCTTTAACTTTTTTAACCAAAAAGAAGTATAGATTACTGTTATAAAAAATAACACGAATTGCACGAATTATCACTAATTTGTTGGTGTAATTAATTTCACAAACAAGGTTA
>NZ_CAGKLC010000022.1:0-48613 GCF_903469665.1 Flavobacterium sp. UGB4466 | reverse complement strand
AAACATAGATTACAGCTTACCGTGTCGACACAAGTATAAAAAATAACACGAATTGCACGAATTATCACTAATTTGTTGGTGTAATTAATTTCACAAACAAGGTTAACGTATTAAAATTTGTGCAAATTCGTGTAATTTGTGTTTAGATATGGTCTACAATTCCTCCTTTTTTTGGTGTCATTTATTTTAACACATAGTAACATAGGTGTTGCATCCCTAAAAAAGGCGTTTCACTTTAAATAAAACGTCCCGATGTATCGGGATGAAAGAAATTTATTTCTTTTTTGCATCCTCTTTTAGCAATAGAAATCTATGTTTCTATGTGTTTAAAATTTGAGCATTCCAATCATCAAAACATAGATTACAGCTTACCGTGTCGACACAAGTATAAAAAATAACACGAATTGCACGAATTATCACTAATTTGTTTGTGGAATTAATTTCACAAACAAGGTTAACAGATTAAAATTTGTGCAAATTCGTGTAATTTGTGTTGAGACAGTAGGCTATAATTAACCTCCTTTTGTATGATTATTTTACTAATTTTTTGAAATTGAATTTCAGCTTGTTCAATAAACCATCTTCTATAATATCTACCCCAATTCCAAAATTACTGTCGGCTACCTCGTTATGGGCCTCCCTGAAATCTTCAAAATCTTTTTCAGGAATTTCTAAGTTAATCAGTGGTTTATAGTCGATGTAAATAGTTCCTCCGTTTTTGTTGATCTTTTTACGGCTCACATAATCAAAGTAAGCATTGTTGATCGTACTTTCCTGTATCGTAAACTTCTCGCTAACATCAATTTTTTGATCCGTTACAAGAGTGATTTCATATCGCTCATTGTCAAAATTGTGCCAGAAAGAGATGTCTTTATGCATAAAATCCCTTGCTCTGTTTTTCACAATATTGGAGTCAAAATACATCAGGAAACGATTGTTTTTCCCGTCTGAGAAATAAGGGTTTTCAATAGTAGTCTGATATTCAATTTTAAATTCATTCAGTTTTTTATCATCACTGACAATTTCGATTACGGCATCTTTAAAAATCTTTCGAAGATCAGTTCCGTTTCTGTCATTCGTATAATTTAAGGTATAAAAAAAGAAATTGTTCCAGCTGTCAATGATCTCTCTTTTATTAGTGTTTTTGAAATACCTGCGCATGCTGTTGGCACGATTTCCTTTGTATACGGTCGTTAGTTTCAGTTTACCAACATTGTTCTCGGCAACAAGCTCTGATTTTTCATCAAGTGCATAATAAGGGAAACGATGAGGAGGTTTATGTTGTAATTCCAAATTAGGTTTCACTTCCAGATAATGCAGGAAGAAAATAAAACCACGATTTTCAATCAGTCCAAATTCATCACGCAATGTGGCATCAACAAAGTAGCTTTCACCCTTGTAATTGATCTTTACAATTACGTGATTAAAAGTCAGTAACGACGGTAAGTAATGCTTGATATAAAAATCAGTACCGAAATTGACCAGAATAATCGAAGAATCAATACCAATATAATCTAAAATAACTTTTAGTAAAACCGATTTAGCCTTGCAGTCGCCTTGTTTGTTAGTAAACGTTACAGCAGGCTCCTGTGGCTTGTGGCCATTCATTTCATCGGCATTGTAAATATAATTGATATGGTTTTGAACATATTCTATAGCAAATTGCAACTGATCGTCTTTAGAACCTATTTTGTCCAGTTTTTCAACCAGTTCCGGAGCAAATTCTGCTAAAGAAGATTTTTCGAAAATAGTCTCATAAATAGGAGAGATGTAATTGGATAATTCTTTCCAGTCGGCAGCCGTGGCAAAATCTATAAACGAAGAAACCTCACGGTTTGAATCTACAAAATTGATGTAATTCTCTTCTTCTCTTACATATTTTTCCCCCTTTTGCAAATAAGCTGTCTGTGGTTCCAGTACATTTCCGTCTTCATCTCTAAAGAACGATTTTTTGTAAGCAACTGCCTTTTCGCGATCGTTGATAAAAGTGAATTTGTACTTTCCATACGCCCAGTAACTGTCAGGACCTACCCAAACATATCTGGAGAATTCTTTGCGTAGAAAATCACGCTCGGTAAATATTTTAATTCTGGAATCTTCCATAATCAAAATATCATACAACCGAAGATCCTTTATCGTAATATTAATCTTTTTGTTACTGCTTAAAACACCGCCACCACTTTGATTTTCGCTGTCCAGTATTTTAACTTTAGTATCGGGAATTTTGTCTACTAAAACACCGTCTCTTAAAACACTGATTCGGTGTATCACATAAGTTTCACTTTCTTCCAACACAACATCCACAGCAGAAGCTTTCTCCAAATTGGCAGGCTCATTTAAAGTATAGGCCACACAAGCATATTCGCTGCTTTCGTTATCATTGGTATAATAAATTTTATCTAAAAAATAACAATAGTCACGTCCCTCGTCTGCTTGTTTTTGAGAGAATTCAGATTCTTTGATATAATCTATAAGCTGGTTGTCATTAAGGTCACTTGCCCACGGTTCAGGCTTTTGAATTTTGTAAATTTCTGACTGGATATCTTGTTCCATAATAAGGCTTTTAAATGAAGTAGGTAAAATCTTCGGTTTATAACAAAAATATAGCTTTTTGTCTATATCTAAAGGGACCGAATGTATTATTAGGATAAGTTCAGTTTTCTTACAATAAATAAATTTATTATTTGATTTTGAAGAAATATCACCTTAAATAATTTAAAAAAGGTCTGAAAGAATTAAGGAAATTAGGAAAATGAATTCCAAAAGTAATAAGAGAAATTAAGGGATAAACCACCTCGTTTTTATTGCGAAGAATAAAATAAAGGAAACTTTTGTATTGAACTTAAATAGTCAAATAATTGAAGGAGAATTATTTTAAAACAGTGTTGATAAAATCCATGGCGCCAATTCCTTTGTAAGAAGCATATAACGCCTTGTCATAAGCTTCGCTTTTTGCTTTTTTATCTTTGGATTCCGTTTCAACAATCATTTCGTTAAAAATTCTTTCCTGCTCTTCACTATATTTTAAAGAAGCTTCAAGAAGATAAGTCTTAGAAACAAACCCGAAAGAAGTCCAGATTTTATTTCTTATTTTTTTATTGATGTCTTTTAACGGATTGGTAATCATATCTCCTGCATTAAAGTTCTGCGTTCCTGTTGGATTAAAAACGGTAAATAGTATGCTGATTTACAGTGTGTTTTTGTTGTGAAAATAACAAAACGTTTTTTAAATGTGTTATTATGACGCAATGTAATTATTTTTTTAATTCGATTTTCATTTTAAGTAAAAATTGTGATAGTTAACCTGGGAGTTTTTTTAAAGAATTCTTATCAAAACAGAAGCTCATTTTTGCAAAAATGTTCCGGATTTATAAAAATGCATTAAATTGCAGGTATATTAAAGAACAGCATGCTGATTTAAGAAACGTTAAATGCCAAAAAAGATAATAGAAAATAGCGAAAATTACCAGCCCGGACTTTCAATTGACTGTGTCATTTTTGGATTTCATGACAATCAGCTAAAAGTTTTACTCATTAAAACTCCATTTGATGAAAAATGGTCCTTGCCCGGAGGATTTATACCCATTGAAGAAGATATTGACACCGCAGCCGTGACCGTTTTAAAGGAACGTACCGGAATGCAGGGGATTTTTTTAAGACAGTTTGCTACTTTTGGCCGCGTCAAACGAAACGATCTGGATTTTGGGAATGCCGTACTGGATCACTATGATATTTCCAGAGAAGATGGAAAATGGTTTACTCAGCGTTTTATAACCATTGGGTATTATGCCTTAATCGATTTTTTAAAAGCAGTTCCGCAAAAAGAAAACAGTCAGGAGATTATAGAATGGATCGATCATAAAGAAGTTCCCGAACTTATCCTGGATCATAGAGAAATTCTGGATAAAGCCCTGAATACTCTTAGAATCGAGTTGAATTTAATGCCGGTGGGTTACAATCTGTTGCCCGAAAAATTTACAATTCCACAGCTGCAAAAGCTGTATGAAACGATTTTGGATCGAAAATTAGACAGACGAAACTTTCTGCGTAAAATTACCAATATCGGAATTCTGAATAAACTGGACGAAAAGAAAAGCAATGTGGCGCACAAAGCCCCAAACTTATATACTTTTGATACAGATAAATACAAAGAGGTTCTTAAAAACGGACTGAATCAGGGGTGGTAAGAGGCAAGACTTTACCAATTTTGAGCAATAGTATTTTAAAAAAAGAGTGAAATATGGTCACAATTGAAACATTCAGAACCCTTGCGCTGTCATTTCCGGACGCCACAGAAGAGCCTCATTTTGAGAAAACTTCTTTTCGAATCAACAAAAAAATATTTGCCACTTTTGAAGAAAAGAACAATACAGCCGTTTTAAAATTGAACGAAATCGATCAGTCCGTTTTTTGCGCTTCAAGTGAATTGATTTTTTATCCGGTTCCCAATAAGTGGGGTAAACAAGGCTGGACCGTTGTAGAGCTTTCAAAAGCAAGACCGGAAATGTTTGAAGACGCTTTGATTCTTTCTTATCAAAATGTAGCTTTTAAGAAAAAGTGAGAAGTGAGAATGTACTGTTAAGTTACAATAGTTCTGAACGTCAGATTTACTCTGGGTTTTGAAGTCGTTTTTGTGGGAGGTAAACGATGCAGCCAATTCGTTTGGGTAGCATCTTTCATAACCAGTAAACTTCCGTGTTCTAAAATTAAAGAAACAGTTTCTTTGGTTTCCTTGTGTTTAAAGGCAAATTTTCGTTCAGCGCCAAAGCTTACCGAGGCAATGGCACCGTTCTTTTTTAAATCTTTTTCAGCATCACTGTGCCAGGCCATTCCTTCCTCACCGGAATGATATAAATTGAGCAAACAGGAATTAAAGGTCTCTCCCGTTTTTTCTTCCATCACCGCTTTTAGTACTAGTAATTCCGGAGTCCATGCAAGCGCTTTTTTGGTGGTATTGGAATACGTGTATTCAAAACCTGAATCACCATACCAGGCCACTTTTCGTTTGGTTAAAATCAATTTACCAAAGATAACAGCCTCATCATTTTTCCATTCAATAGTATTTAAAAGAACCTCCAGATAATGATTGGAGTCTTCTCTCGAAAACAATTTTCCATAATAATTAACCGTTCCGTCTTTAGGAAGCAGATTCGTTGTTTCGTCTGTATGCGGATTAAATAAGTCCATTTTTCCAGTTTTGATATTCGGTTTTCATGCAATGTCCACAAGGTCGAAAATTGTTTTCTACGGCTTCGTCCTCGGTTGAAAAGAAAACCCTGTTTTCGCGTTTCATTCTTTTTCCGGATTTGCATTTTAGCGTTCCATAGATTTTTAGTTTTTGGTTGCCACCAAAGCAAATTTCGCCTTTTTTAATTTTATTTCGAAGATCTGAATCTTGAATTTTGTTATGTTTAAGCATATTGTTTTGTGTTTTGTTTTTTAGCCACGAATTCACGAATTATTCTTTTACATGCTTTATCTGATATTATTTGAATGAATTCGAATAAATAAACGCACAGATTTAAAAAACATAATTCGTGAATTACTTCGTCCGGTCGCTATCGCTCGGGCCGTGGCAGAAAAAAATACTCACGATAGCGCATCATGAAAAATAATTCCCAACGTATGTCGTTCGCCAGAATGAATCTCGCTTACACCATGTTTCATGTTTACGCGATAGTATCCTTTGGAACCTTTCACAGGTCTGAAATTGGTGGTAAAAACTAAAACGTCTCCTTTTTTAGGTTTCAGTACAATAGCTTTGGATTGTGCTCTTGGTGTTTGCTGTGTCAGTACAAATTCCCCGCCTGTAAAATCTTCATCGGGTTCGTTCAGGAAAAGAACAATCTGAATTGGAAAATAAACATCTCCGTACAAATCCTGATGCAGTGTATTGAAACCGCTTTTACCATATTTTAAGATTAAAACAGTTGCCTTTAATTGATGATTGGCATGGCATTGTTCCAGTAATTCCTGATGCGTATCCGGAAAAACGGTCTGAATAGTAAGTGCTTTCATCCAGGCGTTTGCGATAGGAGCGAGTTTAGGGTAAATGGAAGTACGAATGTTCTGAATCAGATCGGGTAAGGGATAAGTGAAGTATTTGTACTCCCCCAGACCAAAGCGATAGCGTTCCATGACGACCGTTTTTCGGTATAATTCGGACTTTGAATAATCGGCTTTTAGAGCTTCACATTGTTCGTTATCTAACAGATTTGAAATAATGGCGAATCCGTTTTCGTGCATAGATTCGGTGATGCTGTCCCAATGAAGGGAAGCAATTTTTGTGGATATGTTTTGCATCATGATTTTAAGTTGAGGTTGTTTTTTGCCACGGCCCGAGCGATAGCGACCGGACGAAGTAATTCACGAATTAAACTTATTCTACAGTATAGATTTTTTTTAAATGTAAAAGAATGATTCGTGAATTTGTGGCGGAAAAATAATAAGGTATTTATGGATTTATCTGTGCGCCTTCCCATCCAATAATGGCCGTTTTACGGGTATTTCCCCACATATATCCCCCGAAGGTTCCTGTGGATTGGATTACACGGTGGCAAGGAATTAAAAAAGCGACAGGGTTGCTTCCGATAGCGGTACCAACGGCACGGGAAGCATTGGGCTTCTCAATTTGCTGTGCGATTGAACCATAAGTAGAAAGTTGTCCCATTGGGATTTTTAAAAGAGTTTCCCAAACTTTCAATTGAAAATGGGTGCCTTTTAAGTGCAGTTTAATTTCGGATAATTTGCTCCAGTCATTTTGAAAAATAAACAATGCATTTTGTTGTATCAGATCCAGCTTTCTGCAGAATGTGGCGTTGGGGAATTTCTGTTTTAAATTCTCAAAACCCATTCCTTCGTTTTCGGCAAAAGCCATAAAACAAACTCCTTTAAGTGTTGAGGCTACAATGATATTTCCAAACGGACTTTCGGCGAAACTGAAGTTAATTTCTAAGTTCTTTCCTCCATTTTTATATTCGGCTGGTGTCATACCTTCGATGTTTACAAACAAGTCATGCAAACGGCTGGTTCCCGAAAGACCGGTGTCAAAAGCAGCATCAAATAAAGTAGCCTGGTGGTCTTCCTGAAGTATTTTCTTGGCATGTTCAACACTTATGTATTGCAAAAACTTCTTCGGACTTGTGCCTGCCCATTCGGTAAACAAACGTTGAAAGTGAAAAGGACTTAAATGCACTTTTTCGGCAACTTCATCAAGATTGGGCTGCGCTTTAAAATTGGCTTTGATATAATCAATCGCTTCAGCAATTCGATTATAATTAATGTTTTCCTGTGTGTTCATCTTCGTTTCATTTTATAAGGCAAATATCGACACGTTTTTGCGGGTATAAAATCCGAAACTTGCGGAAGTAACTTTTGTTGACTTTGTTTCAAGTTTCAAGTTTCACATTCTGCTCAAACCTGAAACCTGAAACCTGAAACCTGAAACTTGAAACCTGAAACCTGAAACTTGAAACCTGAAACAATTACCGTTACAATTCTTTTTCCATTTTGTAATTAATCAGCTCAACACCGGATCGAATGTTTACCTGCTCGGCTTTTACAACAAAACCGCTTTTTTCAAAAAAAGGTCTGGCTGTAATACTAATGTCGGAGGTAATGGTTTCTGGATGTTGCTTTTGGGCTTCAAGTAGCAATTCATTTAAAAGCTTATGGGCAATTCCCTGTTTTTGATAGTCTTTGTGGATATAAAAGAAATCAATATAATTGCCGTTCTTCAAAGTTCCAAAACCAACTATTTTAGTTTCAATGATGGCCAGCAAAACAAATTGTGTTTGAATAACGTCTAGCCAACGCTCGGTATTTTGTACACCCGAAATCCATACTTCAATTTGCTTTGGATCGTAATCGTTTTTACAGACCGATTGTATGGTTTCGGTATACAATTGCTGCATTTCCATTAAGTCTGAAATTGTTGCTTTTCTGAAATTCATTAAATTTTTGATTTATAGTGTAAGGAGTGTTTTTATAATGTCATTTGATAGTATCAATGATTGATTTAAAATACCTTAATGCGCGGTAGTTTTAGAAAAAACATTAATGACAATAACACCTGCCATAATCAATGTTAATCCAATTATCGCTGGTAAATCAGGGATTTGTTTGAAGAAAACAGCACCGATAATGGTGATCAGTACAATCCCAACTCCCGACCAGATGGCATAAGCAATTCCGACCGGAATGGTTCTGATGGCAAAACTTAAAAAATAAAATGCACCACAGTAACCAATTATGGTTACAATACTTGGAATCAGTTTTGTAAATTCTTCAGACTTTTTTAGGGCCGAAGTAGCTATGATTTCAAAGAGAATAGCAATGCCTAAAAAGAAAAAGTTTTTCATATCTCGTTTTTTTGTAAAGTTAACCTTTGTATTGACGTGAAAAGATGAATTTACGGAATAGTATAGAAAAACTAATTGTATTTTTAAATTACGGCAATTCAATATCAACTAGTTTAAAAGGGATCTTTTTTATGGATTTATCGCTTTCGATATTAATGACTAATTTCCAGTTAGGGTTTGGTTTTTCTTCAAAATAATAAGTAAACAAACTGTTACTGCTCATACTTCCATTTCGTTCTATTTTTTTTCCAGCTGTATCTTCGAAATATAAATCGACAAATTTAGATTTATCTCCATTTACATAGAAGTACACTTGATTATCATCAGTGTCGCCAGAGCTAAAAAGACCATCGAAGGCACCTAAAAGTCCCTGAGCCATTAGCCTTGCAGCTTCAGGAAGTTTTTTTAGTTCTTCTTCTTTTTTGTTCTTATTTTCCTGAACATATTTTGTATAAGATTCTTTTGTTAAGTAAATAATCTCTATTCCGGATTTGCCAGGTAAAAGATTGACATTCGTTTTGTTTTGATAATTGGCAATTTTTATTTCACTTCCATTGGCCTGATTTGGGTTATATAGACTCACTTCGCCGCTCAGTTCCTTGATAGTTTTAGCTTTTCTGGCAGGGATTTTAATTTCTAGTTTAATTTTAGCTGTTTGATCTATTTTACTATAATCATTACTTTTTTCATCTTCATTTAATAAATCTATACCTTGATCGTCTATTGCTTTAGTGATCTTACTAATTTTTACAAACTTGTATTTTCGTACTTCATCCCCGGATATTTTTAGTTCAATTTCACATTCGTTGCTAAATGAATTATCTGATGTAGATCTTTTTTCATTGATCTCACTAACGGATATTTTTTGAGAGAAAGAAACTGTTGTAATAAGTAGGAGCAAACTAGTAGTAAGTAATTGTATTTTCATTTTAAAATCTTATTTTTTTAGGTTTGGTTATTCGTTTTATTCTGCGGCAAATGTATTGATATATTTCAGAATTAACCTGCAAAATAAAAAGGTATTTCAGCTATTTTAGATTTGAAAATTTTAAGTTATTTCAGCTCCTCTTTCGCAACAGAAACACTTATCAGTTTGTAACCCTTTTCGGTTCGGAGAAATTCAAAATGATCCTGTTTAAAATCGGCTGTATCGCTTGAATTAATAATAATGTTCTTAACGGGATAGATCCATTCTTTAGGCTCATTACAATTATTAAAGTACTCACCATATTCGCTCGTTTCAAAAATAAAGGGATTCAACCCATCAGACGAAATAAAATAATCCGTTCCGGAAGCTTTAAGCTGTTGAAGTTTTGATTTTAAAAGAGCATAATTTTCTTCAATAAATTTTGTCTTTGATTCGCTTTTCCATCCATTTGGTTCTTTCCAGTAGGTGATTTTATCAAAGGAGCTCTTCATTAAATTTTCTTTGGATAAATCAGAAAGTAAATTGTTTTTTAACCACCACTTAAATTCCTTATCGCAATTAATAAAAGAATAATACGCACCGCCAACGCCGGCAAAATTCTCTCTTGTTTCTTCTTTATTAGGGACTTTTGATTTTTGTAAAGAATAAAAGTTAAGATCAGTATTGTCTTTGAAATCCTCAATTAAGATTTTGTTGTTATGGTCTATCAGGTATCTTTTTCCTCCACTCCAGAAAAAATGTTCACCGTCCTGTTTTTTTAGGGCACCTTTTAAGGCTACAATCATTCCATTTTGAACTTTTGATAAAGCACTATGATCAGCAGGAATTGCAATTTTGCCTTCACTATTAAATATTCCGGTTTTATCTGTTTTTCGGTCTGTAAATCTGATGTAACCTTCATTTTCACAATCAGGACCATTGTCAAAAATATAGAGACTGTCACGTCCCACTATTTTACCGGATTTGGTCAGATAATAGCTCTTCCAGCTTTCACCGGTTTCTTCGGTTACGGCAATAATTTTGTCAAATTTACGGGCAGTAGTGAATCCCATAAACTTTGGTGGTATTTTGATAGTTCCGTTTGCGTCTTTAAATCCAATATGGGTAGTGTCTTTATCCCAAAATGAAACCCAAAGGTCTTTTTTTTGTGCGAGTATAACACAATTAGTAAAAAAGTATAGGCAAAAAACAAGAAATCGTTTCATAAAGACAAATTTCCAGTAAAGATAAGAATAACATTTTCTAAAAATAGACCTTGGATAGTTGAGAGGAAAAGCAGTACTTTTCGAGAAAAAATAGATGAATAGAATTGTATTGATTTTGTTGAGCTTTAGTCTTTCAGTGTTTTCTCAAAAAAAACAACCCAGTAAAGAGGAGAAAGACATGATTTATGAAATGACTTATAACATAAATAAAGAAATTTTTAAGACTCCTGACTTTCCGTTTAAAAAAGTAAATCGAAAAATGGATGAAATTCAAAAAAAAGCAATTCAATCGATGGAGGTGATAAACTCTTCTATAGATACAATTATTTCAAGAGGAGTGTTGAAATTGGAGAAATCTGAATATGGATACGACCTGTTGTTTACTTCTCGTTTTCCTTCTTATTTTAAAGAAAATGATGAAACTACTATTGTAGACTTTCACCCCGTAACAAGTAAGCTGTTTAATTCGAAAAAAGAGTTGATTGAAATTCAGCATATTGGTGGGACTTCTTTTGGAATGGAGGTTTTGTACAAATACAAGAACGGAAAAGAGATTAATTTAAATTTTACTACGCTGCGGAAGCAGGATCAGATAAACAATGCTGTAAATTTTAAAAACAATAACGAACTTTCTGAGATTAATGGAAGTGTAGTTTACAATATTAAATTCATTACAGATTATTCCCAGGTAAAGCTTTCTAAAAAAGATATAGGAAGCACATTTAAACTGAATAATAACGAGTACAAGTTAGTGGATGTTATAAACAATGTGATTTTGATTGAGGCTGTCGATCCGAATAGTGATCAGGAAATTAATATGCGCTTGGTGAATTATGATGAGTTGGGCAATGTATTGATTACTTACGGTCAAAAGGAGATGGAAGATCTAAAGAAGAAAAATAAAAAAATCAATGATGAAAGAGCAGGTCTTAGTGATATAAGAGGTAATATAAGTAAACCTGTTTTTGAGGCTTTTAAAGCCACCCCTACGATGAGTTTTGAAGAATTTAAAAAAACATTTACGATCGATGAGGTAATAAATGAAAAAAGAAAGTACATCTTTATTCAGACTATTGCTCCAATTAAAAATGATTTCATTCTTTATGAACCTGTTTATGGTATAAACAGGTCTTTTGAGATGATTCCGAATCTGAAAGAGCCTGAGCCTAAAAAAATGAGGACAGAAGATTACAATGCCCCACAATTATCTGCAGATTGGAATGAAAAACTATTCGGAAACATTAAAGAATATACCGAGAACGTTTACTATGCAACAAAAAAGAATGGCAAGTATGTAAAAGGTAAAATGCAAAATTATACCACTTATAAAAAGAATTCTAATGGGGAGTTTGTCGAAGATAAATTATTTCCCAAAAAGTCTGATTATCCGGAGAACAAGTATAATAGCTTAAAACAAAAGATAGAATCGATAGGTTACGACGATGATGAAAAGATTACCGGAAGAACAATTTACAGCTACGGACCGGATAAAAAATTAGTAGAAGAGAAAAGTTATTTTTCGGAGAATGATACTTTAAGGAGTTTGGTGAAATATAAATACGATAAAAATCAAATTATAAAAACAAGTTTTTCTTATGATTATCAGGGAGGAGAAGCACAAATTACGGAGTCTGAGGATGTATTGGTGTACGATGAAAGAGGAAATCTTATAGAAGAACATTTGAAGAATAATAAAGAGGATTCTGTGTATTTGAATGAAATGGTAATTTATAGAAAATACAACTCCGATAATAGAAGAATTGAAGAATCAAGTTCCGATTCTTTTTTTGGGGATGGTAAAATTAAGTTGGATACAAAATTAGAGTATCTTAAAATCGATAATCAAAAAAACTGGACCGAAATGTTTTTTGAGGGCGGACTGGGTTCAGAAAAACCAGAAGCCAATTTTGTTGAGCGAATTTTTGTCTATGAATAAGAAGTAGTATTAAAAACAAAATCCGACAGGTTTTTAAAAACCTGTCGGATTTGAAAGCTATTTGAGATTATTGGTGTGTTATGGATTAAGTGATAATCCGACACTGAAAAACAATCGGACTTTGTCGATATTATTGATCCATGAAGTATCAAAGTGAATTGGACCTAAAATGGACTGATAGGAAATAGCAGCTCCTCCCGATAGCACAAGGCTGGTTTCGAAATTATGATCCCAATTTCCTTTTGGTTTAAAGGCATGGTCGATGAAATTACCAAAAGTGTCAAAACCTACAGAGGCAATATTAATGTGAGGGGTCAGATAGATTTTTCCGGTAATATTTATTTGCGAGGCGAGTTTAAGCCCCATATATTGTGTAACATTGAGTTCGTCTTCATGTAAACCCGGGAATGAAAAGCGATTACTGCCGGAACTTGGGATAATACCACCGAGAAAATATCTTGTTGCATAACCAAAATCGAAAAACGAAATTTGATTGTCTTTGAGTTGATCTTGAAAAATAAAACAAGCATCAAATCCTACGATTCCTGTAATTTTCTTTTTTATGGGCAACCTCTTTTCAACGCTTAAACCAAATTTTGTGTAATTATTTGTTGAGCCGGAAAGACGCATGACATCTGGGGAGGAAATTGAGGCGTTGATATCGCTAAGGAATGATCGCGTTATATTTGATTTTATAATGGTTCCGTTTGTAGCAAAGAAAACTTTATCCATATCATTATAGGAATAATGCATGTTGAATTCGATATTATTAGAGCTGTAGTTGTTTAGTGAAACTACGTTCGGATTGTATTCCCGTTCATATTTTGGTTTGAAGTAGGTGTAGTGATAGTTTAAACCAAAACCAAAATAGCTTTTCAGCGAATTTAAATTTCTGTTTACTTCATTGTTAAATTCAAATGTATTGTAAAGGATATTATCTGAGGCTTTGCCATTAAGATAAATTTCCTGTTTTAGAAAAGCTCCGTAAAGTTCCGTTCCCCACCACCATTCTCTGCGTCCTCCAAAATTTTTCTGAAAATTGATTCTGCCTTTTGGTTGTTCTGCTATATCGGCAGTAACCAAAAGACGGGAAGCATCGGCAAGAACGTTTCTGGCGGTGTAGTTAAAAATAACACCAACACCTCTATAAGTGTCGTAGTGTACGGAGGTGTTTAGCTGGTTTTTAGCACGCTCAGATCCAAATAATGTAACTCCGGGTTTATCACCATCTTTGATGAAATAGCTATATCCAATTTCATCAAAAAGATTCGTACCCATAGCTCTGTTGATGCCTGAAATTAAATCTTTGGAGGTATATTTTACATGGGGTTTAAGATTTGCTCTTCCCACTACCAGAGGGAGATTTTCCGGACTTATTTTTTTATAAATTATGGTGTCAAGAACAAATTCTTTGGGCATATAGGGCAATTTGTGCGTTCGTTGCTGGAATCCTTTTAACTTTTCTGCTAAAGCAATTAAAGCCGGAAGATTTTGATTTGCGGCTATTTTACCGTCTTTATAAATTTCGTTACTAGCTGCAAAGTCAGCTGTCGAGAAACGCAGGTTGGGCATGTGATCGATTAATATGGTACACAGATCGCGATTTGCCGGGTTTTTAACATTACTCGGAAACATACTCGTCTGCATTAATATCATCATAATATTGTTCAGTTTCCCCATTGGCTGCATTCCTCCACCAACATCACTGCCAATAATAATGTCGGCACCCATTTGTTTGGCCACATCTGTCGGGAAATTATTTAATACTCCTCCGTCTACTAATATGGTTTTTTCGTAAGGCACTGGTTTGAAAATAGCAGGCAAAGACATGCTGGCTCGCATGGCATAAGCTAAACTGCCTTTGCTTAAAATAACTTCCTTGCCTTCAACTAAGTCGGTAGCCATAGCTCTAAAAGGTATCGGGAGGCTATCAAAATCTCTGACATTATATACAGGAAAGGTCAATTCAGAAAGGGATTCTCTTAGGTTTTGATCATTTAAAAGTGAACCAACACTATTGAGTTTTCCATCTTTAATCCCTATTCCGACCAAGTATCTTTGGAATTCTCTTTTTTCTTCTGCACTTACAGATTGTAATGATTGACCTCCGCCAAGGAGTTTGTCCCAATAAATATTCTTGGTGATTTTTTCGATACTATCGCCGGAATATCCCATGGCATATAAACCGCCAATGATACTTCCCATACTATTTCCAACAATAAGATCAGGCACAATGTGTAGAGAATCCAGTTTTTGTAAAAGCGGAATATGTGCAATTCCCTTTGCTCCACCACCACTTAATACTAAAACGACTTTAGGTTTCTTTTCCTGCGAAAGACCAATCTGAGAGATTGTAAGTAAAAAAAATAAGATAAAGAAATAAGGTGTTTTTTTCAAAATTACGTTGTTTAAGTAGTTGAGAAACTAAGGCTTATTTTGTGGTTAAAATTAAGGGCTTATTTTTAAAAAGTAAAGTTTTAAGAAAATGTTTTGTTCAAATATAAAAAGATCTTTTGTCTTCTAAGGTTTTTAAAAACAAAACCCGACAGATTTTTAAATCTGTCGGGTTTTAATAGGCAATTGAAGGAATCTAAAATTAGAAATCTTCAATCTAAAATTATTTAGTATCTGTAGTATTCTGGTTTGAATGGACCTTGAACTTCAACACCAATATAAGCAGCCTGATCTTCGCGAAGAACTTCCAACTCAACTCCTAATTTAGCTAAGTGTAGGGCCGCTACTTTTTCATCTAAATGTTTTGGTAACATATAAACGTCATTGTTGTAAGCAGCACTGTTGTTCCATAATTCGATTTGAGCCAAAGTCTGGTTGGTGAATGAATTACTCATCACAAAACTTGGGTGACCTGTAGCACAACCTAGGTTTACTAAACGCCCTTCAGCCAAAATGATGATGTCTTTTCCGGCGATAGTATATTTGTCAACTTGTGGTTTGATTTCGATTTTAGAAGCACCGTGGTTTTTGTTCAACCAAGCCATATCGATTTCATTATCAAAGTGTCCGATGTTACAAACAACAGTTTTGTCTTTCATTTGCTCGAAGTGCTCTCCAAGAACGATATCTTTATTTCCTGTAGTAGTAATGATGATATCAGCATTAGCAATTACAGTGTTTAATTTTTTAACTTCATAACCGTCCATTGCAGCTTGTAAAGCACAAATTGGATCAATTTCGGTAACCGTTACAATAGATCCTGCACCTCTGAAAGAAGCAGCAGTTCCTTTTCCAACATCACCATATCCACAAACTACAACTCTTTTTCCAGCCAACATTAAGTCAGTTGCACGACGAACAGCATCAACAGCAGATTCTTTACAACCGTATTTGTTATCAAATTTAGATTTAGTAACAGAGTCGTTAATGTTAATTGCAGGCATTGGTAAAGTTCCGGCTTTTACTCTTTCGTAAAGTCTGTGAACACCAGTAGTCGTTTCTTCAGATAAACCTTTAATTCCAGGAACCAATTCAGGGAAACGGTCAATAACCATATTTGTTAAATCTCCACCATCATCAAGGATCATGTTCAATGGTTTTCTGTCTTCACCAAAGAATAAAGTTTGTTCAATACACCAGTCAAATGATTGCTCATCAAGACCTTTCCAGGCATAAACCTGAATTCCTGCAGCAGCAATAGCAGCAGCAGCCTGATCCTGAGTGGAGAAAATGTTACAAGAAGACCAGGTAACTTCAGCACCAAGAGCAATTAAAGTTTCGATCAAAACAGCAGTTTGAATCGTCATGTGTAAACATCCTGCAATACGAGCACCCTTTAAAGGTTGTTCGTCTTTATATTCAGCACGAAGCGCCATTAAACCTGGCATTTCAGCTTCAGCCAATTCAATTTCTTTTCTTCCCCAAGCCGCTAGAGAGATGTCTTTTACTTTGAAAGCCACAAAAGGCGTAGTTGTAGTACTCATTTATAGTATATTTGTAATTGTAAAATTTTTGCAAATTTACGGAATAGGTTTTTAATTTAGACTACTTTCTGTCAGAATTGTGAAATGTTTAATTTCTTAATCTTTAGAATATTAGTTGATTACTATGGCTGTTATATGGAGCGTAGTCGAAATAAGAAGCTAATCCTGCTGTCCACTATATCTTTTGCAGTCTCGTAAAAAAAACGAGACTGCAAAAGGATGCCGTTCCCATCAGGGCTAAAAGACGAGACATTAAATAAGAAACTTCGTTTTCAAATCAGGAAAACAACTCATAGCTAAAAACTCATAACTCATAATTAAAAAAGAATGCCTTTATTTGAAACCATACAATTCAACGAAACGACTAAAATCTTAGTTTGGCACATAACAGAATCATTTGAGGAGTTAGTGAGCAATGTAGTATTAAAAGAGAAAACACAGTTGAGGTTGAACGGGATGAAATCTGTAATGCATCAACGCGCCTTTTTGAGCGTCCGTATGCTGATCCAGGAAATGGGTTTTACAGATCAGGACTTGCACTACGACGAATTTGGGAAGCCCTATTTCAATTGCGAAAATCATATCTCCATCACGCATTCACATGATTTTGCAGCGATTATAATTAGTGATAAAACAGTAGGAATCGACATGGAGCTGCAACGCGACAAAATCCTTCGAATAGCAGACAAATTTGTAGAGACCGAAAACAGTTATCTAGACACTCAAAATACTCCCGATTATATCAGGGAATTGACAGTAATTTGGGGAGCCAAAGAAGCTATTTTTAAAATCAGAAACGAAAAAGGAATCAGTTTTAAAGATCATATTAGTGTAAATACGTTTTCGTTAGATAAAAATCAAACCGAAGCCAGTCTTCATTTTAATGATCTCGCAGTAGATTTTGACGTGTACTATAAAGAAATTAAATCGAATACTTCAGGGCAGAACTTTACTTTGGTTTATGCTTTTGATAAGTAGTTTTCAGTCTCAGTTTTCAGTTTTTTACAGTTTTGTCATTTCTCTAGAGTCTCGTAATCACAAAAAAAGCAATTTATTCAGCGCTAGCTTCTGCTATTTTTTTTCGATTTTCAAACATACTCAGAAACAAAAAAGTTCCCATTTTACGGGCGCGTCGTTTTAACGTTTCGACATTTTCGCCTTCAAAATGTTCTTCTAAAGTCTGAAACCAATGATTCAGCCAGATTCCAAACTCATTAGAGGTGATTCTTCCTTCAAAATGCGAATCGACTTCATTGTGCACGGCAAGCGGATTACCATTATATTTCCTTACGGCAAATAAGTTACTTTCCCAAAAATCGGTGAGCTTCTCTAAATGCGTATCCCAATCTTTGATCATAGAATTGAAATAAAAGGCGATTTCATTATCGGCTCTTATTTTAGCATAAAACTGATGGACTAAAAATTCGACATCTTCTCGATTCTCTATTTGTTTTTTCATAGAATAAAACTATTTAAAAGAATAAAAAACACACTTAAAAGTGCACTTGCAATAATAAGGTTAAAAACCGTTTTATGCTTCATTTGTGCCAATATAGAAGTGTTGGCAAAGACACAGGCCAAAACAATAATGGCCAATTGTATCATTTGTGGTATTGAGGTTCCGTTAGCCAGAACGTACATGGCCGCAGCACCACCTAAGCAGCTTTGACCAATTACCGCCATTGCAGCTGAACCCATATAGTTTTTATTGAAATTTTCGAATGTTGTTTGATATAGTGTCATGATATTGAGATTTTTATACTACAAAGGTACAGGCACTATAGGGATGCATTTTATGATTTAAATCATATAAACTGAACTATTTTATCGGTATACTTTTCTGTTTATGATTTTTAAAAAACCTTTTTTCTCCAGAGTTTTTATGGTTCTGATGACCGTTTCAACACGCAAACCGGTCAGATCTCCAATCTGTTGTCTTGTAAAATTGATGAGGTATCCATTTGCGTCTTTTTTAAAATTGAAATAGACAATTCCATGATCGATTAGTTTTAAAATGCGATGCTCCGGCTCCTGAGTAGACATCTCTGCCGCCATAACCGATTTATAGTACAGTCGCTGCGCCAGATTTTCGATTATTTTAAGACTGATGTCCGGATTTTCCCCTAGCAGTTTCATGAAACTATTTCTGTTAAGAAGAAGGATTTCCGAATCTTCAACAGTAATGGCATTTGCCGGATATTTTTGATTTAAAAATAAAGGAGGTTCTCCAAAAGGCTGTTCTTTGTAAAAAATACCCTGAATAAATTCACGTCCGTCATCGTTATAATTACTCATTTTTACTTCTCCGGAAACAATCTGATAATAGTGCGCGGGCAGATTGTTTTCTTCAAAAATAATTTCATTTTTAGCGAAAGACTTTCTCAAAGCACCATATTTCTGCAGCAGATCAATTGCAATCATAATTTTGTTTAACTATAACACAAATATAATTCATTCAAAATAGTTCTTCTACATCAAAAAACTTTTACTTTTACGCCCACTATGATACAAAAATTACTCAGTTTACGACAGGAAATTTTAGAGGCTAAAAGTAAAGGACAAAAATTACTGGCCATATTATTAGATCCGGATAAAATTGTTTGGGAAAATTTAGATCATTTATTGCTTAAAATAAATCAATCTCCCGCAACACATATTTTTGTAGGAGGAAGTATTGTGCAGGCAACAATTTTAGAAGATTTAATATCTAAATTAAAACAAGAAACCAATTTACCCGTTGTTATATTTCCGGGTGATCCTTCGCAGATTTCACCTCAGGCAGACGCGATTTTGTTCTTATCTTTATTATCAGGCCGAAACCCTGATTATTTAATAGAGTATCAGGTTCAGGCAGCTCCAATTTTAAAAAAGACAAATTTAGAAGTTATTTCGACAGGTTATATTCTGATTGAAAGTGGCAATGAAACTGCTGTAGCCCGTGTAAGCAAAACAAAACCACTGGAAAGGGATAATTTTGATCTGGTTTTGGCAACAGCGCAGGCAGGAGAAATGTTAGGAAGCCAATTGATTTATCTGGAGGCGGGAAGTGGTGCAAAAAAAGCAGTGCCCCTAGAAATGATACGGCTAATTGCTCAAAATGTTGAGATTCCTATAATTGTTGGTGGAGGAATTGTAGATTTGCATGGAATTCAAAAGGCATATAATGCCGGTGCTGATTTAGTAGTTATTGGAACTGCTTTTGAAAATGACAGCCATTTTTTTGAATCATAAATAAAAACCCAACCTAAACTAACCTGCTCAAGTATGATTGATTTTTTTCTGGACAGTTATAAAAACACTCCTTTATGGCATATTGCCGTGGAGTTTTTAGTTTTTATCTGTGGAATTTTGAGTGTGTGGTTTGCGAAAAAAGAAAATATCTGGGTTTATCCAACCGGTTTGATTGCTACCGTTATTTCGGTTTATCTGTTATATGTTGCGGGTTATATCGGAGATATGATCATCAACGGCTATTTTTCGATTATGAGTATATATGGATGGTATGTATGGAGCAAAGGAGGAACGGTTGAAGACAATTTGCCTATAACACGAACAAATGCCAATGAAAAAATAATTGGAATAGCATTGTTTTTTATAACTGTTTTTGTAGTTTTCGGCATCTATAAATACTTTGATTACGAAATTAGAAACGACAATTATGTCGATATGATTTCATCTGGAATATTTTTTGCAGGAATGTGGTACATGGCGAAGAAAAAGATAGAGAACTGGACGCTTTGGATCATTGGTGATATTATTGTGGTGCCCCTTTACGCTTATCGCGGTTTAGGGATGTTATCACTGCAGTATTTAATTTTTACAATTTTGGCTATTTCAGCTTATTTAGAATGGAGAAAAATCTTAGACAGCAAATAACAGCTATCATAAAAATTGCTTTATTTGGTCCTGAAAGCACAGGAAAAACTACCTTGGCAAAACAACTTGCAGAATATTATGAAACCGAATGGGTTCCTGAGTTCGCACGCGATTATTTGCAGGAAAAATGGGAAGAGAACCAGCACATTTGTGTAGCCGATGATATGATGCCTATTGCATACGGGCAAGTAGCTCTTGAAAATCAAAAGCAGGCTTTGTCAAGTAAGTATCTGTTTTGTGATACCAATTTAATGGTGACAAAGGTTTTCTCTGAAATGTATTATGGATTTTGTGATCCGCTTTTAAACGAAGCAGCATTAGAGCATGAATACGATTTATTTTTCCTGACTGATATTGATATCCCCTGGGAAAAAGATGACATTAGAGATACTCCTGAAGGTCGTGAAACCGTATTTTCAGTTTTCAAACAGACTCTTATTGATACTAAAAAACCTTTTATTACTCTTTCCGGAGATAAAGAAAGCCGTTTGACTAAAGCGATAGCGATCATAGAGCAATTAGCTGTCGCAAAACAGCACGGTATTTCATCTGAAGATTTTGTTCAGATATACGAACATGGAATTTCTTTTGAAAAGATTTTACAGCAACTGCAAAATTTTAAGAACGGAATAAACAAGTCTAATTTGATTAGTCCGGCCACAATTGACAGTGGTGTATTAAGTTTATCAGAAGCAGAATTTGAAGAAAAAGCAGCTTTTTTTGATCTTAAAAAATCAGAAATTAAGCTGAAAAAGTTTGTTCCGGCTTCGGGTGCAGCCAGCAGAATGTTTAAATTTTTAAGCGCTTTTCTGAATGAGTTTGACATTCAGAAAGAAACTATCAACGCTTATATCAACCGTAAAAACGATAAAGAGCTGTCTATTTTTATAGTGGCTATGGAGAAATTTGCATTTTTTAAAGCGGTTGATAAAAAGTTAAAAGAAATCTACCCAGAGTTTGAAATGCTGGATCGGGATCATAAAAATTATTATTTTATAAAAACATTGTTGTCTGTTGATTACTTTGATTTTGCAAATAAACCAAAGGCAGTTTTACCTTTTCATCAATACAAAAGACATATTGCAAATCCAATCGAAGAACATTTGAACGAATGTATTCGCTATGCTTCATCCAATCAGATTTCTAATTTGCATTTTACCGTTTCAGAAGCACATCAAAGTTTGTTTGAGAATCAAATAAAGGTTCTTAAAGAAAAAATAGAAAAAGATTCGGGAGTTAAAATAGACATCTCTTATTCCTATCAAAATAAAAGTACCGATTCTATTTGTGTAGACGTTAAAAATAATCCAATTCGGGATAAAAACAATAAATTAGTTTTTAGACCCGGAGGACATGGTGCGCTAATTGAGAATTTAAATGAACTTGATGCGGATGTTATTTTTGTCAAAAACATTGACAATGTAATTCAAAATCATATGGATCAGATTGCATTGTATAAAAAAGCATTAGCAGGGACTTTAATTAAGATACAGCAAAAAGTTTTTAGTTATTTAAATGCAATTGAAAAAGGAGAGATACGAGAGAAAGATCTTGAAGAAATCGTGATCTTTTTATCAAAAGAACTTAATGTTGAGTTGAATAGTGACTATAGTAAGTTTACTTTCGAAAATAAAATCAATAAGATAAAAAGCTTATTAGACAGGCCAATTCGTGTTTGCGGAATGGTGAAAAATGAAGGAGAGCCCGGAGGAGGTCCGTTTTGGGTAGTGAGCCCCAAAGGATCAGTTTCGTTGCAGATTGTAGAGGCTTCGCAAATCGATCTCACAAACAAGAAACAACAGGAAATCTTGGCTTCGGCCACTCATTTTAATCCTGTTGATTTAGTTTGCGGAATCAAAAATTATAAAAACGAAAAATTTGATTTACTGCAATTTGTAGATCAAAACACTGGTTTTATTGTCGAAAAAAGTGTGGATGGGAAATTGGTAAAGAGTTATGAGCTTCCGGGACTTTGGAACGGAGCAATGGCCAATTGGCTTACTGTTTTTGTGGCAGTACCCTTAATTACCTTTAATCCGGTGAAAACAGTAAACGATTTATTAAAAGCTGCACATCAGCCACAATAATGGATATCGAAAAAATCATATCAGAGTTGCGTTTTAAAGCCGTACGAAGCAGTGGTGCGGGCGGACAAAATGTAAACAAAGTGTCATCAAAAGTGGTGTTGACTTTTGATTTGAATGTGTCTCAGGCACTGTCTGAAGAAGAAAAGCTGCTTTTGCAAAAGAATATCGCAGCGCGTTTAACCACAGAAAATATGTTGATTTTAAATTGCGATGAAGATAGAAGTCAGCTAAAAAACAAAGATATTGTTATAAAACGCTTTTTAGAGGTAATTAAAAAAGGGCTGTATGTTCCTAAAGTTCGTAAAGCCACTAAAATTCCTAAATCGGTAATTAAAAAGCGTATCAAGGATAAAAAGAACGTTTCGGAAATCAAACAATCCAGAAAGAAACCAAATATCGATTAAGTAGAAATTCCAAATTCCTGAAAAAAAAAGATCAGTTTAAAATGGAATTTGAGATTTTGAATTTTGATATTACTATTGATTTTTGAAATTTTTAACATTACATTTGCATCGTCTCAAAGGGGTGCTCTAAATAACGAGCTGAGATCATACCCAAAGAACCTGAGCGAGTAATGTTGCTAAGGGAAAAACGACAAATTTTAGCGTGCACACTATATTTTGTCGTGAAACTTTTATTAATTTAACAAAAAGAATAATTCCCCCTTTTATTCGTAAATTTTTTACGGATGAAAACTATTTTTAAAGGTGCTGAGGTGCTAAGTTACAAAGGTTCTAAGATTCAAAAGTCGAGCAGAACCAAATCTATTTTCTTACTTCTTTTTTCTATTTTCTTTTCTCAATTTTCTTTCGCGCAAGGGCAGGACTCTACTAAAGTGAATAAACTGGATGATGTTTTAGTTTCGGCAGTTCGTGTTACTGCTAAAACTCCGGTAAGTTTTAGTAATCTTGATAAAAAGGACATTAAATTTAGAAACCTGGGACAGGATATTCCAATTCTAATGAATTATTTGCCATCGGTGGTAACTACTTCTGATGCAGGAGGAGGTATAGGATACACCGGAATCAGGGTGCGTGGTAGTGATGCTACAAGAGTAAATGTGACCATTAACGGAATTCCATATAATGATGCTGAAAGTCAGGGAACCTTTTGGGTAAATATGCCTGATTTTGCTTCTTCTGTGGAGAGTTTACAATTGCAAAGAGGTGTTGGAACTTCTACTAATGGTTCTTCTGCTTTTGGAGCGAGTTTGAATATGCTGACGGATAATTATGCTACGAAAGCAACCGGAGAAATTTCAAGCTCTTATGGAAGTTTCAATTCAAATAAAAATACCGTAAAATTCAGTACAGGTTTACTAAATGATCATTTTGAGCTCGCAGGACGTTTGTCTACCATTAAATCAGATGGATATGTAGATCGTGCAAGTTCAGATTTAAAATCGTATTTTCTTCAGGGAACTTATATTGGTAAAACAACTTTAATTAAGGCGCTGGTTTTTGGTGGAACTGAAAGAACATACCAGTCCTGGAACGGAATTGATGCTGAAAAACTAAATTCAGATCGTACTTATAATTCAGCCGGAAAATATAAAGATGAAGCCGGAAATGTTCATTTTTATGATAATGAAACCGATAATTACAAACAAAACCATTATCAATTGCATTGGAGTGAATCAATTTCTGATAAATGGAGCAGCAACTTAGCTCTTCATTACACTAAAGGGCAAGGATACTACGAAAACTTCAAATATAACGAGCCAATTAAAGGGTATGGGCCGATTCAGCCTACTAAAATGGTAGAAAATGACCTTGGAGAATTAGTTCCGGGAACTGATTTAATTCGTCAGAAATGGTTAGACAACGATTTTTACGGGACCACTTTTTCTGTAAAATATAAAGAAGAAAAATTAGACGTAATCGTAGGCGGTGGCTGGAATAAATATGAGGGAGCTCATTTTGGTAAAGTAATCTGGGCCAGAAATTCTGCTCAGGCGCTGCCGGGAGATCATTACTATGATGATTTTTCAACCAAAACAGATGGAAATATCTTCGCGAAAGCCAATTATCAGTTAACAGAAAAACTTAGTTTTTATGGCGATTTGCAATATAGAAATGTAACGTACAAAGCCAACGGAAAAGATACAGGATTGGTTGATGACAGTTTTAATTTCTTTAATCCGAAAGCAGGTTTAAATTACGCAATCAATTCAAAAAACACCCTTTACTTTTCATACGCAAGAGCCAATCGTGAGCCTAACAGAACCGATTATGAAGGTGGAAATGTAAAACCTGAAAAACTAAATGATTTTGAACTGGGCTGGAGATTCAATTCAGATAAATTTCAATTGAATTCGAATGTGTATTATATGGCCTACAAAGATCAGTTGATTTTGACTGGAAGATTGGACGATGTTGGAGCTCCAATTCGTGCTAACACTGAGAAAAGCTACCGTTTAGGTCTAGAAGTTGATGCCACCATACAACTTTCTGAAAAGTTTATCCTTAGACCGAATTTTACTTTAAGCAGTAATAAAAATATAGATTTAGCTGTTGAAGGTACACATTACGGAACAACCAATATCGCTTATTCACCATCAGTAATTGCGGGAAATATTATTGTATACAGTCCGATCCAAAATCTGCACATTTCGTTATTGCAGAAGTTTGTAGGAGAACAATACATGAACAATATTGAATTACCGGCAGCAAAATTGGCAGACTATTTTGTAAATGATTTGAATGTGTCTTATGAAATCAAACCAAAATCAGTATTCAAATCAATTTTGATTACTGGTCTGGTGAACAATTTTCTGGATAAAAAATATGTTTCAAACGGAGCAATGTGGGATGTTTATCCTTCCTATTATCCTCAGGCAGGAATTAATTTCTTAGCCGGATTGACATTGAAATTCTAAAAAAATAAGAAGTCAAACGTAAAATGTAAAAAGCCTGAAAAAATAACTTTTCAGGCTTTTGTTTTTTTAATTGTAAACGTGAATTATTGTTCCGGTAAATTCTACGCGATATTGTTTTAAGGGATAATCTTTACCTCCCAATCCGGTAAATAAACTATAAGCTGTTTTATCGCAGGAACAAACTGCATTTATGCCGTCAATTGTCATGGCGGTGCAGGAAGTTACGGGCTGATTCGGACAGGCGGCATCAAACGCATTGTAACCACTTCCGGTATTAAAAATGATAACTCCTTTTGCTCCGTAATTTGGAATAATCACGCCATTACTTACAAATTTAAGATTGGAATAAGCAGGCAGATTAGTATCAATAGACAGGTTAACTGCATAACTAGGAATGTAAGGGTTTTTGTCGCGTCTACTATTTTCACTGCAGGAGAAAAGCACAGAGACAAAGACGATTAAGCACCAGAATTTTTTCATTATTTTAATAAGAATTAGTGAAACAAAAATAAATTATTTACATTTGGATTCTATATGATTAACATATAATTATGTACTATTAAAAATAATAGTATATTTGTAATTAAGAAATCCCGTCCCGATGGGATTTTTTGTATTTATATAAACGACGAAGTTATGAGTAAAGTATCTTATTATACAGCAGAAGGATTAAAAAAATTAAAAGATGAGTTGGAGCATTTAAAAAGTGTAATGCGTCCAAAGGCATCTCAAGATATAGCAGAAGCAAGAGATAAAGGAGATTTGTCTGAAAATGCGGAGTATGATGCTGCAAAAGAAGCACAAGGTTTATTAGAAATGAGAATTGCTAAACTGGAAGAAGTGTATTCTAATGCAAGATTAATTGACGAATCACAATTAGATGTTTCGAAGGCATTGGTTCTTTCTAATGTGAAAATTAAGAATCAAAGCAATGGAATGGAAATGAAATATACACTTGTTGCTGAAAGTGAAGCAGATTTAAAAACAGGAAAAATCTCTGTAACGTCTCCTATTGGAAAAGGGTTACTGGGGAAATCTGTTGGAGAAGTAGCTGAAATTACGGTTCCAAATGGAGTTTTGAAATTTGAAATCCTTGAAATCACCAGAGACTAATTTTTCGCGTTTAATCGTTAAGTCGGTTAGACGATTCACCCAATAAACAAAGAAATAATGCCATCAATATTTACCAAAATAGTAAACGGAGAAATTCCTGCTTATAAAATTGCTGAGGATGATAATTATCTGGCTTTTTTAGATGTAAACCCAAATGCAAAAGGACATACGCTTTGTATTCCGAAACAAGAAATCGACAAGATTTTTGATATGGAAGAGGAGTTGTATTTAGGATTAATGAAGTTTTCTAAGAGAATTGCAGCAGCACTGGAAAAAACGGTTCCTTGCAAAAGAGTTGGAGTGGCAGTTGTTGGTCTTGAAGTGCCTCACGCACACGTGCACTTGATTCCGTTAAACGAAATGGATGAAATGCGTTTTCAAAATAAAGTTTCACTTTCTAAAGAAGAATTTGAGGCTTTGGCCAAGGATATTCAGGCTAATTTATAAAACACCATGTCAGACTGAGCGAAGCCAAATACGTCAGACTGAGCCAAGTCGAAACGTCAGACTGAGCGAAGTCGAAGTCTCTCGTTTCAAGCATAAAAGAATCTCGACTCCGCTCGATTTGACAGTCGAAATAAAATAGATTAAAGTGTAGTAAAAGTAAATTTTTGCTGCACTTTTTTATTTAACGAAATCAGTCGAATTTATAAAGCACTATGTCAGACTGAGCGAAGTCGAAACGTCAGACTGAGCGAAGTCGAAGTCTTTTACGGCACTTTTTTGTTTAATGAAATCTGAAAAGTAGTTCCTTTTCCAATTTCAGACTGTAAAACTTTTATTTTTCCGTTATGATATTCTTCAACGATCCTTTTGGTTAAAGAAAGTCCAAGTCCCCAGCCGCGTTTTTTAGTTGTAAAACCGGGTTCGAAAATAGTTTTAAACTGCTTTTTAGAAATTCCTGTTCCGGAGTCTTTTACATTAATTTTTACATGATGTGCATCTTCTTCAATTTGAAGGTCCAGCGTTCCTTTTCCTTTCATCGCATCAATAGCATTCTTTACTAAATTTTCAATAGTCCAGCTGTGCAGTGTAGGGTTTATCATTGCCGGTATACTTTGTTGAGGTGTCCGATAAGAGAAAGTAACCTGCTTTGAAAAACGGGATTGCAGGTATTGATAAGTATTCAAAGTTTCGGTAACAATATCTCTCTCCTCTAAAACAGGAACCGACCCAATTTTAGAAAAGCGGTCTGTGATCGTCTGTAAACGTTCAATATCTTTTTCAATTTCAAAAGTTATAGACGAATCGATTTCTTCTGTCTTTAAAATCTCTACCCAGCCAATTAAAGAGGATAAAGGCGTTCCGATTTGATGTGCCGTTTCTTTTGCCATTCCTGCCCAGAGTTTATTTTGGGTAGCCATTTTGGTACTTCTGTAAAAATTATAAATCAAAGCCCCAAATAAAAAGATAATCAGCAATAAGGCGATGGGGTAATATTTCAGTTTATTAATCAATGCCGAATTCCCATAATACAATTCCTGATGTTTTCCGGGCGCATATTCAATAACGATAGGCTCATTCTCATTTTTCAGATTTTTGAGATAAGATAAGGTGCTTTCGTTATTTTGCAGGACTTCTTCAGGAACATTCACAGAACTAATCACCTTGTCATACATGATAAGCATAACTGGAACTGAGGTATTGTTGTTGATGATTTCAAGCGGTAAATCTAAATCTGTATTTTCATCTGCATTGACCAGTGTCTTTTGTGCATTGGCCCAAAGATTCATTTTTAAGCGTTCTTCGTTTTTAAAGATTTGGAAAAAAGTATAAGTGTTCCAGAGAATCAGGGAAATGATTAAAAAGGAAATGGTAATAATGATCCAACGGGTTGTATTTCTTCTCTCGGAAAAAGACATAAATATTTTTTTGTGGTATAAATATAACGAAATATACACATTTAATATTTTGTGTAACGATAAAGATTTTTTTGTTTTAAAGTCTGAAACTATTTCTTTGGATTAAACGATTTTTCTATTTTTGTAGCTACGGAAATGAGATTCCTTTAAAAAGAAAAATATGATTAGTATTGATCCAAAAGAAATACCAACGGCCAAATTGCAAGGCTATTTACAAAGTGCTGTGGGACCTAGGCCAATTGCATTTGCTAGTACAATTAGTGCTAAGGGAATACCCAATTTGTCCCCATTTAGTTTCTTTAATGTGTTCAGTGCCAATCCGCCAATTTTGGTTTTTTCACCGGCACGACGTGTACGCGACAATACCATAAAGCATACTTTAATTAACGCTGAGGAAACCCGCGAAGTAGTTATAAATGTTGTGAATTATGATTTGGTACAACAGACATCATTAGCCAGTACCGAATATGGTGATGGTGTAAATGAATTTATAAAAGCCGGATTGACACAAGTCCCGTCCGATTTTGTAAAACCTTATCGTGTAAAAGAGTCTCCGGTACAGTTTGAATGTAAAGTCACTCAGATTATTCCGTTGGGAGATCAGGGAGGCGCGGGAAATCTGATTCTTTGTGAAGTGGTTAAGCTTCATATCAGCGAAGCTGTTTTAGATGAAAACGGAGCCATCGATCAGCATAAAATAGATTTGGTTTCAAGATTGGGCAGTAATTGGTATTCCCGATCGAATCAGGGGCTTTTTGAAGTGCCTAAACCCTTGACAACTCTTGGGGTAGGAGTAGATGTAATTCCTGATTTTATTAAAGAAAGTCCTGTTTTTGATGGGAATGATCTTGGAAAATTAGGGAACATTGAAGCCTTGCCTACCACAGAAGAAGTTAGTATATTTGTGAAAGAAAATTTTTCGGTAAAAGGAGTTTTAAGCTCGGACGATCTCGAAAAAGTACATTTGGAAGCCAAAAAATATCTCAATAAAGATGATATTTCATCGGCCTGGAAAGTACTTTTAGCAAAACAATAAGAATAGAAACAATAATTAATATAGAAAGAAGATGGAAGTTACAGGTAAAGTAAAAGTGGTGAACCCAGAGCAACAAGTTAGTGCTGCATTCAAAAAAAGAGAGTTGGTTGTTACCACAGATGAGCAGTATCCACAGCATATTTTGATCGAATTTACGCAAGATAAATGCGATTTATTAAGTAGCTACAAACAAGGTGAGGCAGTAAAAGTTTCTATCAATTTAAGAGGAAGAGAATGGGTTAATCCACAAGGAGAAACCAGATATTTCAATAGTATTCAAGGTTGGAGAATCGAAAGACTGGCACCAGAAGGTCCTGGACAAACGCCTCCAATGCCAGCTGCAGAAGCTTTTGCACCTGCAACTAATTTAAACGAAGACGAACCGGACGATTTACCGTTCTAAGATCGTTTAAACTTCAAAAATAAATTCCAAATTCCAATTCATAAAAGGTGTAATTGGGATTTGGAATTTGTTTTTGTATGAAAATTTAGTGCAGTAGTTTGTCAACTCTGAAAAAGGAAAGGTTGAAACACAATCCTGAAATTTGGAACTTTATAATTGATTTTTTTTAAATGTATTACGTATTTAACGAGTTGTTCTTTCCACCCGTTTCAGAAGCCGATGAAGAAGGAATTCTTGCTATTGGCGGAGACTTAGATCCGGAAAGACTGAAATTGGCTTATCAAAGCGGGATTTTTCCGTGGTTTAATGAAGGAGAGCCTATTCTTTGGTGGTCACCGGATCCCAGAATGGTTTTGTTTTTAGAGGAATTGATTGTGTCAAAAAGCATGCGTAATGTTCTGAATAGAAAACAATTCACGGTTACTTTTAATGAAAGTTTTAGAGAGGTGATTTCGAATTGTCAAAAAATAAAACGGGAAGGACAAGACGGAACCTGGATTTCAAACGAAATGATTGATGCCTATTGTGAACTTAACAAGCAGGGAATCGCAAAATCTGTCGAGGTTTGGCAGGATGACGTTCTCGTGGGAGGTTTGTATGGGATCGATTTGGGTCATGTTTTTTGTGGTGAAAGTATGTTTTCGAAAGTCTCGAATGCATCAAAAGTAGCTTTCATAGCTTTGGTAAATTATTTAAAAGAAGGGAACTACCAACTCTTGGATTGTCAGGTTTACAATTCCCATTTAGAAAGTCTAGGCTGTCGTGAGATTGATCGCGAGGAGTTTATAGCTATCTTAAAAAAGGAATGAAAGAATCTACTTCAACTTGTGTAAAGGATTTTATGAGGACGAGATGGTTGGTTAGAAATTAAGTTTGGTAAAATTCCAGTGTATCGTATTAAAAAGTACCAGTTCATTGTTTAAAGTGGGTAATTCCAAAATTATTTTGAGCGTTTCATGCGCCATCATCGTGCCAATAATTCCGGGTAATGTTCCTAAAACACCATTGAGATTGCAATTCGGAACATCCTTCGGATCCGGCATTTCAGGAAATAAATCGCGTAAATCTTTACTGCCCTTATGGTTAAAAACGGCAATTTGTCCTTCAAACTTTAAGATACTACCATAGACCAAAGTTTTTTGCAGTGCCACACAGGTATCGTTAACCAAATAACGTGTGGTAAAATTATCCGAACCATCAACCACTATATCGTATTGTTCAATAACCTGTCGGGCATTTTCCGGAGTTAATTTTTCGACTATGGCTTCGACTTTTATTAATGGATTGAGTTTCAAAACCACTTCTTTTGCAACAACAGCTTTAAGTTGACCAATTTCTTTCTCGGTATATAAAATTTGCCGGTGAAGATTATGGATCTCGATAGTGTCAAAGTCCATAATACCAATAAAACCAACTCCCGCTGTAGCAATATATTGTAAAATGGGACAGCCTAAACCGCCGGCACCAATTACTAAAACTTTGGCCTTTTTAAGTTTCTCCTGACCTTCGTCACCAATTTCGGGAAGAATGGTTTGCCTGTTGTAGCGTAAAAATTCCTGTATAATGCTCATTGTAATTTAAGTCTTAAAGTTAGAAAGTCAAAAGTTAAAAGTCAAAAGTTAAAAGTCAAAAGTTAGAATTGAAGTAAAAGAATTTACTTTAAGACTTTAGACTTTCCTCTTTATGACTATATATTTTGTCCCAGTCTTTCCAGACAGGTTCATAGCCTGAATTCGTTATAATTTGTGCAATTTCTTTGGCAGAACGTTCGTCGCTGATTTCGAATTGCTCGAGAGATTGCGGATCAACAACATAACCACCGGGATTGGTTTTAGAGCCCGCACTCATACTGGTCACACCGATAGGGATAATATGGTTTCTGAATTTCTCATTCTCACGTGTCGAGATTGAAATTTCCAAATCCTCATTCCACAAACGATAGGCACAAATGAGTTGTGTCAGATCTTTATCGTCCATAATAAAATTTGGTTCAATAATGCCTTCTGCCGGGCGGAGTCTTGGAAAGGAAACCGAATATTTAGTCTGCCAGTATTTTTTTTGAAGATAATCCAGATGTAACGCATTAAAAAAGCTGTCGGTTCGCCAGTCTTCCAGCCCCAGTAAAACCCCCAATCCCATTTTATGAATTCCGGCTGTACCAATACGGTCAGGTGTTTCGAGTCTATAATCAAAATTTGATTTTTTGCCTTTCGTATGGTATTTTTTATATACTTCCTGATGGTAGGTCTCCTGATATACCAAAACCGAATAAACACCAGCCTGATGCAAACGTTCATAATCTTCGGTTGAAAGCGGTTGGACTTCCACAGAAATAATAGAGAATTCTTTACGTATTAAGGCAATTGCATTTAGGAAGTAATTAATGTTTACGGTATAATTAGCCTCACCAGTCACCAATAAAACATGGTCAAAACCAATCTCTTTTAAAGCTTCTACTTCAATTTTTATCTCAGCATCAGAGAGGGTTTTTCGTTTGATTTTATTGTCTAAACTAAATCCGCAATAGGTGCAAATGTTTTGGCATTCGTTGCTGAGATATAAAGGAGCATACATTTGTATGGTTTTGCCAAAACGTTTTTTGGTAATTTCATGGCATTTTTGTGCCATCTGCTCCAGATAGTTTTGTGCAGCAGGAGAAATCAGAGCTAAAAAATCATCGAGATTTCGTTTGGTTTTAAACAAAGAGTGTTCTACATCTTTTGATGTGGTTTGATATATTTTAGATTGAATAGTATTCCAATCATAATTCTCAAAAACCGATTTGAATGTTTTCATAGTTTTTAACCGCAAAGTGCGCGGAGTTTTACGCAAGGTTTGCAAAGCTTTGCGTTCTTAGCGCTTTTCTTTGCGAACTTTGCGGTTAAATGGTTTAGTCTACTCATATAAAAAAGAGGTCAAAGGACTTGAAGCCATGGCATAATTTTGTTGAGGAGCAATTTTAGCTTCAAAGGCTTTCCGGCCCGCGATTACCGCTTCTTTAAAGGCTTCGGCCATTAATGTCGGATTTCCGGCAACTGCTATTGCGGTATTAACCAAAACAGCATCTGCACCCATTTCCATTGCTTTTGCAGCATCAGACGGAGATCCGATTCCGGCATCGACGATTACGGGAACATTACTTTGTTCGATAATAATCTCTAAAAAATCAATCGTTTTTAAACCCTTATTACTTCCAATCGGGGAGCCTAAGGGCATAACAGCGGTTGTTCCGGCACTCTCCAAATGTTTGCATAAAACGGGATCGGCATGGATGTACGGTAGGATAAAAAAACCAAGTTTAGCGAGTTCTTCTGTCGCTTTTAAAGTTTCTATCGGATCGGGCATCAGATATTTCGGATCCGGATGAATTTCAAGTTTCAGCCAGTTTGTTTCTAGTGCTTCTCTCGCTAATTGTGCAGCGAAAACGGCCTCTTTAGCGTTTCGTGCTCCCGATGTATTGGGTAATAAATGAATGTTTGGATGATTTAAGTGTGTTAAAATAGCATCCGTTTCGGTTTCGAGATCGATACGTTTCAGTGCTACAGTGACCAACTCACTTTCTGATGCCAAAATAGCATTCTCCATTTCCAGATTCGAACCAAATTTTCCTGTTCCTAAAAATAGACGGGAGGTTAAGGTTTTATCTCCTATGTTAAACAATGACGTTTGCATATAACTTTTCGTTTAATTGTTGAATGAGTTTTTCTTTTTGATTACTTTCTGTAAGCATTCCGGAGATCGCAATTCCATGAATCCCTGTTTCCATTAAAGGAGCGACATCGTTCAGAGTGATTCCTCCAATGGCATAAACAGGAATCTCCAGTTTATTGCGTTTTAGATTCTGAATAATTTTAAAATAACCTGACAATCCCAGAATTGGACTTAGTTTTTCTTTGGTTGTTGTAAAACGAAAGGGCCCCAAACCAATATAATCGCAGCCGTTTTTGATGTGATTTTCAATGTCTTCATAAGTGTTGGCTGTTGCTCCTATGATTTTAGTATTTCCGAGTATTGCCCTTGCTTCATCAATTTTCATGTCTGATAGTCCGAGATGAACTCCGTCTGCGGCGATTTGCTGAGTGAGATACAGATTGTCGTTTACAATAAAATTAGCGAGATACTCTTCACATAAAAATTTTACTGCTTCCGCCAGAGTAAAAGTGTCTTTTTCAGTTTGATTTTTAAAACGGAGCTGTACCCAATCGCAGCCGGCATCTAAAGCCTCATGGATATTATACAGCTGTTCTTCTATTGTTCTTCCCTGCGAGATATATTGTAATTTATGATACATAATGATGTCCGATTAAGGTTGGAGTGGAATTCAGGTATTTTTCTATGTAGGTTTTCGCATTCCTGCAAGATCCTTCCAGAGATTGATTCCGTGTAAGATTTGCAGCTATTGCAGCCGATAATACACAGCCTGAACCATGTTTTGCGAAGCATTTTTTATCAGAAGGCAGAAGATCGATGATTTCGTCTTTCAGAAACAAACGATCAGTTCCGGTTGCCGAAGGATGATGTCCGCCTTTTAATAGAATGTTTGTTGGAATTTTATTCTGAAACTCAAGTTGATTAAGAATAAAACCCGGAAACAGTATTTCAATTTCGTTGTAATTAGGCGTAATTAAATCAATTTTTGACAACGTAGGATTCAATTCTAAACGATCTTCAATACTCATAAATTCAAATTGTGTTGACGATTTTAAAACCGGGTCCCAAACGATTAAAGTGCCAGGGGATATTCTTTTTATGGTTGAAAGAATGTGGTTCAGATAATTCAAAGACGGAATAATTCCAATTTTGACCGCACTAATTTTATAACGATCAAAAAAGGTTTCAATAGAACGAATCACAAAACTCAAATCAGTCCATTGAATTTCAATAAATTGATCTTCCGTTTGAATGGTATTGGAGGTTAAAATGCCAAATCCAGTAACATGATGCTGTTCAAATGTTTTGACATCTGCCAAAACACCGGCACCTCCCGAGGGATCAAAACCTGCTATCGAAAGTGCGATTGGACGATTTGCTGACATAATTTGAATTGTTTTATAGGGTTTTCATTTTTCCAAATACTTCCTAAAAGAGCGACATCATCAAAGCCATTTTCGAGCGTTTTTTGGATGTTTTTAGTATCAATTCCTCCTAAAGCGATAACTTTAGTCCTGTGATTTGTTCTTGAGTTTAAAGCTTCAAACAGGTTTGTCTTTGGATGATAATCTTCTTTGGAAATACTTTTAAATACAGGACTTAAGAAAGCATAGTTGAATGCAGATGATAAGGAATTGAAATCTTCAATTGAATGCGTTGCTGTCGAAAATGATTTTCCTTCTGAAGAAATTAAAGTGTTGTCTTTTCTTTCCTTTTCCGAAAAATGAATTCTGTTAATTCCAAAATCTTCTGCCAGAATAGGATGGTTGTGCAGAACCAATTTGTTTCTGTTCTCTAATTTTATTTGATGAATAAATGTTGCCATTTCAATTTCGGAAAAATCAGGTTTCCTGATATGAAGCAAAGCCAATCCTTCTTCAAATAAAGAATCCAGAATGCTGATTTCATTTGATATAGCGGAAGGATTGGTAATTACGATCATAGAGGAGTGATTAGTGATTAGTGATTAGTGATTAGTGATTAGTGATTAGTGATTAGTGATTAGTGATTAGTGATTAGTGATTAGTTGTTTTTCGATTTTATTCGGTAGAGTAAGGCTAAGGACTAGTAACTAATCACTAAAGACCAATATGTGTGCTTATATGTAAATCTCTTTCCCCTGTTCAATAAACTCTTCTGATTTCTCCTGCATGCCTTTTTCGGCCGCGGCTACATCACGAATTTCCTGAGAGATCTTCATAGAGCAGAATTTAGGACCACACATTGAACAAAAATGAGCGACTTTTGCACCATCGGCAGGAAGGGTTTCATCGTGAAACTCTCTGGCCGTATCAGGGTCAAGGGCTAAATTGAACTGGTCTTCCCAACGGAATTCAAAACGGGCCTTACTTAAAGCATTGTCGCGGTATTGTGCTCCCGGATGACCTTTGGCAAGATCGGCAGCATGTGCTGAAATTTTATAGGTGATTACACCATCTTTCACATCTTTTTTGTTAGGTAAACCAAGGTGTTCCTTTGGAGTAACATAACACAACATCGCGCAGCCGTACCAGCCAATCATTGCGGCTCCAATGGCAGAGGTAATGTGGTCGTAACCCGGTGCAATGTCTGTCGTTAGTGGGCCTAAAGTATAAAAAGGTGCTTCATGACAATGTTCCAGTTGTTTGTCCATATTTTCTTTAATCATGTGCATCGGAACGTGACCGGGACCTTCAATGAAAACCTGAACATCGTGTTTCCAGGCAATTTTAGTTAATTCTCCCAGGGTCTCCAGTTCTGCAAATTGAGCGGCATCGTTAGCATCTGCAATAGAACCCGGGCGTAAACCATCCCCAAGAGAAAAAGCCACGTCATATTGTTTCATGATTTCGCAGATTTCCTCAAAATGAGTGTACAAAAAGTTTTCTTTATGGTGAAACAAGCACCATTTGGCCATGATAGATCCGCCACGCGAAACAATTCCGGTAACGCGATCGGCAGTCAAATGAATATAACGTAACAGTACTCCGGCATGAATCGTAAAATAAGAAACACCTTGCTCAGCCTGTTCAATTAAAGTGTCGCGAAAAACTTCCCAGGTTAAATCTTCGGCAATTCCTTTTACTTTTTCTAAAGCCTGATAAATCGGAACGGTACCGATTGGAACAGGAGAGTTACGGATAATCCACTCTCGGGTTTCGTGAATGTTTTTACCTGTTGATAAGTCCATAATCGTATCTGCACCCCAACGGCAAGCCCAGACTGCTTTCTCTACTTCTTCTTCAATACTCGAAGTCACGGCGCTATTGCCAATGTTAGCGTTTATCTTAACCAGAAAGTTGCGACCAACGATCATAGGCTCACTTTCAGGATGATTAATGTTGTTGGGGATAATGGCTCTTCCGCAGGCTACTTCGCTGCGAACAAATTCGGGAGTGATTTTACTTTTAGGGGTGTTAGCTCCAAAACTATGACCGCCGTGCTGACATTGCATCGCTTTGGTTTGTTCGTTTAAAAGCTCTATTCGTTGGTTCTCACGAATAGCAATATATTCCATCTCAGGAGTGATAATGCCTTGTTTGGCGTAATATAATTGTGAAACATTAGCGCCCTTTTTAGCTCTTTTAGGCTGATGTAAATACTCAAATCGAAGATGATTTAAGCTCTCATCGCGTAATCGGCTTTGTCCGTAATCTGAAGTGATTTCATTCAGAATTTCGACATCATTTCGGTCTAAAATCCATTGTTCTCTTAGTCTTGGAAGACCTTTTCTAATATCGATTTCAATATTAGGATCGGTATAGGGACCTGAGGTATCATAAACCGTTACGGGAGGATTTTTTTCAATTCCGCCATTTGAAAGTTTGGTGTCACTTAGATGAATCTCGCGCATGGCCACTTTGATGGGGTGTATTTCTCCGTTGATGTAAACTTTTTTAGAATTAGGAAACGGGGTTCTGGAAATTTGTTCTTCTGTAGTCATAGCTTGTAGTTGTATTTTGTGAGATGTGAAATGTAAAATGTAAGAGGTGAAAATGTAATTGTCGATTGTAGAGGGGCACAGCAGTGCGTCTACTTCTTACTTGACAATTGGAATTTGGGTTTTGGGATTTGAAAAATTGAAATTTCATCCTCCTTGTGTAGCAGAAATAATTAGAATTTCGTCAGTTTCGGATACAAGTTGTTCGTTCCAGTTGGATTTTGGAACAACAGTATTGTTGATAGCAACGGCGATTCCGTTTTGTTTGTTGGGAATTTCGAGATCGAGCAATGACTGAATGCTTAACGATTCAGCATCGAATTTTTTGATTTGTTGGTTGATTTTTAGTTCCATTCCTTTAAGTTTAGTATGTAGTTATACTTTAGGAATGGCTACAATCGCGCATAGAAATGCGCGCAGAAGTCATCTTACTTTTCCCTACGCTAGTGTGAGCTAGATCAGGTTCAGAGGGTAAAATCTCAGCCTGCAAAATTGCAGACACCCCTAAAGTGTGAAGCAAATATAATGTTTTTTTTAAAGTTTTCAGTTTTCAGTCGCAGTTTTCAGTCTTTCACTTAAAAACATCAGGTTTTATAAACTGAAAACTGCGACTGCGACTGAGATCGTGACTAAAACTATTTCCCCTTTCGGACAAAGCAGTCTTCAACATGATCGTTAACCATTCCTGTAGCCTGCATATGAGCGTAAATCACGGTTGATCCGACAAACTTGAAGCCTCTTTTTTTTAAATCTTTACTAATTTCGTCCGAAATTGGAGTAGTAGCAGGGACGTCTTTTAATGTTCTTGGGTTGTTGTCGATCGGTTTTCCGTTGACAAATTTCCAAATATAGTCAGAGAAAGTGCCAAATTCTTCCTGTACTTTCAGGAATGCCTGTGCGTTTGAAACAGTAGCACGAATTTTAAGTTTGTTGCGAACAATTCCCGTATCCTGTAGCAAAGACTCTATTTTTTCTTCCGGATATTGGGCTATTTTTTTATAATCGAAATGATCAAAAGCGGTTCTGAAATTCTCTCTTTTATTGAGGATGGTAATCCAGCTTAGACCAGCCTGAAAGGTTTCCAGAATTAAAAATTCGAATATAGACGGATCATCATAAATAGGAACACCCCATTCTTCATCATGATATTTTTTATATAAATCACTGGAAGAACACCAGCCGCAGCGTACTAGATTTTTACTCTCCATTGTTTAAGTGTTTGGATTTTTCGTGTTCAGGATCTTTGTCTAAATATTTCTTAATCAGGTGATGTCCTGCATAAATAGCCGGTGTCAGTAAAACCGCTACGGATAGTTTGAAAATGTAACCTGTTAATCCTGATGAAATAAAAGTATCGAAATCAATTTTTCCGGGTAACCAAAAGGCAATTCCAAGTACGATAAAAGAATCAAACAATTGTGAGATTACAGTTGATCCTGTGGTTCTGAGCCATATTTTTCGCTCTCCGGTACGTCTTTTGAAAAACCAAAAGATCCAGACATCAATCAGCTGAGAAGCCATAAAGGCAATTAAACTACCTACGATGATCCACATACTTTGTCCAAAAACCGCCTTAAATTGTTCGTCATTAACAGGGCTGATTCCTTTGGCGGCGGGTATCACAATAGCCATAAATAAGATCAGAAACGCATAAGCAATTAAACAGGCTGTTATAAAGGACAGTTTTTTGACTCCTTTTTCACCAAAATATTCATTGATTAAATCGGTTGTTAGAAAGACAATCGGCCAGGGTAAAATACCAATGCTCATTACAAATGGTCCAATCTGGATTAATTTTCCTCCAATAAGTTCGGCTACAACAGCATTGGTTATAAAGATGCCAGCCAGAATTACAAAAACAATTTCTCTACGGGTTTTAAACATGTGGTTCGGTTAATGATGTTTCAAATTTAAACTATTTCTCTATAACTTTTTAGCGGAATATTTAAATTAAAGGGTAGTTTTTAGAGGATTCCAAAGTTAAAATTTCCAAATGAATACTGATTTTTAGTTACATTTGGAATGATAACCTAATTTTAAAACAAATCAACGATAATGAAAAAATTAATGACAATTTTTCTCATGGGAACAACCTTATTTGCGGCTAACGCACAGACCATCCCGGACAATCCGCTGGTTCAAAAATGGACAGGTCCCTACGGCGGTGTCCCTGCTTTTAATGAGTATAAAGTTTCGCAGTTTAAACCGGCAATTGAATTTGCGATTCAGGAAAAACTAAACCAAATAGAGGCTATTGCTAACAATCCAAAAGCGCCAACTTTTGATAATACGATTGCTGCTATGGAGCGTTCAGGGGAAACAATGGACAGGATTTCTACTGTTTACGGAATTTACAGATCTAATTTAAGCAGTCCGGAATTTAGTGCTATTGACAGAGAAATGTCTCCTAAGTTCTCTGAGTTTAGTGATAAAATCAATCAGAATAAAAAGCTTTTTACAAGAGTTGAAACGCTCTATAATTCTAAAGAGAGTAAAAAACTAACCAAGGAACAACAGCGTCTGATCTGGTTGTATTATACAAATTTTGTTCGTCAGGGAGCAAAGTTAAATGAAGCGGATAAAGAGAAAGTGGCCGCGATAAATAAAGAGCTGGCGTCACTTTTTACCCGTTTTAGTCAGAACTTATTGGCGGAAGAACAAAATCAATATGTGGAATTGAAAACAGAAAGTGATTTTGACGGACTGCCTGAAGAGGTTAAGAAAGCAGCTATTGCTGAAGCTAAAGACAGAAAACTGAATGTTATGGGGTGTATTGCTAATACACGTTCATCAATTGAGCCATTCCTGACTTTCTCGACACGCAGAGATTTAAGGGAAAAAGCATTTGATATTTTTGTAAAACGTGGTGATAATGGAAATGCGAATGATAACAATTCGACATTGGTTTCTATTTTAGAATTACGAACGAAAAAAGCTAAATTATTAGGTTTCCCTACTTTTGCCCATTGGAGTTTATCGAACAAAATGGCAAAGGATCCTCAGAAAACTTTAGATTTAATGCTTTCTGTATGGGAACCTGCAGTTGAAAAAGTGCGTGAAGATGTAGCAGAAATGCAAAAGATTGTAGATGCAGAAGGAGGTAAATTCAAAATTCAGCCATGGGATTACCGTTATTATGCTGAAAAAGTTAGAAAAGCGAAGTACGATTTAGATCAGAATGAAGTTAAACCGTATTTACAGTTGGAAAAATTAAGAGAAGGAATGTTTTGGGTAGCGGGCGAATTGTTTAATTTGAATTTTAAGCAAATCACAAATGTGCCGGTTTATCATCCTGACGTTCGTGTTTGGGAAGTAAGTAATAAATTGACAGGTAAAACAGTTGGTTTATGGTATTTTGACCCTTATGCGCATGCAGGCAAACGTTCAGGAGCCTGGATGAACGCCTATCGCAATCAGGAGCGAATGGATGGAGAGGTGTTGACGATTGTGTCTAACAACTGTAACTTTGTAAAAGGAGCTCCAAACGAGCCTATTTTAATCTCCTGGGAAGATGCTTCAACTTTGTTTCATGAGTTTGGACACGCGCTTCACGGATTGTGTTCAAATGTAACTTATCCAAGTTTAGCAGGAACTTCTGTAGCTCGTGATTATGTTGAGTTCCCTTCTCAATTATTAGAGCATTGGTTAGCGACTCCGGAAGTACTAAACAAGTTTGCATTACATTACAAAACGGGTGAGCCATTACCGAAAGCTTTGGTTGACAGAATTGAAAGAGCAGCTAATTTTGGGGAAGGTTTTTCAACTGTAGAAACTATTTCGAGCTCTTTGATTGATATGAAGCTTCATTTGGCTACCACTACTATTGATCCTCATAAATTTGAAAAAGAGACTTTAGATGCACTTCATATGCCGTCAGAAATTGTAATGCGTCATAGAATTCCGCAATTTGGACATATCTTTTCAGGAGATGGTTATTCAGCAGGATATTACAGTTATTTATGGGCAGACGTGATCAATGCTGATGCCTGGGAAGCTTTTACAGAAGGAAAAGGGGCTTATGATAAAGCAGTAGCAAAACGTCTTTACGAAAGTGTTTTTAGTGTTGGAAACACGATTGATCAGGAGAAAGCCTATGAAAACTTTAGAGGAAGAGCTCCGAAATCAGATGCTTTGATGAGAGCCAGAAATTTTCCGATCAAGAAGTAAATAGTTAGATTTGGAATGTGAAATGTAAAAGGTGCGATGGAATTAGAGGAAAACTTGAGGTTTACGAAATAATCGAGTTGCTCTGAAGATGAAATAGATTCAGGGCACTATTCTAACTTTCTCACCTTTTACATCTCACATCTCACAAATAAACATTTCGCATAAAAAAAAGCCCGAATAAATTAATATTCGGGCTTTTTAAATATTGAAATAATATATTAACCTAAAGTAACTCTTTTGAAACCTGTGATCTCAACGTTGAATCCTTTAACGTAATCACCAACTTTTTTACTGTCATCTTTGATGAAGTTTTGATCTAGTAATGCTTTTTCTTGATCTAAAGTAGTGTTGTCAGAAATGAAACGTTGAACTTTTCCAGGGATAATTTTGTCCCAAATTTGCTCTGGTTTACCTTCAGCTTTTAATTCAGCTTTAGCATCTTCTTCAGCTTGTTTTAAAACTTCTTCAGTTAATTGAGAGAAAGAGATGTATTTAGGAACATTTTTTAAAGTTTTTCCTAAACGTTTTGCTTCTTCATTATCTTTTTCGATTACAGCAATACGAGCAGCAAGTTCAGATTCAACGAAAGCAGGATCAAAATCTTTGTAAGATAATGTATCAGCTCCCATAGAAGCAACTTGCATAGAAACATCTTTAGTTAAAACGTCAGCGTTAGGAATTGCAGTAGAAATTGCAGTTAATGCAGCAATTTTGTTAACGTGAACATAAGATCCAACGAAAGCACCTTCTAAAATTTCAAAACCACCGATTTCGATTTTCTCACCGATAACACCAGTTTGCTCGATTAATTTTTCAGCAACAGTAATTCCATTGAAATCTGAAGCTAAAAATTCTTCTTTAGAAGAGAAGTTGATCGCTTTTTCAACTAAATCTTTAGCTAAAGTTACGAAAGCTTCATTTTTACCTACGAAGTCAGTTTCACAGTTTAAAGTGATGATAGCTCCTTTAGTGTTGTCTGCATTAATAAAAGAAACAGCAGCTCCTTCAGAAGACTCACGGTCAGAACGGTTAGCAGCAACTTTTTGTCCTTTTTCTCTAAGGATTTGTATAGCTTTATCGAAATCTCCTTCAGCTTCAACTAAAGCTTTTTTACAGTCCATCATTCCGGCACCTGTAGATTGTCTTAATTTATTTACGTCTGCAGCAGTAATTGTTGCCATAATATTTTGAATTTTAATGTTAAAAGTAAAAATTCCATCTTCTAAATCCCAAACTCCAATTTTATTAAATTATCAACATAACGTTTTTAATTTTGTATTTGGAATTTGGAATTTAAAAATTGGAATTTAAAATTTGATTTATTCTTCAGTTGCAGGAGCAGCCTCAGCCTCAGCAGCAGGAGCAGCTTCTTCAGCTACTTCAACTTCTTTTTCAGAACCTCTGTCAGAAAGACCTTCGATTACTGCAGTAGTCACTAAAGATAAAATTTTGTCAATTGATTTAGAAGCATCATCATTTGCTGGAATTACGTAATCAACCTCTCTTGGGTCAGAATTCGTATCAACCATTGCGAAAACTGGAATGTTTAATTTTTGTGCTTCTTTTATTGCGATATGTTCAGCTTTGATATCTACTACGAACAATGCTGCAGGTAGTCTAGACATATCAGCGATTGAACCTAAGTTTTTCTCTAATTTAGCACGTAAACGATCAACTTGCAAACGCTCTTTTTTAGATAACGTCATGAAAGTACCATCTTTCTTCATTTTATCGATAGAAGACATTTTTTTAACTGCCTTTCTGATAGTTACGAAGTTCGTTAGCATTCCACCTGGCCATCTTTCAGTGATGTAAGGCATGTTTGCAGCTTTTGCTTTATCAGCAACGATGTCTTTTGCTTGTTTTTTGGTAGCTACGAATAAGATTTTTCTACCTGATGCAGCGATTTTTTTCAAAGCTTCATTAGCTTCTTCAATTTTAGCTGCAGTTTTATATAGATTGATAATGTGAATACCATTACGCTCCATATAAATGTAAGGAGCCATGTTTGGATCCCATTTTCTAGTCATGTGTCCGAAGTGAACACCTGCTTCTAGTAATTCTTTTACTTCTATTTTGTTTGCCATTTTTGTACTAGTTTACGTTCTGTTGATTAGCAATGTGTCTTTTTGGATTTTAGATTTTAGATTTTAGATTTTTAGATTTTTCAATCTTTCAACCTTTTTAATCTTTCAATCTTTATAATCGCTTAACCCATTTAGATGCTAAACTATTTCCTACCTCGATAGGAGAGCAACAACAACTGTGTTTTTTAATTTCAATAAATAATTGATAGTGTCCTGTACCAAATGTACAAGACAGGTAATATTAACGTTTAGAGAATTGGAATCTCTTACGAGCTTTCTTCTGACCGAATTTCTTACGTTCAACCATTCTTGGATCTCTTGTTAATAAACCTTCTGGTTTCAAGATAGCTCTGTTTTCGATGTTCACTTCACACATTACACGTGCTAATGCCATTCTTACAGCTTCTGCCTGACCAGTTGAACCACCTCCGTAAACGTTTACTTTTACATCAAAGTTACTAGCATTTTCCGTCATAGATAATGGTTGTAAAACTTTGTATTGTAAAGTTGCAGTTGGAAAGTAAGTTGCGAATTCTTTTTTGTTTACAGTGATTTTTCCTGTTCCTTCAGAAACATATACACGTGCAACAGCGGTTTTTCTTCTACCGATTTTGTGAATAACTCCCATTACTTAAGATCGTTTAGGTTAACAGTTCTAGGTTTTTGAGCTCCGTGAGTATGCTCAGCACCTACAACAACATTTAGATTTCTAAAAAGTTCAGCTCCTAATTTGTTTTTAGGTAACATTCCTTTTACAGCTTTTTCTACTAATAATGCAGGATTTTTAGATTGCAATACTTTAGCAGTTAAAGTTCTTTGTCCTCCTGGGTAACCTGTATGACGCATGTAAATTTTGTCATTCATTTTTGTACCTGTAAGGTTAATTTTTTCTGAGTTGATAACAATTACGTTATCTCCACAGTCAACGTGCGGTGTGTAACTTGGTTTGTACTTACCTCTTAAGATCATTGCAACCTTTGAAGCAAGACGTCCTAAGTTATGACCTTCAGCGTCAACAACAATCCACTCTTTAGTTACAGTGGCTTTGTTAGCTGAAACCGTTTTGTAGCTTAATGCGTCCATAATATTATTTTAATTAAACATTCCATCCCCAATAAAGGGGATGCAAAAGTACAATTAATTATTTTAAAACCAAATACCTGAAAAGAATATTTTATCTGCTGAAAATCAGCGCATCAGTTTTCAATTTTAAACTATAAAAAAAAACCACCTTCACAAGTAGTGTAAAGATGGTTCAATATTTAGAATTATTTGTACTAAACAATAAATATATTTGCAATATCAACGACCTGTTGTGTGGTAAGTGGTTCATCATAAGCTTCTGATCCTGCAGAAGCTCCAAAAGCAGCTGCGGTATTGAATCCTGCCTGTACAGTAACGCCTTCGCCATCATAGACCGCTTGTGTTGCGGCGGGCATTCCTGCACCTCTCTCACTGTTAGAAATCCATCCTTTTAATCCTCTTAAGCGTCGTACTTCAGAAGCATGACGGGCTTCTACAGAGTGAATTTGTAATGCGGCAGTCAATAAATCAGGTGTAGTGATTAAATTTGCTGCCTGACCTTTGTAGGCTCTAACGCCCGTGTCTTCAAAGGCTTGTGCTAATGCTAAAAAGGTTGGGTAGTCATGAAACGGGTCAAAAGCTCCTCCAACGGTAAAGTCAAAAGTAGGTTTAGCCACAAAGTTTGCACTTGCTGGTCCGCCCAGTCCCGCAATCAAAAACTTAACGTGGTCAGATTCATGCGCAGCTATTTGTTCAAAAACTTTTCGATCTCTTCCTCCATTTTCTGATGCCGGAATTACTCCGGAATCTAATGCCATAGCATAAAATTCGTTTTCCAGATATTCTAAAGTTAAGGCAAATTGCAAGGCTCCAATAGGAGTTGCAGGAGTTGCGGTAATGTCTTTTGCTAATGCTTTATTGGCCATTGCGGATAATCCGAAAGGGATTGATGCATAAGCCAGTGTTTTTCCAATACTTCCAAACTGATTAAAACTGTCTCTTCTTGAACCAGTGCTTCTCATCAAGCTATCATCAGTAAACGTTTCTATAAATTTTAAAATATTCATAATTTCTAAGTTTTAGCTTGTTAAGATTAAGGTAAATATTTGGCTGTGAATTTTGTGGTAATGAAGCCTCCTGCAATTGGTAGAATTTTTGAAGGATCCTGAGCAACATCCAAACCGGTGCTTGCGTTTACAATATCATCTCCGGCAAAATCCTTAGAGTTAGGATTGATTAAGCTTCTGATGGCTGAGGCATGTCTGGCTTCTACCGAAACAATTTTTCCGGCTAAAAGTAAATAATCAGCACTTTTGATTAGTTTTCCTGCTCCGTTATAAGCAGCAACTCCGGTATCTTCAAGAGCTTTTGCTGTGGCAAGAACCTCAGTACGGCTGTTGAAATTTAAAGAACCATAATTAAAAGCCAAGGAGGGAAGCAGTTGCGAACTTGGGTCAGGAAGCGCTCCGGTTAAAGCAGCCTTGAAAAAATCCCTGTGAATTACTTCATGATGATACAAATCTGTTAATACCTGGCGTTCGATAGGATTAAAAGTGACATTAAAGCTTGTTGAGTTTACGACTTTAGTATAAAAATCGGCTTCCAGCTGTTCCAGAGCATACGCATAGGTCAGTACTCCAAAATCACCGGACCCTAAATCAAAAACTCCGTTTCTGATTCCGGGCAATGTAGTGTCTTCCATATCATCGTCATTGTCATTATCGCTACACCCGGCCATAAGAAGGCCTGCGCCAACTAATGTAAGGCCGCTGAGCTTTAGAAAGCTCCTTCTGTTGTTCAATGAAGGGTCAACTTCATGAATTTTAACTTCGTTTTTCATAATCAAGGATTTTAAAAGGTTAAAAGCATGTATTCAGGTATTAACGAAATTTTAAGGCTTACGGTTTTGAAAAAGAAGTTAATTTTAAAAAACACTCTGAAATTTTAAATAGGATAACGTGTTTTTTGTTTTATTTTAGGTAATTCTACTATATTTGTATTAATTACATAAAATTTATTTTTAAATGAAAGCTAAAGCAACTCTAAAGCAAATTGCGAAGGAACTCGGTGTTTCTGTATCTACTGTTTCTAAGGCATTAAATGATAGCCCGGAGATCAGTGAGCAAACAAAGGTGAAGATTAAGGAGTATGCCAAACTCAAAAATTATAAACCGAATGTTATTGGTTTGAATTTAAAGAATCGTAAAACTAAAACAATAGGTGTAATTATACCTAATATACTAAACTCCTTTTTTGCAAAGGTTTTTAGTGGTATTGAAAAAGTAGCCGATAAAAAAGGATATAATGTAATTACTTGTATTTCGAACGAATCTCTGGAAAAAGAAGTTCATACGCTTGAAATGTTAAGCAACGGAACGATTGACGGATTTATATTGTCAGTATCTGAAGAAGCGCAAAAATTAGAAGATTATGGTCATTTTTCGGCGATCATTGCTGATGGAACACCTATTGTGATGTTTGACAGAATAGCTGATGGAGTAGAATGTGACAAAGTAATAGTCGACGATTTTGATTCTGCTTTAAATTCAACACAGCATTTAATTGATTTGGGATGTAAAAATATTGCTCTGATTTCATCCGTAGACAATTTAAGTGTTGGGAAATTAAGAGCCGACGGTTACTTAAAAGCATTAGCAGACAATAATATTCCGGTAAACGAGAATATAATTCTTCGTACCGATTCTGAAGAAGATATGAAGAGTAAAATTGATGGCATTTTTGAACATAAAATAGATGCAATTTTTGCTTTGGATGAAAATGATTCAGTGGCCGCATTACGGGTAAGTCTGAAAAAAGGATATAAGGTTCCTGAAGATATTTCAATTATAGGTTTTGCCGATGGAATTTTAGCTTCAAGACGTTTGTCGCCAAGTTTAACAACAGTAAGTCAGCACGGAATTGAGATTGGAGAGGTCGCTGCCAAAAGACTAATTCAAAGATTAGAAGAGCCGGAAGGAGAAACATCAGACTATGAAACAATCGTTATCAAAACAAAACTGAAAGAACGAGAGTCTACAAGAAAAGCTTAATAAACAAAAAACCATCAGCCGCAACTGATGGTTTTTTTATTTTGATTTGAAAAAAAATTAATTTATGCAGATGTATCCTGTGTAATAATTACTGTAATTCGGGGCAATGTAAAACTTTAAAGGACAAATCATCATAGATTTTTGAAAAGTTTTCCTGGATGATCAGGCAGGTGCCGCCTGTTCGGCAGATCTTAAACGGAAAGACAGTCTTTTATATGAGAAATACAGATGTGCTTTGGGGTGTAAAAAGCAGTGTGTAACGAGTATTGTTGTGAGGGCAACCGCGCACAAAGCCCAATGACAGACGCATTGCCTTATGAGTAAGGTTCGACTTGCAGAAAGTACTTCAGATCGTAATTTGTACCGGTTAACAGAAAAGGAATGTCGGGCATGCAGGTGAGTTCTAGTTAGGGAATCTGCTGACTTATAGTGTGACTTTTATGCCCAAAGTAAGGTAAGTAATGAAAAATAGTTTGCAATACCCGATGTGTGAACTGACTCTGCGGATGAGTTTGTAGTAGAGGTATAGAGGAAAGAAAGAAGTTATGACATAGAAAAAAAACGAAGCAGTTGAAGGGGAGCGCTTAATCCAAAACAGCAGCTAAAATGTATTTGTATCAAAGCATCGATGATTTTGTTCGTCCCAATTTCCGATCTCTGTTTTCGTGCAGTATATCAGTGAACCGGTAAAGGTTGTAACAGATAAAAAGTTAGGATGAATTCCTTTGGAGGTAAATATATATCAAACAAATCTCCTCTTCCAGAAGAAAGAGCTTCAGGGAGTCGCATATCCTCATTCATTATATCATGAAAAGAACGATTCCTGCTATAAGTAAAAAGCAATCAGAAAGTTATGCCAAAAAGAAACATTGAACTATAAGTAAAATAAAATTGGTATTATTTTGATGGATTTTCTTGCAAGATAAGCCACTCCCAACACAAGAACACGATTTTTTAGGATAACATTCAATAGATGCAAGATATTTACTTGCGTATTTGTTTTAATTAACATTAAAATTCTTATAAATTGATTTGAAATTTCATAAAGTTATTTATATTTGCCAATAATGAAAGTTTTTTACTACATAAAAAAT
>NZ_CAGKLC010000021.1 GCF_903469665.1 Flavobacterium sp. UGB4466 | reverse complement strand
CCTTTGAATTTCTTGTTGGTCAGGATAGTATAAAGTTCCCCCTGAGACAAAGCCACCTCGTCAATGGATAAATGAGTGCCCATGTTTTCAGGGTAAATCATCCATTGGTGCGCATGTTCGCGTGGAGCCCATGTATTAAACGAGCTTAAATGTTTTTTGTATTGTCTTTGGAGTCTCTTTCCGTTAACTCCGAAAAAGCCTCCAATAGTATGACAATCTGTAGCACTCTTATCTATTAATTTCTTTTAAAAAAGTCGCAAACTCCTGAGTCATGCGAGTCCCTTTAGCTACTAAAGTCCAATCTCTTTTGATGATTTCTCCATTGGTTTTATTAGTCCAACGGCGTCTTTTAATGTGCAAATACACAAATTTACCTCTTAATGGAAAATCCTGAATAGTAATCTCATCAAGAAACCCCTTAGAAATCAATTCAAAAGAATTAAACTCTTGTGGAGGTTTTATTTTTTCTTCAAAATACAGATGCAATACTTCTTCTGTGTTAGTAGTAGAAACTACTTCAAAGTATTCTACTAAAAAATCAGGAAGCATAAATTTTAAAAGCTCTATAGGTGTCATATCTAATTCTTAGATTACAAATTTCTAATTTTATTTTGACATTCCTCCCCAGGTTTTGCTCTTGATCCCTTTTCTGGCTTTCAGCCTTTTCTCCCCAGGTTTTGTTCTTGATCCATTAAAATGATTTAATCCTTAGTTTAAGTTGCGTCCGGCTCCTTTACCTCCATCAACATTGATAATTGAACCTGTAATAAAACTGCTTTTTGCAACCGTATACGCCATTTCTGCAATATCATCGATCTCACCTACACGGTTTAACAGATGTAAACCGGCACTTTGATCTGCGTTATCTCCATGCATTGGTGTACGTATAATACCTGGCGCGATGGTATTGACACGAATGTTTTGTTTTCCAAATTCGGCCGCTAACTGAATCGTTAAGGCATGGATAGCTCCTTTGCTTGATATCGGTGCAGTAGCAGGCAACCCTCCAAAACCATGATTAACCAGCGGTGTCCCAATATTAATTACAACCCCATCCTGTTGTTGCAACATTTGAGGAATTACGGCTTGTGTGGTGAAATAAGTCCCTTTAAAATTGGTGTTCAAAAATTTATCCAAATAGGCTTCATCTACTTCTAGAAATGGTTTGCTGTCAAAAATCCCTGCATTGTTAATCAATACATCTATTGATCCAAACTTTTCAAGTGCTACATTTACTAATTGTTCACCGGTTTGTTTATCGCTTACATCTCCGGCAACCATCGCAAGATTATTTCCCGCTCCTAATTCATTGAATGTATCTTCAAGGGTGCTTTGCAGTAATGAATTAATAACTACATTATCCCCTCTGTCTAAAAAATATTTTGCAATTCCTTTTCCTATTCCTGATGCTGCACCAGTAACTACTATTGTTTGTTTTTTCATTGTTTCTATTGTTTATTGAATTTATTATTTTTCTTTTTTCTGTAAAGCCCTTTCTCTTATTACTGATCCTTGTTCTCCGGCATATCCCCAATTATCGAGATCTACTTCCTGAATTACAACATGGGTCAAATGCGGATCTTTGTTTAAGGTTTCTGTAATTAAATTGGTTACTCCTTTTATAAGGATTTGTTTCTGTTCTTTAGTTACGCTTTCTCGCGTAATCTCAATTTTTATGAATGGCATGACTTTTTTGTTTTATGCTTATCGCAGTTATTTGATTTTTTAATTAAATTGTAGACAATAGAATCCCTTCATGAAAGAGGAAAAATTTCCTTTCATGTCTCTTTTTCAGTGTTGTTTAGAGAGTAAGAAGCTTGGTGTTTTTGTCGCTTCTCTATGTAAGTGAAGTAATTACTCCAACCCGAATGCCTCTGCCAGTAATTCGAGGGTTTTCATTCTGTTTTCTTTACCAAAAATCTGGGGCAATATCATTACTTCGTCGGTTTGGTATGCGGCGGCAAGCTGCTCGATTTGTTGCTTTGCACTATCCGGATTTCCAACAATAATTCTTCTTCTGTTGTTCCTGATCATTTCTTTCTCTTCCACTGTATAAGGATACTCCTGAATACTGTCAAAATTCATGTAGTAGGGAGTTTCACGTCCTGACTCTATCATTAACATCCAATGATCAAATCCTTTAGCAAGCTCTTCGGCAGCTTCTTCTGTTTCGGCAATTGCCGCAAAAATGGCTACCATGTTTTGAGGTTTAGAGCTTATTACCGAAGGACTGAAATTGGAGAAATAATCTGCTGTGGCCTGCAATCCAGTTCCGCCAGGGTTAATAAAATGCGCGAATATATAAGACATACCTTCCCTACCGGCGAGTAATCCTCCATTACCTCCTGCTCCCAGTGACCATAATTGTGGTACGGTAGTGACAACAGGTGATGGGACTAAACCCGGAAACGAAGAATTTATTTCTTCCTGACCGCTCAAATAAGCTTTTAAATCTTTAACCTGCTGTTCATAGGATGAAATTCTAGTCTTTCCAAGGTTTAGTGCCGAGTGTGTGATTTTATCTCCTCCCGGAGCTCTTCCTATACCAAGATCGATCCTGCCGGGATACAAAGCTTCCATAAGCTTTACGCCTTCTGCTACTTTGTATGCACTGTAATGTTGCAGCATCACACCTCCGGACCCAATACGTATATTTTGTGTATTGGCTAAAAGGTGCATCATTAACATTTCGGGATTACTTCCGGCTAAAGTCTGCATTCCATGATGCTCAGAAACCCAAAATCGTTTGAAACCTAATTTATCCGCAAGTTGAGCCAGTTTTGTGGTTGCAATTAAGGCTTCTCTTGAATTACTCTTCTCGTCAATAGGAGAATAATCTAATATGCTTAAATGAATCATAACTTTTTTTTTGCAAATTTAGCACCAAAAAAAAGCTGCCACAATAACGGCATAACGATTCAGATACGGCAAACTTATTCCCTATAACTACGCTATTTATTGGTTGTTTCTTTTTTTAGTTCAAGAAGTTTTCTAAAATGCTCGCGATATTTATTTCCCCATTCTTCCATGGCAAGGGTTATTGGAAGCAAAGAGGTTCCAAATTCTGTAAGGGAGTATTCTACCTTAAGCGGTAAAACAGGGTATATTTTTTTCTCTATAATACCATGTTCCTGAAGTTCGTTTAATTGAATATTGAGCGCACGTCTTGATGCAGCCGGCATGGCTCGTTGCAGATCGCTTGGTCTAATAATCCCTTCATGAATAAGATTGATCAAAGTAGGTTTCCATTTCCCGCCAATAATTTCGCTTGTAATCTCTATACCACAGGAATACTCTTTTTCTATTTTTCTCTCGTACATAAATCAATAGTTATTTTAGTTTTCAGCTAACCTAAGCTGCATTTAAACAGACACAAACGTCTTATTTTGGTATTTACAACTGGACATTACGTCTTTCAAAAAGGCAAGAAGTCCGTAAACAAGTACTGCAAAGATAATTATTACCACCTAAAACAAATACATCCTCTAAATTCTAGAAAAACATCTTATTTGAAAGGAATTTCTTTGATATATTAGTATATTCGAAAAATATAAATGGAAGATTTTTTAAAGACCGACACCGACAAAATCATTAAATTTTAAATTATGAAAATTAAAACCTTAAATGTTACCTTTATGGTAATCACTTATTTAATTTCTATCCCAATTCTAGGATTTTTATCCGCAGTTATAGGATTTAAAACGCACTATCTTCTCCTCTTATTTTTTCATTTTATTTTCTTCTTTTTTCTGATATACGTATTCACCGGTACATTAAGCATTGATTGCAACAGTGACAAAGATACCCTTACATTAGAGTGGGATAAAAAACCGATCTATACTAAAATCCAAAATCAGGTCATTCTTTTATCCGAAATTAAAAGCTGGAATTTTTTTAATGGCCGTGGTGCTGACCGGCTAAAAATATACTTTAACAGTGGTGAGTCTTTAATCATTGATTTTAATAATTTGATTGACTTTGGAGAAAATTCTAAAAAAGCAGACCAGCTGCTCTTTTTTCTGAATACCAAAAACATCAAACAACAATTGGCTTAACCACTCTAACCCTAAGCTTGAAAAATATTACAAAAAAACATCCCAAAACCATGTACCGTACCTCTATTACTACAACTATTTGTTTTTATAAACGAATAACGAACGCATTTACGAATCCTAAAAATCTGCTGTCGGTTTTTACCCTCTTATGGCTGTTTTCGTTCTCCTGTACTATTCAGGCCCAAAGCTCTGCTAAGATCATGAAGGATAGTTTGATGCTGTACAATAAAGTACTTTCGCCAAAACAAATGCAGGAGGATCTTAAAATACTTCGAACAATAAACGAAAAAGCAAATTCCGGTTTGTATCAATACCGCTCTAAAAAACAGGTAGACAGTATTTACAACGGTGCCTTTAAAAGTATTAAAAAGCCCATGAGCACTATCGAGTTTTACAAAATAATGCTTCGCCTGTCCGATTATGAAGGAAGTTTACACAATTACACCATTCCCGATCTCGATTTAATCAACTTTCTGAACAGACAAAAGTCCTTTTTCCCTTTTCCTCTAGTCTATATTAACGGACAAATTATTTTTGACGGTCAATCATCGGATATCCCTCCAGGTTCAAGAATAAAAAGTATAAACGGAATAAATGATGCACAATTAATGCGCTCTTTCTACAAATATTATACAACAGATGGTCATCATCTTGTCCAAAAATTATCGGCCAGTGTCAATAAATCGTTTGGATTAAACTACCTGCTCGAATATGGTCTTTGTGATGAATTTATTATAGAATACAGCGTACCAAAATCGGAGGCTCTTCAAAAAACAGTGCTTCGTGCCGTAACGCTAAAGGAAAGAACAGCCAATCTTAAAAACAGGTTTAGTGCTCCGGTTACTGATTTACTAGATTATAAAAAACAGTCTCCGTATAGCTTCCGTATGATTAACCCCGCTACAGGTTTGTTGAATCTAAGATTTTTTGGTATGGCCTATGGATCAGACGATCCTAAGTTTAAACCCTATGTTCGATTTTTGGACAGCATTTTTACAGCACTGGACAAAAATAAGGTTGCTAATCTGATCATTGATGTTAGAAATAATCCGGGAGGCAGTGATCCTAACTTCGAACAGCCTGTTATGTACCTTACCGATAAACCCTTCAAGGAAAATGAAAAGGCTGTCATCCTATTCGACCCTAATGTTTTACCTCTCGAAAAGTATTTTTGGGGTACTTCAACTTCAGAACGAATGGATAGTACTGCTCTAAAAGCGGGAAAAGAATACCTGAAATCACTGTATCCGGTATTCCAAAACAACATCAGTATTCAGGATCAGAAATACAATCCGGTTTACCATCCTAAATCGCCGCTCTTTAAAGGCAAGCTTTATCTTTTGATTAATGAAAATGTGGCATCAGCTGCTTCCCATTTTGCTTCTTTGGTAAAAGCATATGTAGATAATGTTACCATAGTAGGTCTGGAAACCGTTGGAGGTTACTACGTTCACAACGGACATTCACCATTGGTTTACGAACTTCCTAACTCAAAAGTAAAAACACAATTTTCAATTGTAAATGTCGTACAGGATGCACCTAAAAAAGCGAACCAGCCGGAAGGTCACGGTATTATGCCCGACTATGAAGTATGGCCTACTCTGGATGACTTTTTTGAACAGAAGGACACACAAATGGAATTTGTTCTTAAGCTGATTGCTAAATAATTAATTCTAGTTTTACAATATTTCCCCCTATAAACACAAAGCTCCGAAGAAATCCGGAGCTTTGTTATTTTAGGCTAATTACATAATATTATAAAATTTTTAATGCCTCCCTTATTCAAAACACTTAAAGCGGCTATTCTATCATTTTCAATTAAAAAATACAGTACTATTTTTTTGTTTTCTTTTAAAATAAAAACCTTCGAAAAATCGGTTATTACAAATTCTTTTTGAACTTCTTTGTCATTCGTTGCTTTTATTATTTTTAATTTTGATAAGTCCTTAGATTGCAATTCTTTTCTTATGGAAGCAATACCATCTGTTAAAAATTTATCTAAAGTAGCTTTTGCTTCTGTATGCTGTTTGCCCTCGCAAATGTATTTATCTTTTATAACAGGTATTTCGATATTTTTATCTTTACAAGCAGCAATAAAATTAAATATCAGTTTTTCTTCTTGACTTTGCACATTGCAACTTATAAGGAAAATCAGTAAACATTTAATCATTAAATTTTTCATAATTCGTTTATTTAGAGTTAGAAAGAGCTATTCCCCCAGTAGTTTTAATACTAGCACCCGAAGGTAGTGCCATATTTCGAATATCCTGCCCTAAATTTCCTGGGTTTGTTCCTCCTCCCCCCGGCCAAGATCCATCAGTATTAGGTAATTTTAAACCTCCTGTTGCTGCTATTTGTTGTGCAAAATCGCTACAGTTATTTGTATTTAAATTGTATTGGCCAGAGTAATTTGTAATTTTTGAAATTACTTCAGATAACTGTGAAGCAGTTAATGTTTTAGATATTCTAACATCATAAGAGTGTCCACTATCGTTAAGGTAGGCGGGGCTAGAACCTGGTGAAGTAAAAGGATTCACTCCATTTGAAGGATAATAACCAATAACTCTGACAATTCCGTTTTGTTCAATAGCTAAAAATGTATGACCAACCTCAGGATTGACCATTCCGTCATAGGCGTCAGATTTATTTGCAATAGGCTGATCTACATAAACATGAAGTGTTCCCTCTGAGTTTAAATTAAAATTTTTAAAATAATCCTGTCTATTTGCTATTTTTTTTGCCTCCTGTGGTGCGTTCAGTAGGATGTCATCAGACCATGTTACATACATAGGACCAGATATACCCGGCATATACCCGGGAGGTAAACTTCCAGGCCCATAATCCGGAACCCACATCCAATTACTACATTTAGTATAGGGCCCCACTGTAACGTAATAAGTACAAACTGTCCTATTTGTTGTGTTTTTGCCTTGGTCAAGATTATGAAGACTTACTTGTTCTCCTTTTTCAAATTTTCCCGAATACACAACTTTGTTTTTAGCACTTTGAACCGTTATATATCCTGAATACTTGGTACCCGTTTTGTAAAGATTGAATTCTTTGCTATTATTATCAAAATCTATATCTTTTGTAGTATAGTCAATATCAAATACTTTAAATATTCCTTCTTCGTCTTCAATAAAAAGTAATCGCATATAACTCTTATAATCTTTATCCTCAACGACATTTGTAGAAGTATTATTTAGTAAGACGAGAGGTACCTCAACGGCTTTTCTTCCCTCTTCGTTAATAACAACAGCATTATTCCAATCTATTAATTTTGTGTATTTTAATACATCTAAGCTTGTTTCGCTTTTTTCAAACCATTTTTTTGCGTTGGCAGTAATAAGGCTTTCATTGTTTGATTCTATTTCTTCTGTTTGACATCTCGAAAATAAAAGAGTCATGCTTATAAAAATAAAGACAGAAGTAACATTTTTTAATTTGTGCATCATAGATTAGTTAATTTAATATTGGTTAAATCTCAAAGAATTATATGTCCCAGATTAAATAATTTTAAATACCATAGCAATAAATCACCATACTACGAAAAAGTTATATCAATCCAGCACCACAATGGTAGCAATAAAATTCTTATAAAAACACAATTTTATGATTTATTTTTAATTAGTTTAAATAAACATTGTAGATTTTTAACTTACCAATTTGTTTTCCGCTAGCTTTAAGTACCGTATTTTATTGCACTCGGATTAGGTAGATTCGACAGGACGAAAACGCGGATTAATACAGATTTTTTTTATTTTTAGTAGAAAGCATATCGTTTTTTCAATAGCAATACTCATTGTTAAAACTGCTGATTTATTCAGATAAGTAAACAGGCGATTGTATTGGAGTGACAAACTCCAATACAATCGCCTGTTTTGTTGTTTCCTTTAACTTTCTGGATGCAATTAGTTTTAACACACAGTTTTATGTATCCTTCCGCCTACTATTCCTGCGTACTTTACGTAAACCTTTGCGATCTCTGCGGTTAAAAAACAGTCCAAAATCTACTATTCCGGACTGATAAATGGATAGTATTTTTCATCTATAATTGGTTCGATACCAAAGAAGTCATTCAGAACCGATTCGGCGGTACAGAAGGCGCCTTCTACCCAGGCCTGATCGTTTGAATAGGTTTCTCCAACGATAAAAATATCGCAGTCTGCTTTTGGAACGAGTTGTGAAGGTTTTCTAATTTTTCGTTGTACATCACCCAGATTATAGTGTGATTTATAGGCATGATATCCGGCATTGAATGGCGGAAGCGACCAGTCCATATATCGGGTTTCTAAAGGTTCAGGTACGGCCGAATAATCCGTCTGTGGTCCAAAATGTAATGCTGCCAGTTGCGAACGAAGCATTTTGACCATTACCGGAGTAGCTACACGCGGCCCCTCTAGCGTTTGACAATCTCTGGACTCCGGAATTTCACGTGTTCCATGAGGGCCAAGTTCTAAAGCTTTCCAAAATGTGGTGTATTGAATGTCGTCATAACTGGCCAAAATACCATACACTTTTTCCCCTTTTTGATTGAGGGCATTATCACCAAAATAAACCACTTGTCGGATCGGCATATCGGTAATACTTGGACCAATGGTATCTAATTCGGCTATAGCTGAGATTTGCTTTTCTTCTTTAAAAGTCAGGCGTTCCTGAATCGCATTTTCTACCGCAGCTATAAAACTGGCCTTATCGTTAAACGATGTCGCGATAATAACGGGATTTTTTGCTGATTCTATTGCTTTCAGATAATTAGAAGGAAATTTTTCTTTTTTCAGTTTAGCAATTCCTTCCTGCGTTAAAAAGTAACTAGTTAGTTTGGCAGGATAAGTTGGGCTTCCGGCTTCGGTTGTTCTCCACCATGGTGTAGTAAAAAACATCCCTATTTTATAGGAAGGTTCCATAATTACAGATTCCAGATAGAGCTGTACTTCTTCGTGGTTTAAGATGTCCTGACCTTCATCATCTGTATAACGTGTTGCCTGAGCTACCAGCTCAATGGATGCGCGAGGCATGGCCAAGAATGCAGCATCACATATTTTACTATCGGCAAGTTTATCCGGAGTTGCGCGTTTTGCGGTAGTAAAACGAATCCCTGCCTTAGTATGCAAAATCGAACGCAATCGGGTATCCGGAAAATAATTCAGCGTAATTCCTTTTTGTTTGGCTAGTTTTTCAACTTCCTCAAATAAGGCAACAAATAAGCTGGAATATCCTTTTACCAGCGTTTTATATTCTGTTCCCGGCGTAAACTCGTCATTAACATTAAACGACTGGGCACTATGACTATTTACTACATTGGAGCTATAGCCGTTACCATCTGCCAGATAGCCAAATCCTTCTTGTCCAAGTCTGTCATAGGCAAGATTCCAATATCCAATATCCTTTAGTAAATCTCCTCTTTGAAAGATGGAACTGTCCGGCATGTCAATCTCGATCTTTCCATTCTCATAAAACTTACACCATTCTCTACGGGTAACAGGACCTGACGTTGCTGTGATTGCTACAGATTGTATGGTGGTGAATCCATCATCTGGCGGAGCATCTTCACCATAATTATTAGTAAAATAAGGAGCCGGCTGATTCGAATTAACATCTGAGACATACATGTTCTTGGTACGCAAAGACATTAAAGGATCAGCAGATTCGTTAAATTCAACTGAATCTTTCTTTAAATCCAGTTTCTCTATCGTTTTTGTGACTACACGATGTCCTGCTCCTTGTGGAGTGCCGTCCCAATATGAATATCGCATACCGCCCAATTCCAGATACGAATTGTCTTTGTTGTCTTTATAATGCCACGTACAAACGCGTGCTCCTGCCTCTCTGGTTCCCTGGTTTTTTTTAGAAAAATCATATTTCCCCCAGTCGTAGAGTTCTAATACATCGCCTTTAATCAGCATTTTTTCATTTTTGTCGCGTTTGGATTTTCCATCCAGTAATCTCCACGCTGTATAGAGTCCGGCTGCACCGGCTCCAAAAATAGAGTATGTTTTTTTGCTCATGATTTTATGTTTTTAATTTTTTTATTGCTTTTTACTAGTTGTTTTATTCATTCCCCAGCCTTTCCATCTGCTGTGCCAGGTCTTTTTGAGGAATTACAATTTCTACCAGAGTGGGCAGATCTGTTTTTTCCTTTAGTTTAAGAAGTACTTCGTCTAATTCTTTTACGGTTTCAGCACGGTAGCTCTTTGCTCCAAATGCTTTGGCAAGTGCCTGATAGTCCCATTTTGGAAGAATATCAAATTCATCAAACTTATGAGACGAACCTTCTTTAAAAGAGTCCATGTCAACATATACCTGTTCGATGGCATATACCCCATTGCTCATCACGAAGATTACAGAGTTGATTTTGTATTTTACCAGGGTCGAAAGCGCTTGTGCTACCATCATAAAACCACCGTCACCTGCGATAGTCCAGGCTTGTTTACCACTTCCTAACTGAGCTCCGGAAGCAGCACCAGTTTCAAAACCGATACACTGCCAGGCAGCAGAAGAAATAAAGGCATTCTTAGATAATCCGTACATATTGGTGGCTACATACATAGAAGAACTGACCCCAAAAGTGAATACGATATCGTCCAGCATTTTTTGTTTTTCCAGAAAATAAGTGGCTCTCTCAAAAAAGCGGTTGAATGTTATTACTTCGGGAGTTTTGTTGTATTTAGGGTCTGAGTTGGATCGCCATGGTTCGGGAAATTTTGGCTGAGCGGGAGCTACTGCTTTTAAAGGATATCCAGAAGCTTTTTTGAAACGTTCGGTTAAGGCTTCGATGAAATCTTTTAAGGTTACATTTTCATAAGTAAAATAACCTACCCGCATTTCCTGTGTGGTTACCTGGATCATAGCTGAAAATTTATTTTCTACCAGCCATAAATAGTCATCGGTAATAATCGTTCCCAAAGACAAAATGCAGTCTGAAGCTTCCACTATTTTAATCACTTCAGGTATCGAAGCCTGATCAGAGTACGTTCCTATAAACTTATCTCCTTTCTCATCAAGAACTGTTTTTCCGAGTGACGTTGTAGTGTACAGCATTCCAGTTACTTTAATAAGTTCCTCTAACTGCTTTGATAAATTGTGTCGTAAAAGCTCTACTCCTGCAAAAATCAGCGGTTTTTTTGACTGACTGATTTGTGTCCAGGCTTGCGAAACTGCATTCTCCAATTCCGCTGCTTCGCTTTTTATGATCTTAGGTTCTAATTTTTTATTGGAAGGTTTAGGACAAGGTTCACCCCATACCTCTTTATAACAGGCTATATAAACCGGACGCTGATGTGTAAGTGCCGCAATAATTAAGTTATCGATTTTTTCAGGAGCATCTACAGAGCTGCTCAGCGTTTCGGCCGCAACGGTTACTCTTTCAAAAATTTCCTGATCGGCATTGAGATTGCCTGTAGAATGGTGATAAAGTACATTGTACATATTTCCAATTTGCCTTGCGTCTGCTCCGGGTGTAGCGCTAATTACAACCACAGGACTGCGTTCGACATAAGCACCGGCAATGGCATTCAATGCGCTGTAAGTACTTACCCCATATTGCAAAGATACCGCTCCTAAACCTCGGGTACGGGCATAGGCGTCTGCTGCATACGAAGCATCTAATTCATTTGATGTTCCAATGGTTTTAATTCCGTTAAAGTCTTCGAGAGCTTGTGTAAAATGTTTCACATAATCGCCCGGGATCTGAAAGACCTCGGTAACATTTAATTGTTTGAGTCGGGTGAGCAGATAATCTGCAACTGTAAATTCTTTTGTAGGTTTCATTGTTTGGCGGTTCTAAATTAGGAGTCTTGTTTGTTTTGGACAGCAGATCTCTTCTCTGGTATTCTTTTAAAGTGATCTCCTGATTTGTATTTCTTTATAAAATTACCAGTCTGCCAAAACACAAATTAAAAAAAAGGCATGAGTGCCGAATTTTTATCCATAAGAAACCCAAATAACAGCATGAGATCAGTTTTCACATTTAGAACAAAGGTTGGTCTCTTTATTATCGCCCTTTTCTTTTTTTTAGACAAAAAATGACTCGACAATTGACGAATAAAAATATACTGACCTGTATAACAATTAAATAGACCTAAAAAAATGACCATTTTACGCTTTTCCGTATTAGAATTTTGATGTTATGCGGAAATTCTGACGTTATTTTTTTCTAAAAATATAAAGCAAAAACATCAATTAACACTTAAGTAACTGAAAATTAATATTTTACAAACTATAAGATTGTTTAAAAAAGGGTATTTTTACGCTGTCCTGATATCCCTAAGTTTTTCTAATTTAGATATTCTATCAGCCCACGTTTTTATTACAAATCCAAATTTAAGCCTGGAAATACTTCTTTTTATTTTTAAATCTGCGCCTTAGAGCTACTTCTTTTTAGCCTAATTACATCGTATTACTACAAGCGGAATATCACAAAAACAAGCCTAAAATACACCCACTGCTTTAAAAAAGGCAGAGATTTGAATTGCCTTTTCTTAAAGAATATCAGAATATTAAAATTTTTCACCAGATGATTTTTGAAGTTATTCAGATTATTACAGAACAAGTCAACAACTACCTCGATGAAATTGGGTTAGAAAAAACGGTTGTGCCTGAAAACATTGCTTTTCTGGAGTCACAAAATGAAACGGTATCCGGAAATCTGGAAGATAAGGTAGCACTTACTCTTATCAATCTGGATGAAGAAGCGACTTTGAAAAACTTTCCCAATCACATTGTTCAAGGCAATAAAACGATCTATAAAAACAGTGTCATCAACTTAAATCTGTACCTGCTCTTTAGCGCCAACAGAACCATATACATCAACTCTTTAAATGATATTTCGAAAATCATTACTTTTTTTCAGGGGAAAAAACTTTTTACACAGTCTGATACTATTTACAACCGAAATAATGTGGCCATGGCCAATATCGACAACTTCAGATTTACCGTTGAGCTTTACACCCCCACTTTTGAAGAATTGAACTATATCTGGGGAACTCTGGGCGGCAAACAGCTTCCATCGGCTTTGTACAAGGTGAGCATGATACAAATTGAACGCAATATTGCTCAAAGTGAAGGACCACTTATCAGCAGAATTAAGGGTATAACGAAAACAAGAAAACAATCATGAGTTATAGTATCACATACGGATTGTTATTGGAGGTAACCATTTTGCATAATTATTTCCTGAATAATGGTGAAGAAACCTTTGCAAGTATGTCGAATGACGATAAAGAAAAGATGCTTCAAAAGTTCAACACTGCTGTTTTCACCACGATCACACCAACTCTGGAGACCCACACTATACTCCAAAACTATAAAATGGTGTTCAAAGAAAATAAAACAGGTTTCAAGATTTATATTAAAGTCAAAGAAGATGACGAAACAGATCCGTTTATCAAAGTTCCTGCCGATTTGAACCTGAACTTTCTAATCACTATCCATGACTATCAATTTGAAAATTACACCAATTTAGAATTTACGCCTAACCGGGTCTTTCTGTTCAGTAATGTGAAACCTCCTAAAGAACCGGTTAGCTTCAAATACCTGCCTAAAATTAATGACAACAAGTTAATATCAAGTGCATATTTAGTATCTGAAGAAACCACAACTGATCTAATTTCAACACTACATTCATCAGAAACACAAGACCTGTTTGGGATTATTTCACTGACGCTGCAAGGCGATAATAGTCCTGAAAATAGTATAGACGATGATGGTAAAATAAACAGTCCAAATTTCAAAATCCATTTTGACAATCGAAAAACGCTTTGGAAATACATCAACCGCAAAGCTGCCTCCGAAATTGAAACCAATACAACAAAACCCTTAACACGTTCCGGCTTTGTTGAAATTGACCCGCTAACCGATTTTGACGTACCGCAACCCGTGAGCAGCAGCTATCCTAATCCATCTGTAAAAGCAATAACAAAAGACAATGGTGATTACTATTCTGAAATATTTATTTAATAATTAAAAACAATTAATCATGGCAACAACTTACAAAACACCCGGGGTATATGTTGAGGAAATCGTAAAATTTCCTCCTTCTGTTGCCCAGGTAGAAACAGCAATTCCCGCTTTTATTGGCTATACTGAAAAAGCTACAAACAAGATTAATGGAGATTTGAAATTAAAGCCCACCCGAATAACCTCTCTCTTAGAGTACGAACGTTTTTTTGGTCTTGCAAAACCGGAAACAACCATTAGTGTTACCATCAATGATGTTTCTACGGATAATGGTGATGTTAGATCTATTATTGTAGATCAGCCTACTTCAAAGCAGCCCTTTTTGATGTATTATTCGCTGCAATTGTTTTTTGCAAATGGCGGTGGTCCTTGCTACATTGTTTCAGTAGGCCGTTATGGCAATGATTTAGACGATGCAGATTCTGCTGTTACTGCGATCAACAACAGTAATGCACTAAAAAGCGGATTAGCAGAAATAGAAAAAGTAGATGAACCGACTTTGTTATTGTTTCCCGACGCCACAAAAGTATCAGGAATCACGATTACGGATTACTACGGATTGTACAACGATGCGCTGACCCAATGCCAAAATCTTCAGGACAGATTTACACTGATTGATACACTTAATTATGATGAATCAAGCCCTACAGATGCAAATATAGACGATTTAAGAAATAAAGTGAGTTCTGAAAAAGATACTATTAAATACGGAGCAGCTTATTATCCACATTTAGAAACCATACTTGATTATGCTTTTGATGCAAGTAAAATTGTCTTAAAACACTATTCTTATACGGCAAAAGCCTACGATCAAATTGCTGTGGGATTAGTACCTATTGAAGACCCCGCAACCGGAATAGCTGCTACGGTAACCAAATTGGTAAACGAACCAGTAGCCGGCGATATTGCCGGACAGATTAGTGATCTGTTGTTGCAGATGTATAGTAATAATGCCACCGGTTTTGATTTAGGCGGAACCTTCGCGAGCAGCCCTGCCAAAAAAACGGCTTTCTTAAATAAACTGAACCCTTTACTGACTACTTTGGAAACTTTATCCATATTAAAGAGTTCGTTAAACGATGAAGCCAATGCTGCCATCAGTACCATCTCAGACGAAGATCCGGGAATTGCAAACACCATCACCTCAACCCTGAATACTTTCAATTTAATATTTACGGCTCCGGGTAAAATCGATGCTGTCTATAAAAATTTAAAAGCGTTAAAGAAAAAAATACAGGATGAAAACACAGATCCTAAACTGAAAAAAATTCTACTAACCGACACTTTAAATTTTGACACAGAAATAAAAAAACTGGTAACCTATACTCCACTGAATGCTCAAACCGGAATCAGCGGACTAGTCAATAATTTCTCAGGCATTGCCGCCGCCCTTACCGCGCTTTTGAATGCTATTAAATCGGTTAGCGGAAAAGATTTAAATAATGGAGAATTAAACGGAAGAAAATTAAGTGCTCTGGAAGCAATTGACAACGCTACTTACAATAAAATCCTTACCGAAATTTACAACCTTCCTATAACACTTCCTCCTAGTTCGGCTATTGCAGGAGTCTATGCCAGAGTCGACAAAGACAGAGGGGTTTGGAAAGCGCCAGCCAATGTAAGTCTGAACTATGTCATAAAACCTACCGTTAAAATTACCAACAATATTCAGGACGGTTTAAATGTTGATACGGTTGCCGGTAAATCGATCAATGCCATCAGAAGTTTCACTGGTAAAGGAACGTTGGTTTGGGGCTCCCGAACATTAGCCGGAAACGATAACGAATGGCGTTATGTACCGGTGAGACGTTTCTTTAATATGGCCGAAGAATCCATCAAAAAAGCGACCGAGCAATTTGTATTTGAACCTAACGATGCCAACACCTGGATACGCGTGCGAGCCATGATAGAAAATTTCCTGATTCTGCAATGGAGAGCCGGAGCATTGGCAGGAGCTAAACCGGAACAGGCTTTTTATGTCAGAATCGGACTGGGGCAAACCATGTCGGCTATAGACATTCTCGAAGGCCGATTAATTGTCGAAATTGGAATGGCAGTAGTTCGTCCGGCGGAATTTATCATACTTCGCTTCTCTCACAAAATGCAGGAATCTTAATTAATACCGATTATGCATTCAATATAGCCCAATAAAAATTGCCTATTTTCATGCTATATCGGCATTATTCCAAAAGTCTCAGGACAGTTTTAAAAATATAACATGTACAATAAAACACTAACATTAAAAAACATAGATCATGAGTTATCCGCTATCAAAGTTTCATTTCTCAGTTGACTGGGGTGGAACAAAAATAGGATTTACAGAAGTTTCGGGATTAGATGTCGAAACTGAGGTTATTGAATACCGTCAGGGAGCAAGTCCCGAGTACAGCAAGATCAAAATGCCAGGCATGCAGAAATTCTCCAACATCACACTGAAAAGAGGAACTTTTAAAAGTGATAATGAGTATTATGCCTGGTGGAATACGGTAAAATTAAATACCATAGAAAGAAGGGATATTACCATCAAATTACTGGACGAAGAACACAATCCTGTAATCACCTGGAAAGTAAAAAATGCATGGCCTACCAAAATTCAATCCACTGATTTAAAAGCCGACGGAAACGAAGTCGCTATTGAATCTATGGAATTGGTTCACGAAGGTTTATCGATTCAAAATGACTAATCATGGCTAATTATTATCCACCTGTCGGTTTTCACTTTTTAGTAGAATTTCAAGGTCTTGGTACGAAAGAAAAAGACCATCAGTTCCAATCGGTTTCCGGCTTGTCTGTTGATATCGAGACAGAAGAAATTGCCGAGGGTGGAGAAAACAGATTCAAACACAAACTCCCGGTAAAGACAAAATATCCAAACCTGACTTTAAAGAGAGGAATATTGATTGATTCTGATGTCATTGACTGGTGCAGAAAAGCTATTGAAAATTTTTCTTTTGAACCCGTAAACCTGACGGTCAAACTACTGAACCAGGAGCATCAGCCTTTGGTTTCCTGGAATGTGGTTCACGCCTACCCTGTAAAATGGTCGGTGGAAGACTTTAATGCCGAAGAAAGCAAGCTCGTCGTCGAAAACATTGAGCTTACTTATAATTATTTCACCTTAATGAAAAGTTAGTTATGCCAATAGAAATAAAAGAGCTTCACATTAAAATAAATGTGAGTGAAGGATCAAAACCGGCTGCTTCTCCAAATTCTCCGAAAAGTAAAGGAGAAGAGCCCGTTGCAGAATGCGTAGATCAGGTAATGAAAATTATCGAACGTAAAAAAGAACGTTAATCATGGCTGGAGAATTAGAAAAACTGAAAATCGTTGCTTATAGTGACCCGCAGTTTAATAACAAAATTGCCGATGGTAAGTTTTCTACGCTTATGAATCCGGAGAAATATACCTATCACTATAAAATTGAGACTGATGACACTCAGGCCTCCGGAACGAGTACGGTATCTCCCAAGTTCAACAAAAAACTACCGGAGAATCTGGAACTTGATTTTGTTTTCGACCGATCGGGAGTGATTAGCGGCTACAAAAGTTCGAGTAATGGTATTATAGACGACATTGAGAAATTTAAAAAGGTCATTCTGGATTACAACGGTGACGAACACAAACCCAACTATCTCATGATTTCATGGGGAACCTTGCTTTTTAAAGGGGCTCTAACCGAAATGGAAATAGAATTCAAACTCTTTAATCCGGACGGAACTCCGATCAGAGCTATCGCAAAAGCGAAATTTCAGGGTTTTGTGGAAGACAACCTCAGAGCAGCCAGAGAAAATAATAAATCGCCGGATTTAACGCATTACAGAATTGTAAAAGAAGGCGATACTTTACCCTTGATGACCTATCATATTTACGGTGATTCTAAGTATTATCTCGAAGTTGCAAAAGTCAATAACATTATCAATTTCAGAAAATTAAAAACCGGGCAAAAACTATTTTTCCCACCCTTACAAAAACAATCCTGATGAACAACAGCGGAGTCATACAAACCAGTCAGAGTGCCGATTTAGTAACGTACAAAATTTTAATTGAAGGGGAAGAATTGTCTAAAACCTATCAGGTAAAAAGTATTGTAGTGCAAAATGAGGTGAACCGGATTCCTATGGCTCAAATTGTTCTCACAGACGGAGAAGCTTCTGAAAGAGATTTTAAACTGAGTAATGAGGATTTATTGATTCCGGGGAAAAAAATTGAAATCAATGCCGGTTATCACAATGATGAGGAGGCCATTTACAAAGGAGTCATCATCAAACATTCTATCAAAATAAAAAGCGGTGCTTCTTTGCTCATTATTGAATGTAAAGACGAAGCGGTAAAACTAACGATCGGCAGAAAGAGCAAGTATTTTTATGATGTAAAAGACAGTGATGCTTTTGAGGAAATTATAGGTACATACGGACTGGAAAAAGACGTTGAAGCTACTAATTTTAGTCATAAAGAACTGGTTCAGTACAATACTTCCGACTGGGATTTTATCGTTTCAAGAGCACAGGCTAACGGAAAACTTTGTTTTGTAGAGAACGGAAAAATCACCATCAGCAAACCCGATCTGAGTTCAGCAGCTGTTGAAACCATTACTTTCGGAGCAACTTTGCTTGATTTTGATGCCGAAATTGATGCCCGAAATCAATTTGCCAAAGTGTCTTCGTACAGTTGGGATTACACCAATCAGGAATTAGTGGAAATCGAAGCCAATGATCCTGGTGTAAGTCTCAATGGAAATTTATCGGCTTCTGATTTGTCTGAAACTATCGAACTGGAAAATCTGGAACTGCGTCACGGAGGTACCATTACTGAAACAGAATTGCAGGATTGGGCCGACGCCAAATTACTGTTTCAGCAATTATCCAAAGTTCGTGGAAGAGTCAAATTTCAAGGAATCCCTGCCGTAAAGCCCAACACCATCATTACACTGGAAGGCGTTGGTGACCGATTCAACGGAAGCGCTTACATCACTGGAGTTTTTCACGAACTAACAGAGGGAAACTGGACCATCGATGCCCAATTCGGATTAAATCCGGAGTGGTTCTCTGAAACCTATGACATTCACACGCCAACAGGTTCCGGAATCATGCCGGCCATAAGAGGACTTCACGCCGGAATCGTCACACAACTGGAAGGCGACCCTAATGGTGAAGACCGCATTCTGGTCAAAATTCCCATCATCAACAATGAAGAACAGGGTATTTGGTGCCGTGTTGCTTCGCCCGATGCAGGAGAAAACAGAGGCATTTTTTTCAGACCCGAAATAGAAGATGAAGTAATTATTGGTTTTGTCAACGAAGATCCAAACAATGCCATTGTTTTGGGCATGCTTCACAGTAGTGGAAAGCCTGCTCCTATAACAGCTTCAGACGATAATCACCAAAAAGGGATCGTAACCCGAAGTGAAATGAAGGTCATGTTTGACGACGAGAAAAAATCGATAGGAATTGAAACTCCGGCGGGTAAAAAAATAACACTCGACGAAGATAAAGGTGTTATCGTTATTGAAGATGAAAATTCGAATGTCATTACCATAGACAGTAATGGTATAAAAATGGAAAGCGCCGGAAACATTGAGATAGTCGCATCAGGTGACGTTAAAATTGAAGGAACCAACGTATCCTTAAAAGCCAAAGCGCAGTTTAAAGCCGAAGGAAGTGCGGGAGCTGAAATGTCCTCAAGCGCAGTGGCTATTGTAAAAGGAAGTATCGTACAAATAAATTAATCTGTTGGAGATAATTTTAAAAAAAAAGTTTTAACACATAGAAACATAGATTTTTAAGTGCAAAAAGAGAGCAGAAAAGAAACTTATTTCTTTCACATAAAAGGTTATGTGTATTTAAATAAAGTGAAACGCCTTTTTTAGGATGCAACACCTATGTTACTATGTGTTAAAATGAATTACACTCAACGAAGGTTAAGTCAATACCAATTGTACTCAATAATATAAAAAATATTGAACTGAAATATAAAAAATTATGGGAGCACCAGCCGCCAGAATTACAGATATGCACGTTTGCCCAATGGTTACCGGAACCGTTCCCCATGTGGGAGGACCAATTTTACCTGCCGGTTCGCCAACCGTATTAATTGGCGGAGTTCCAGCCGCATGTGTTGGAGATATGGCTACCTGCACAGGACCTCCTGATACCATCGCCGCAGGTTCGGCAACCGTTTTAATTGGAGGAAAACCCGCAGCACGTATGGGGGATTCCACCGCACATGGAGGCACAATAGTAGCCGGATTAGCAACCGTTTTAATTGGTTAATTATGGAAACAGATCAAGCTTTTTTAGGAACCGGATGGAGTTTTCCTCCCGAATTTAAGAAAACAACCAGAGCTACTGTAATGATTTCTGATGAAGAAGACATTAAAAGCAGTCTGGAGATTCTATTGTCAACCAAAATAGGAGAACGTATTATGGTCCCTAAATACGGCTGTAATGTAGACGAACTTCTTTTTGAACCGTTAACCACAACCTTAAAAACGTATGTGTCTGAACTCATCAGAACCGCCATTTTATACCATGAACCGCGAATTGATGTGGAGAAAATCGACATCAGTCAGGGAGATGATTTAAATGGCGAATTGTTAGTGGCTTTAGATTACAGAATCAGAGCAACCAATTCCAGAACTAATATGGTATATCCTTTCTACAAACAAGAAGGAACTAATATTTAATACCGATTGTATATTCAATATAGTCCAATTGCATTGGACTAAAATATAAGTAAAATTGATATAAAAAGCATTATGTGTAACAACAGCGACCATACCAACGATACCTTATTTAAAAGAAATGGCACCGATCAGGGCGACCGCGTGAATAGTATTCTCGATCCCCACAATTTGGAGCTCCATGACTTTGATAGGGAAGACTGGTTTCTTTTTACCTATAATTTTGCCAAACAGGTTAACTTTTTTGACACCAACAACAGCAAAAAAGCTTCCGGAAACTGGCAGGAAATTTTTGATCATTTTGGCTATTCGAAAAAAGACATTCCAAACAGAAAAGACAAAGATTATACGCTTCTGAAAGAAAGTATTTCGGAAACACTTCGGGATATTGAATTCGAAGGCACGTTAACGCCTCACATGACCCTTTTTATCTGTTTCCTGAAATTATTGGAACTGTCTAAAGAGCGCTTTAATAAAATTACCAAAAAACATCTCGATTTCTTTTACAAGGATATTTTACAAATCGAAAAACTCGCTGCAAAACCGGATCAGGTACATGTTATTTTCGAGCTGGCTAAAAAAAGTACCGAAGAACGAATCGAAGCACAAACGCAATTGGATGCCGGAAAAGATGCTTTAGGCAACAAACTTATCTATAAAACAACCGAAGAATTAGTTGCCAACAAAGCTCAAATTACGGCGCTTAAGAGTGTTTATAATGATATCACGCTAGGGGAGATAAAATGCAGCCAGGTGGCCAACTCTCTTGATGGAAAGGGAGAAAGTCTTAAGGAAGGATCCAAGTACTGGCTGCCGTTTGGATATACTTCTGATGAAGAAAAATATACTGAACTGGAAGCTGCCAGACTTGGCTTTACCATCGCTTCACCCTTATTGCAACTAAAAGAAGGCGAAAGAAATATCGATATTACCGTTACCTTCAATGAGGCTTTTACTTTTGATACCGAACCGTTCAAAGAACCCATTACCGTCAATGATCTTGTTGATAATATCAGCATTTTCTGCAGTGGTGAAAAAGCATGGCTTGGTCCTTTTAAACTTATAGGAACAGCTGCTACTTCAGGTATTGCGGGAAAGCAATTGCGATTGGTGTTTCAAATTTCAAAAGATACCCCCTCTGTTGTAAACTATAATCAAAAGAAATTAGGAGAACATTTCTCTACTACAGAACCTGTTATCCGATTTTTAATTCGTACAGAAGACAAAAAAGGACATTATTTGTTTAGAAATCTGGTGACCAAAACCGTCAGCAGCATTGGTGTTAAAGTAGACGTAAAAGATGTAAAATCACTATTACTCGAAAGCGATACCGGTTTACTAAATGCCGAAAAGCCTTTCTATCCTTTTACCACACAGCCTACCAGCGGTTCCTCATTTCTTATTGATTATCCGGAAATGTTTTCCAAAAAATGGAAGAATATCAACGTCTCTATAAAATGGAAAAACACCCCCAAATCTTTTAAAACGCACTATCAGGCCTACAAAAAGAAATATCAGGATACCACAATAAGCCAGACTCTTTTCTTTAACGGAATGTTTCTGGAAGAAATTATAAAAGACAAAGCCGTAAATCAGCCGGAAGACCCTGAGCCTAAAGCAGATGCTGTCGCCATAAATATTCCAAAAAAAAGTAATTTGATTCTTAACACCGTCGACACCGATCTTATTGTAGACTCCGATGCTTATTTTAAAGGTAATGTATCTCTCTTAAATAAAGAAAACTGGGAAACTAAAATTACAGACACTACTTTGTTTACGCTAAAAGACGGGGTTTATGTAACCGAATTTCCTTTAGCAGGAGACGGTTACGACATTGACAAAAGCGGCCCGATCCGATTGACGCTAAACCAATCGTTGCTGCACTCTTTGTACCCCAAAATATATACACTCGCTGTTATGAGTAAAATTGCGGATACCCTGATTCCGAATGAAGCTTATACGCCATTTGTCGAAACCATTAGTTTAGATTATACGGCGGAGGAAACGGTCAATTTTACCCATCAAACCGAAGTCGAATATCAGTCAGAACGAATCCGATTATTTCATGAAGCTCCATTTGGACAGAGTGAAGAACATTCTTATTTAAAAAATGTTGCCAGACAGAAAGGGGTTTTGGATGCTAATAGCGCTCTTACAAGCCGTCTCGTTCCTGATTATTGCAAAGGAGGCGAATTTTACATCGGTCTTGAGGAAGCCGAAACTTTACAGCAGGTTGCTTTATTGGTGCAGATACTTGAAGGAAGCGAAAATCCACAGGTAGACTCTTTCGTGGGGAGACAAAAAATAGAATGGTTTGTTCTTTGTAACAATCAATGGAAAAATATCGAGAATGAAATTTTAGCCAATTCTACCGATAATTTTTTAAAGTCGGGGATACTGAAATTTGCGATTCCAAAACAGGCTACCAAAACAAATACTTTATTTCCGGACAACCTGATCTGGGTAAGAGCAAAAATGCATAAAGCTTATGATGCCGTCTGCAAAATAATCGATATTAAAACACAAGTGGTTACAGCCGAATTTTACAACCACAATAACGAATTGTCTCATTTAGAAAAAGGATTGCCCGCTGAAACGATTTCTAAACTCATTACCCGCATCACACAGGTGAAAAGTGTCGCACAGCCTTTTAATTCTTTTAACGGAAAAGCACAGGAATCAGACGAGACCTATTACAAACGGGTAAGTGAACGTCTTCGCCACAAAAACAGAGCGATAACGCTATGGGATTATGAGCATCTTATCCTTCAGGAGTTTCCGGAAGTTTTCAGAGTAAAATGCCTGAACCATACCAATAATGAAAAGGAATCCTTTCTTTCTCCCGGAGATATTACTCTTATAGTGGTCCCGGATATTATAAACAAAAATGTATTTGACCTTTATGAACCAAGAGTAAATACGGCTACCTTAAATAAGATTCGAAATTACATCAGCAATCTCAACAGTATGCATGTCGAAGTCGCTGTAATTAATCCGGAATACGAGAAGGTGATCATCAAACTCAATGTGCGGTTTTATGCTCAATACGATGAAAACTTTTATAAAAAACAGCTCAATGAAGATATCACCAAATTTTTGTCGCCGTGGGCATTTGACACCACTCAGGACATCCTTTTTGGGATTGAATTACACCGGAGTACGATCATTGACTATATCGAAAAATTATACTATGTAGATTATTTAGCAGAGTTAGAAATGGCGAAACTCAAAGACAATACCGAATCAGAAAATCCGAACGATATTACTTATCAGGCAACACTGGATTTCTTGCCGGTACTGTCACCGTCTAACCCAAAACGCATACTGGTGTCGGTAAAAAATCATATCATTTCTACAAAAATCAACAGTTGTACAACACCTAATTTTCAATCCGAAGAGTCATGTCAATACTAAATCCACATAATACAATTCCTAAAAAGGTTGCGACCGAAGATGACTTGGATTTTTTCTATCTCAGAAAAAAAGGCATTGAGTATATCGAACAACTGGGTGGCAAATTATGGACTGATTTTAATTCGCATGATCCCGGTATCACGATGCTGGAGATGCTTTGTTATGCGATAACCGATCTCGGTATGCGAACCGATTTGCCAATCGAAAACCTCCTTGCTTCTGACGTAAAAGAAAAAGATATTCCCAACCAGTTTTTTAAGGCTTCCGAAGTATTGACTACAAGTCCGGTTACTGCACTGGATTACAGAAAACTGTTTATCGATATCGACGGCGTTAAAAACTGCTGGCCGGCAAAGCACTACAAAACCGTTTACGTGAATTGCAAAGACGAACTGCTATCCTATAATTATCAGGATTTTAGCGAAGTCCCAAGCCGCCTTAAAAAGCAATTTCAGCTCAAAGGCTTATACGATCTTTATGTCGATTTCGAGAGCAATAAACTCTCTGAAATTAATAGTGTCAAAGACAAAATCAGACAAAAATTTCATGCCAACAGAAATCTGTGTGAAGACCTGATCAACATTATAAAAGTCGATGAATATCCTATAAAAATATGTGCCAGTATTGAGATCGATACTCAGGCCGACGAAGAAATGGTTCATGCCCTGGTGTTAACCGCATTAGACGGTTATTTATCAACCACCGTTAATTTTTATTCGGTTAAGCAAATGCTTGATAAGGGGTACACTTCCTTAGAAATTTTTGACGGGCCGGTTTTGGAACACGGTTTTATTGATACCAAAGAATTAATCGAAGCCGAACTGACCAGTGAGGTGCGATTATCGGATATTATCAAACTGATCATGAATGTGCCCGGAGTGCTGACCATCAAAGATATTTCTCTAGGGAATTGCGGCGATGATGAAGCGGTGGCCAATCAGTGGCTGCTTTGCCTCAAAGAATACCAAAAACCGGTAATCTGTAATAAAAGTGTTTTCAACTACAATAAAGGCGTACTGCCTCTGAACATCAATAAAACCCAGGTAGATCTTTATCTGAAGGGAATTAATGACGTAAAAGATAAAGCTACCGATTATTCCAGCAAACACAAAGAACTGAAAATACCAAAAGGCACTTATTTAAACCCAAACAGTTATACCACCATACAGAACGATTTTCCGGATACGTACGGAATCGGAGAAGTCGGTTTACCGTCAGGAGCCACAGTGGCCCGACAATCGCAGGCCAAACAGCTTAAAGCCTATCTATTATTCTTTGATCAGATTCTGGCCAGTTATTTTAAACATTTGGGAAAGGTTAATGAAATACTTTCGGTAAGCGGCAATCTCACTAAAACATTTTTTACTCAGGCGGTGAAAGACATTAAAGGCTTTAGCGAACTGGTGGAGGACTATCCTGAAAACAATGATGATTATCTGACCGAAATTCTTTTTAAAGAGCTGGACAACAATATTGAAAGACGAAATTCTATTCTGGACCATCTTTTAGGGCGGTTTGCAGAACGTTTCTCTGAGTATGTTTTCATTAACAAAAGTATCTATGGCAGTGCTACGGATGAGGTGGTGCTGAAAAACAAAGAAGACTTTTTGAAAGATTATAAAATCGTAAGCAAAAACCGCGGCAGCTCTTTTAACTATTACCGACAGCCCAACAGCAATCTCTGGGATACTGATAATGTCTCGGGGGTAAAAAAGAGAATTGCAAGGCTTTTGGGGATTAAAAACTACAACAGAAGGCATCTTTCGGATTCCTTTGTAGATCTCTATCATTTTATTGATTCCGACAATCAACTGGTATACCGATGGAGAATCAGGGATGATAAAAACAAAATCGTACTCTCGGCCACAACAGAGTATTACGACACTTCGGTCGCCAATCGGGAAATGTATTTTGCTATTTTACAAATCATTCAAACCCGCGAATACAATGTCGAAGAGGCTTTTAAAAAAGGAATCACAGATCCGCAGGTCATCGATAACATCCAGATACACCGGTCGCCTTCCGGAAAGTATTCGTATGACATCATTAATCCGTTAATTACGGATGTGAACAATAAGGACCGTATCATTGCCAAAAGGTACACTTACTACAGTTCTTTGGCTAAAGTAAAACAGTCTATTCTCGATTTGATTCATTTTATGAAAGAAGTGTTTACAGAAGAAGGTTTGTTTATTGTAGAACACATGATGCTTCGCCCGGATGTGAACCAGACTATTGTAAATCTGGCAACATTTTTACCGGTCTGCACCGATGAGTGTAAGAGCTGTGAACCTCTCGACCCTTACTCCTATCGCGTCAGTATTATTCTGCCCGGATATACTTTGCGTTTTGCCAACATCGATTTCAGAAATTATATCGAAAAAGTAATTAAGGAAGAATTACCGGCGCATGTGCTGGCAAAAATCTGCTGGATCGGACATCGGAAAAATGAAATTCAAAATCCGGCAGAAAACGAACTTTTGCGGTTTGAGAACTCTTACAAGGATTATTTATTTGCCAAAACCTTATTGAATCAGGATCAGCCGGAGACAGATCTCATAAAGCTTATCACCTCTCTATCGAACCTCAGCAATTTATATCCTACAGGAAGATTATTTGACTGCAACGACGAAAACGAAAATCAATTCGAGAAAATAATACTGGGAAAAACAAATTTAGGATCACTATAAATACCATTCAAAATGTTAGTAAAACTTTCAACCATAACAACGCTGTACCGAAGATTCACTAAAAATCAGGTACTAACAGAAGGACATCTTAACGAGATTGTAGATTATTTTGATGATCAGGATCGTATTTCCAGAATTGGTCTTAGTGGTGTCGGCATCATTTGCGGATTTAAGGTTTCGTACAGCCCCGTTTCAAAAGACATTACCATAACACAAGGCAGCGGTATCACAACCGACGGTGATCTTATACAGTTGTACAAGTCTACTCCAAACGGCGGAAAAATTATTGATTTTGAAAGTAAACAATACACGCATTATAAAGTATACGACAACAAAAAAGCGGCTTACAAACCTTATTTTTACGATGGTTCAAAACAGCTTGAGATCTTCGAACTTTTAACTGCCGAACAGCAGCTTATCGAAAGTGCCAATACTTATCCGATACATTATCTTAAAAAAAATACCGGATTAGAGGTAACGGATGCTGTCGTTCTTTTGTATATCGAATCGTATGAAAAAGATTCCGATCTCTGTGTCAGTCTTTCCTGCGACAATCAGGGACTGGAAATCATTGGCAATCACAAAGCCTTATTGGTAAGCAAAACCGTTGCGGCGCAGATAAACACTCATGATAAAATCATTAGCAAAATCAAATTCTCTAACCTGTATTACAAACTTCCGGAACTGGTCTCTAACCGCATTGTATTACAGCCCGAAGATTTTAGCAGTTATTATGAAATCAAAAGAAAATTCACCAATGGTCTGTTCAGAAACAATGTAGTGGTCAGACTGCAAGACGGTTTTGAGATCCTATTGACCCCTTTAAAAATGCCAACTATATTGGATTCTATAAAAAAGAATCTGGCTTCTCTGTACAGTTTTGATGAAAAAAATGTCCCACCTGATTTTCAGTACCGATACGATCTGCTCAACGATTTAATTGATACTTACAATGAGATCAGACTTTTATTATCAAATATGGACTATGATTTTTGCTTTCCGGACATCAAATCATTCCCCAAACACTTAATGCTGGGAGAAGTGCAGAAAAGTGGTCCTTGTTTTGAATACCGACATTCTTTTTACAAATCACCATTGCTCACGGGACAAAACCTTAGCACCTGTAACGATTGTCTCCCTTTTGACACACTTAACGAACCCGGGAAGAAAGACACCATTAACGAATTTATTGTCGATTTAGAAGGTAAAGAAATTACAATCTGTTATGGAAAAAATACAGATTTGCAGCAATTGTACAGTCTGATAAAACGCTGCGTACAATTATTAGCGAACTACAATGTAAACTATACTTATATAAAAATCACTCCTAGTTTTGAATTGGGTTCGCTTGGTAAAAAAGCAATTCCATTTTACAATAACGTGGGCGATCATCTTATTGAACTTTGGGATTACGAAAAAACCACTATCGGACAACAGCGCAATAACAGAAGTTATCACGATAACTTATTGAATACAAAATGGCCTAACGAAATGGTCTCAGATCACAACTTCTACAGAATCGAAGGGCATCAGGGTACAGACTACAAAAAAGCACTAAAAACGATTCAGGCCATCAGACGTCAGTACGGTTTAGGATTCAATGTTGTTGTACTTGGAGTAAAAGCCTATGACGCGAAAAAAATAGTTGAAAATTATACCTCCTACTATCTGAACAAAAATCACGGATACGAGCACAAATCCGGTGTGGCACCCGGAGGCACATTTGTCATGATCTATATCGAAGGAGAGTACAGTCAATATCCTTATTATTACGGCTATGGTTATCCGTACGAATATCCGCGTGGAAATTCACTCGCAGGCGATTTTGAAAAAGAAGGCGATAAAAAAGAACCCGGAGAATCTATCGTGATAAATCCCGTAATAGCCGATTTTACCTTGCCGTATTTATGCTGCGATGATAATTTCATCACGCTGTCCTTACCTATGAATCATATCTGCTTTGATGAAACAACACCTTACTTCCCCTTTCACGTAACACCAACCGGAGGTTTTGTAAAAGCCGATGTAGACGAAGATTTGAATGGCGGAGTGACCAAAAATCAGTATGGAGAATTTGTTTTTGATCCAAAATTGGTCAGTGAAGAACTCATCGGAAAACCGATAACTTTTACAGTCAATAATTTTGAAACCAACTGTCAAATAACCATTTTCAGAAAACCAAAATTTGATTTCACCTTTGTCTTCCCGAAATCGCTTCATAAGGATGGGGTTGTGGTTGATTTTAGTATTAGCGGTGAGAATCAGAAAGACATGAAATATGTTTGGGATTTTGGTGATGGCAGTGAGCCTGTTGCCACTACTGAAGCAAAAATTCAACATATTTATGTCTATGAAGTACCCGCTAAAGAAAGCTATAGTTTTCAGGTAAAAGTTACAGGTGAAAACGGAAACTGTAATGCTCAGGCACAGCATCCGGTGACTTTTGAAGTGCCTGTAGTAGTAAGCATCGATACTAAAAACATCTGTAAAAATGATCTCAAACCACATGTTTTAACCATTGAACCGAATAGCAAGAAAACCGTCTTATCAGGCCCGGGAGTCTCCCAAAATGATGCCGGTCAGTACATTTTTATCGGCAATAATGTTCCTAAAGATGTCGATCAGGTGGTTATACTAATAAACGGTAAACCTTCGAACCTTACTATTATAATGCAGAATCCACCTGTAGCTTTGTTTAGCCATGCAATCAGAAATAATCAGATTGCCTTTAGCAACAAATCCACGGATGCTCTAAAATACATCTGGAACATTGAAGAAGAGATAATCGAAACCGATGCTACAGAAGCCATCATACGACCAACTTCGCTATACAAAAACGACGTGATCAAAGTATCGCTTTCTGCACTCAACAAAAGATGCGGCGAATCAATAGACGGTCCGAGAGATATCCGAATTCGCGAAAAACCGACTGAAAATCCCTGTCTGACTAATGCAGTAGAATTCGTCAAAAAAACGAACCTGACTTTTGAAAAAATCAACCAGCAGCCTGAATTACAAAAATTTAGTAAAGAGACTCTTTCGCTGATTACTGAAATTCAAAAACAATTTGCAAGTGTTGAAAAAGAAACCAGTGCTTATATCAATGGAGATTTTAATACTGCATTACCCGAGATGTACAATGAACTTGTATACCACAATTTATTACTGGGTTCAAAAAATGCAAGAATGGAAGAGGAAAAAACAGTACTGAGTTTCCTTACCGAAAGTCATATCTCGCTTTTCTATACCATCATAAAATGCCAGCCCGCAGAACTCCTAAATAAATTCGAAAAACCCTTTACAACCATTACGGCACGTATAGACAGCTTGTTACAAGGTTTTGTAAAAAATCAGTATAAGACCGATCCTAAAGGAACCTTAAAAAGTTTCTTAACCGATCAGAAGATTCCGTTTAAGGACATCAAATTTATTCTGGAAGCCATTGAATCACAACTAAAAAGTTTAAACTAAATGCAACACCTTGGGAGCCATATCATCAACAAGCTGTTTCTAGAGGTCAATACCCAATCTAAAGAGAAGGCGTATTACCTCAAAGATCATCTGGATACGTTTCTAAAAGAAGAACTCCTTCCTCTTTTAGAAGCCTATTTTGATACGCTCCATACTCAAATACCACTGTACAGTATTCAGATCGAAAAATTAGACCTAGACCTTTCTGTTGCTCCTGAACTTAATTTTAATGCCTTAAAACTGGAAATTTTAAATCAACTTCAAAAACAGATTGAAGATCAGATTCAAAAAGGTTTTCCCGATACGCAGCGTTACAAATTAATAAACCGCGAAGAAAAAAACAGTGATGAATTCTTTATTTTTCTGGAAACAGGAACCAGTCCCTGGTGGGTGATTACCAGCGACAATAACTACGGTAACGGCAATCGTAAGAGTAATACTCCCCCTGGTCCGGAAGAGGATCCTCAATTACAAAAAAATATTGGAGACAAAACTTTCGGTTCAAAATTGCGAAATGCATTGAAAAACTCCCAAATCAGAACCCGTTTCATCAAACAATTATCAGACGCACAGATTTATGATATCCTTAAAAAAACACTTCTTTTGACCGCCGATGATAAAGAAACAGCTACCAAAATAATTGAAAAGATCCATCGCAATATGCGCAAACTTGTTTCGAAATCGAAACAGGGCATAAATCAGCGCAATCTAATTTGGGAAATAGTCTTTTCGGAATTGTTACAGCATGATGAAACTCTGACAAAAGAAAAATTAGTGCAGCTGATTGCTTCTTTTGTTTCTATAACTCAGGAAAACCTGAAAATCATATTAGAACAAATCAGGCAAAATGTATCCGATAAATCAGTACTCTCCGTACTAAGCAATCTTGCTCCCGAAATAACCAATATAAAAGCTCTTTCTGAACAAATCGCTTCCGACGTTCTTCCGGAAAGCGATAAAGAAGAATTCTTAAAATTAAAATTTTCAGAAACTGACAGATCTCCTGAAGTTGCTAACAAACCTCAACCTGATACTAAAATGGAGGCTCAAAATAGGGAAGCTCAAGATTTAGAATCTGGAAATAAGGAAAAGGAAAAAATTCATAAAGTTGTTGATCCTGATAAAAAGAAGAAAACCGAAGAAAATCGAAATCCTTCTTCAAAATCCCCGGAAACCGATGATGCAGAAACGGCAGAGATCAATACTCTTTTGAATCGTAGTAAGGAAATCGAAAGTAAAAATGAAGAAACTAAAGATCTGGAAGACTGGCATTCGGCATTATTCCCTGCTGACGGAGCAACTTCGGATGTTCCTTCTTCACACTATGTAAACAATGCGGGACTAATACTGGTGCATCCTTTTTTGAAACATCTTTTCGGGAATTGCGGTTTACTCCATAAAGACCATACGATAAACGATCCCGAAACTGCCGCCCATCTGCTACACTATATCGCGACAGATCGGGAGCAGGATTACGAATCTCAAATGCTGTTCGAAAAAATGTTGTGCAACATCCCCATAAACCGACCTATAAACCGAAACATTATACTCTCGGAAGAGTTAAAAGATCAAGGCAAAGAAATGCTGCAAGCCGTTTTAGACAACTGGCCGATTATGAAAAATTCTTCTATAGCCCTATTACAAAATGAGTATTTACAAAGACCCGGTAAAATAATTCTTAGCCAAGACAACCCCAAAGTCATTGTCGAAAGAAAAACACAGGACATTTTATTAGATAAAATTAGCTGGAATCTGGGAATTGTAAAACTCGCATGGAAAGACAAGATCATTTTTGTGGACTGGTAATACGATATAAAACATGGAAACCGAAAAAAACACATTTCTAAAAGAAGATGAACAAAATATTTTCTACGAGCAAAAACAAGCTCTCAAAAATATTTTTGAAAACCTCGATATCACAAAGATTGCCTTTGTAGGCGGAATTGCGGATTACATTAACCTCCGTGCTTATTACGATATGCCTATAAATGATATTGATATTATTTATGAAAATGAAGACGATTTATCCCTCATTAAAGAAAATGAAGTGATCACCCGTTTTTTCAACCGCTTTTATGATCTGGAGGGGGAAGTTTTGGTTTCAGAATACCAGATCAACGATAAAAATGTCCATACAGATTATTACAAAAGAGATTTCTCTAAAATAGGCTTAACCCAGTCCTATTTATTAGGTAAAATGGTATGGCACGCCACCTTTGATGAAATGAAAACATTTCATAATGACCAGATTCCGAAATTGACCTCAGAAGCAACGGGTGAAAAATACGAATGGAAAAGACTCTATAAACACAGTAAAAAAGCTTCGTTATACAACAACGTCTGCTATCTGGATGAAAAACAACAGCTGCAAACCTTAAGCGATATTTTATGGAAGAACCAAGAATAATATACAGCCTGAACGCTTTTCCTCTGATCAATAATCGTTGGCAGATGGGCAATAAACTTAAGGAAACCGTTTACATGACCGCTCTGAGTATTTTGTACAGTCATCTTTGGTACAAGGACATTGAGCTTTATGCAGACGAAACTGCCTATAATTTTTTGTATATGCTGCCCTGCAGAATCACAAAAATGGATAAGGAACACAATAAAGAATTGTGGATGAAATCAAAAATTCATGCCATCGAAAAGCAGACCAAACCTTTTGTTCACCTCGATACGGATGTGTTTATAAAAAAGAAAATCAATTTCAATTTCGACTCCATTATTCTCGAACGCAAAGAATGCGGTTATGAAGCGCACTATAAAAAACAAATCGATTTTTTTAACCAATACACGCAAAATTTACCTTACTGGCATCCTGATTTAGGACTTTCCTACAGCTGTGGCATACTGGGGTTTAATGACCTTACACTGCGCGATAAATTTATAAATGCCTATTATGATCTGGAAAAAATCTATATCACCAACCGTAAGGAATTTGAACCATTAAAGCAACAAGGTTTTGAGCCCTGTATTGTCATAGAACAATACAATCTGGCTTCTGTATTAGACTATAACAATATTACGCCTACCCTGCTTCTTAAAGGAAAAAATATAACCGAACAGAGTAAATATGCCAGTGAAATAAGCTACAGTCATCTCTTTGGTATTAAAAAGTACAAAAAAGACATTACGGAAGAAATTGAATATCGATTGTTTAAAATATTTCCATACTGGTACGCACAAATAAAGATCGAACTCGAAAAACATCAGATCATACCAAAAGAAGAAACCAGCTCTCCAACGATGCTCGCATCGTAGCACCCTTTATTCCGGAAAATTGATCCCGTAAAGGGTAAAGAAATATTTTTTTATTTCAAATAATAAAACAATGAAGTGATGAGAACGCTAGAAAATAAAAAGCCAATTGCTCAATCCTCCTCTTCCGCTTTTTTTGGACCTAAAATCCAGAAAAAACTGAAAACCGGAACAGTCGGTGACCAGTTTGAAGTTGAGGCAGACCGGGTTGCCGATAAAGTAGTGAATAATAATTCGTCCGGAGGAAGTCTTCTGCAGTCGAAAGAAAACGTACAGCAAAAACCAATTGCAGAGACCATCTCTTCTGTTCAGAGTAAGGAAATCAAACAAGAGGAACCTGTACAGAAAAAATCCGATAAGAAAGAAGAGGAAAAACCTGTTCAGAAAAAATCCGACAAAAAAGAAGAAGAAAAACCGGTACAAAAAAAATCAGATAAAAAAGAAGAGGAAAAGCCGGTACAGAAAAAATCGGATAAGAAGGAAGAAGAGAAACCGGTACAAAAGAAATGTGCTGATTGTGAAAAAGAAGAAAAAGTACAGTCTAAAGATCAAAAAGAAGAAGACAAGGCCTTACAAAAGAAAGAGCAAAATCCCGATGCCGAAATTGAGAATAATGAACTCGAAGGAAAACTGGACCACTCAAAAGGTGGAGGAAACGGCTTAGACAAAAAAACCAGAAAAGAAATGGAATCGGGTTTTGGTGCGGATTTCAGCGATGTAAAAATTCACACTGATACGAATGCTGTCCAAATGAGTCAGGAATTAGGAGCACAAGCTTTTACCAATGGCAACGATGTCTATTTTAACAAAGGAAAATACAATCCGGATTCTCGCGAAGGGAAACATTTGCTGGCACATGAATTAACCCATACCATTCAGCAAACCGGAGCCGTACAAAAATCCGTCGATCCTTCTGCAACTGCAGCTGAAGATTTAGAATCTCCTCGTTTTAAAGGAGATTACAAATTAGAGCAAACGCACGATGATTTAGATTATCTCGCTACCGGAAGTAAGGGCGAGCCTGTAGAAAAAGTACAATCGGGTTTAATGGATTTAGGTTATCAGCTTCCTAAATTCGGTGCTGATGGTGATTTTGGCAGTGAAACACGAGCTGCTGTATTCAAATTCCAATCTGATAATGGTCTGAGCTACGATGGTGTTGTTGGCGTACAAACAATTGGTCGTTTAGATGATATTTATGTTGGAAAAGGCTCAGGTCCAGGCAAAGACAAAAAGAAAAAACCACCAAAGAAAAAAGACAAAAAGACCTGCGATATAACGAATATATTTCATTTCTCCTCAGATCCGGTTCATATTGAAACATTAGAAACAAATGGTGATTGTAAATCATTTTCAATCTCATTAACAACCACAAGAAATAAAAACGAGAACCCCTGTTCGGGTTACAGCGTCGAAATTATTGATTCCACAGGGAAAAGTTTAATGGGACCAACCTCGTTCAAAATTGGTGGTACCGTTCCAATTAATTTCACCGCCCCAACAGCAGGCAAGTTCAGCATGATCATTGGAACTCCTGCTTCCTGTGGAGAGAATGCTTTTAAAGGTGTGGGATCAAAACACAGACATTAATAAAATCAAGTACCGTTAACGATACATGGGAGCCTTTAACCAAAAATCAAAATCCAGTCCTTCCGGACCATCCGCCTTTAATTCAAGGCAGGGTGAGGATTTTTTTGGCGTACAGACCAAGCTCAGTATCGGAAAATCGAATGACAAATATGAAGTGGAAGCCGACAAAGCAGCAGATCAAATCGTTTCTCAAAAACAAAATGCCAAATCGGAATCTTTTTTTAGTCCATCTTCTGTAGTTCAAAAAAAATCTTTAGCAGAACAGAGTACCCCTGTTACGCAATTAAAAACGGAACAGGAAGAAACACTTCAAAACAAAACTGAAACTGTTGTAGCCGGAACTCCTAAGCCAGTCGAAAAAAACCCGATTTCAAAACCACTGATTCAGCAGAAAAAAACCGAAGAGGAAGTTCAGACCAAAGAAGAGGAACAGGAAATTCAAAAAAGTGCCGAAACTGAAACAAGTCCAACAAATACGGCATCGCTGGAAAGCAAACTTCGGAGCAGTAAAGGCGGTGGTTCTCCCATGACCAATACCACTCAGGAACAAATGGAATCCGGTTTTGGGACTAATTTCAGCAAAGTGAGAATCCACAATGATTCTAATGCTGTTCAAATGAACAAAGAATTAGGCTCTCAGGCTTTTGCCAATGGTAATGACGTCTATTTTAACGAAGGAAAATACAATCCCGATTCGCAGGACGGAAAACATCTGTTAGCACACGAACTTACGCACACGATACAGCAAGGCAATAAACCCAACATTCAAAAACAGAATCCTTCAAGCAATTTAGACAGTCTAAACGAAATGCTCGACAGTTTTAATGTTCCCGAAGATGAAGTCATTACAATGTGTTCTCAGCTTAACGATACTGAAAAAGCAACTATTTTAGGCAATAGCAGTTACAAAACCAGAATGGCTGCAGCACTTGATGTAGCCCAAATGATCAGAGCAGTTAATAATTTGGGAGCTCCTCTGAATACAAAACTGGAATGGGTAAATGCCGCCGCTACCTTTGGAACATTTTTCATGGACTACAGTGAAATTAAAGGAATGGTAACCGCTGCCGATCAAACGCAAAGAGATGTTTTAAAAACCGATGTCTGGAAAAACTTTTTTGTTGACGTTTGTACTGATGCCAATATGATTGAAGCTCTTGACGATTTACAATTTGATTTAATAACAAAATTAGTATGGCTTAAAGCCGAAGTCTTTTCTGCCACTTGGTCAATCAACTATTCAAACATAAAACCCTGGATTACAAGCACCACGACTAACCAAACCGAAAGAGATGCCCTAAAAGTGCATACCGATGTGGGTATGAATTTCTTTGTAGACGTTTGCGACAATATTACTATAATTGAGGCGTTAAACGATCTGCAGTTTGATTTAGCTACTAAATTGACCTGGCTGAACGCCGAAATGTTCATGACGAGATTCGAACTCGATTATGCTACTATAAAACCATGGGTCATACATTCCAGTACAGACCAGGCACAAAAAGACGCTTTAAAAACGCCTCTCTGGAAAGATTTTTTTAGCACGATTTGTGATAACATAACCATGGTCGAAGCTGTAACCGATCTCAATTTTGACATTGTAACACAATTAGAATGGATTAATTATGAAGGTTCAGATTTCATTCCAAAACTTACCTGGCTTCTCAATCACAGTACTGATTATGATGCCATTAGAAATGAAATCTTAAATGCCTCTCCCGGCGACAGACAAGCTGCATTGGCAGATACCAGCATCAGAAGCTTAATCAATTCAAGACTGACAGCTCCGGTTTCTGTTGCCGTTTTCTCTCATCTTTTATTGGGGTCAATGTATTGGAGAAACCCTCCTAACAATGATTTCTTCGCTTATTTTGTAACCAATGGCGGTTCCGGAACACTTCCGGCTGCTGCGACTATGAATTGCTGGGAAAGCATCATGTATGCTGCTTATCTGTCTAACCGAATTAATGCTTCCTGGATTCAGACCTTCTATAATAATGCATTTAGTTCCGGCGGAGATCCAAATATTTTGATATGGAGCCAATTGGGTTGGAACAGCGGTCTGCCTACCTATCCGGGTACGACGCCAACAGTCGGGCAGTTAATTTTTTATACTGCTTCGGGCGACCCTTACCCAGGACACGTGGCAATGGCAATCGACGGAACTCACGTCATCAGTTTATGGTCGGAGCCTCATAATAATTATTTTATACAGCGGGTCGACATTACCGTATTTTCAGGAGTAATTCAAATTTCTAATCCACCTTGGTAAATTGTTTAATCAAATATGAAAATGGCTCTATCTTTATTATTAATTTTAGTATTTACCAATTGTCAAAACGTTTCTAAAATGAATCCGGAAAACAAACACGACCTCACTTTTAAAATTGTCTATAAACAATCGATAGATTCCGTACCTGCTTTATCAAAGTATCCTACAATCGGTAAAAACGGGCACGAATATTCTCGTATAGACATTCCAAACCCTGCACTTTCATTTCCCGGAAAATATATGGAATTGTATGGAACTTCAGAGGCATTAATTGGTCGATATGTTTCTGAGAATGGCACACGGGACAATCATTTTTTCTCTATCCTTAATGATTCTTTTAACTACCATTCCGATTCTGATGTCATTGATGTGGCTGTTACTACAAATGGGGATTTTCTAAAGTTAACTTCTGACTTCCTGTATATCGTAAAAAAAGATACTGTCAAAATTCAGCATCCTTTAAAAGGAATGAAAATCCTCCTCTCAGAAAACAAAGACATTTGGGTAATTGGGATCAGTAATGCCTGGCTGATTGAAGGTGATTATACAAAAGTCAAAGTCCTTGAATGGTTGGGCGGTATTCATACCGTTTCTTATCAGAATGCGCTCTATTGCATCGATAATTCTAAAAGTACAATTGTTTCTTTAGATACAAAAGGTATTGCTGCAAATGAGAAAACAACACCAAACTTCGGCCCCTTTGAAAAGCTCGCCGGCTTCTGGGGCAATAAATATATTACCCTTGAAGGCACTACTTTCAGATGGTATGAAGAAACTGTTCTGAAAAGAAAAATAGCACTTCAGTCTGCCGGTGTTTTAAATAATGGAGAGGTATTTATTTCTTATACCGAAAACAAAAAAACCTACTTAAAAACCAATACCATATCCAAAGAATGGGAGGTTCCCGAAGATTCTAAAAGTTACATTCTGCCCATTGTTTTTGAAAAAGGAGATTCCTACTTCGGTTATCATTTGAACAGCTTTGGTGAATTCAGTAAAAAAGATCAAAAGGCACAAGAAACAAACCATATCGATGAAAAGGTCTATGAAAAAACCATATTGCCTTATCGATGGAAAATTGGACAAAGTCGTTATTTTAATATCCCTGATTACAATAAGCTACTGGTATCCCTGGTTGGACCTAAAGAAATTATTCTAATGGAGATCAATAGTTCTTTTTAAATTTTAAAACGGTAAAATATGACTTAATTATGGGTGCTCTTGCAAAAAAAACAGCTCATTCCTCCAATCAAACTACCTCAACGAATGAGCGAGGCAGCAGCTCTTTTTTTGGTGTACAGGCAAAACTCAGCATCGGCAAATCAAATGATAAATATGAAGCGGAAGCGGACAAAGCTGCGGATCAGATAGTTTCTAAAACGACTAAAAATAACCCTGAACCGTTTTTCAGCCCATCACCCATAGTTCAAAACAAATTAGAGGAGGTACAGAAAAAGGAGGAAACCGCTCCTCAAAAATCAATAGCCGAAAACCTCTCTCCCGTTGTTCAGTTAAAATCAGAAAAAGAAGAAAAAGAAACCGTTGTTCCTGAAAAAGCAACTGTAGAAGAAACCCCTCAGAATAAAACCGAAGTTCCTCAAAACGAAACAACTAAAAACACTGAAACCAGTTCTGTTCCAAAACCAATTGTTCAGCAAAAGAAAGCCGAAGAAGAAGTTCAGACTAAAGAGGAAGAAGAAATCCAATCCAAAGAAGACGAAAAAGAGCTTCAAATGAGCACTGGTGCCGATGCAAACCCTTCCGATGATTCTAATCTGGAAAGTAATTTAAACAATAGCAAAGGTGGTGGTTCTCCGCTTTCTAAAAACACCAGAACAGAGATGGAATCCGGTTTCGGAGCCGACTTTGGCAAGGTAAAAGTCCACAACGATTCAAATGCCGTTCAGATGAACAAAGAATTGGGTTCACAGGCATTTGCGAGTGGAAATGACATTTACTTTAACGAAGGCAAATACAATACAAATTCAACAGCCGGAAAGCATCTTTTAGCACACGAATTGACACACACCTTACAGCAAGGCGCCAGTGCCGTCCAGCCTAAAATGATTCAGAAAACGCCAACTGCTGCAACTCCGGTTACTACTGCATCAGCCAGCAGTGAACGTATTTCTTTACAGACACCAACATTTACACCACCGGAAGCAATTGCTACTCAGATTGAGGCAGCGGGAAACAGAGGCGCTGAGGTTAATGTAACCTTTGGTCAATGGGCATCAGGTGTAATCAAAATGAAAAAAAATACAGACGGTACCTACAATACCAAAGACAATAGACAAAGCATAAATCTTAATATTAGTTATTTAAGTCCGCTTACAAGTATAAATATTACCCCGGTTTTAGCCATTCAAATAGAAAACAATACTATAAATGGTTATATTACAGTAAAAACAGGAGATCGGTTAGTTGGAAATCCGGCCGGACTTATTAATGCCATTAAAGACAATAGCGAAGCTTTTGGCTGGGTTGGAATTGACGTTACAAGTGTTCCAAACGTGCAAAACAGCATTGAAGGCGGAAATCTAACCTTAACAGCAAATGGAATTCCTGTTCAATTGGGAGGATTTGTAAATGCAACTCTTGACTTTGGAATTCAGGGTGAGGCTATCACATTCAGAGCCAGTGGAAGTGTTGAAGTTCCTAACCTAAGTCCAACTCAAATCACAATTGAGCGTAATGCCGAAGGAAACATAACCGGCGAAATTGATTTGGCTGTAAATATGGCCAATTTTAACGGTAGCATTCACGCTGCTTTTTTAAATGGAACTTTTGACATCAGAGGTACTGTAGGGTATCAAACCGAAAAAATAAGTGGTCAGGTTACTTTGCTGGTGACCGATGCAGCAACAGCCAGAAATGCGGCTTTAAGCCAGCTCGATCCTTCTCAAATTGATGAAAGTGCGAGGGAAACAAACGGAATTCCTGAAGCAAACAGTGGACCAACACCAGGCCCCAGGGCTATGGCAGGCTGGGGTGAAGTCGATTTTAGCTTTACCGAATGGATGACAGGCAGAGCTATGGTTATTATTGATAATGAAGGCCATGTCACTATTCATGGAGAAATAACGCCGCCTGCAGAAGTAGAATTATTTGCCCAACGAGATTATATAAGAGAAATTTTTACTGTTGAGGTCCGTACCATGTATGGAGTTCCATTGGTCGGTAACGTCTTCTTATTTGCCAATATTGGCTTAGAAGCTCTGGCGAAAATAGGTCCTGCAAAGATTTATAACATCAGGGCAGTGGGAACTTATTCTACAGATCCGGCAGTATTTAATGATTTTAGTCTTTCCGCCTCTTTCAATATGTCAATGTTTGCAGGACTGCGACTGCGAGCAGAAGGAGGATTAGGTGTTGAATTACTGGGTCATGATATAAAAGTAGGTGTTGGTGTTAATGCATTAGCCGGAATTAGAGGATATGTTGATGCCACCCCAACGATTGGTTACAGAGAAACGGCATCTCCTGAAGCCGGAAGACAAGGAGAGTTTTACATACACGGGCATGCCGAAATGGCTGCACAGCCTTTCTTAGCATTAGGTGGTGATCTGTTTGTCGAACTAGACAGTCCGTGGTGGTCTCCTGCGCCAGATGATAAATGGACCTGGCCTTTAGGGGAATTAGAATATCCTTTGCCGGGAGAGTTTGGTATTGGCGCTGATGTAGATTACGTTTTAGGCTCTGACGAATTACCTGAAGTTGAATTTGCACCTGTTGATTTTAACTCCGATAAATTCATGACCGATTTGATGAATGACCACGTCCCTCCTGCCCAATCTACAGATGCAGAGCACCCGGCAGAATTTCAGGAAGGAGCAGCCGGAGGAGAAGGAAGTGCGACTCCTCAGGTCACAGACTCAACTGGAAACCCTAATGCCGGAACAACCGGAACACCACCAGGTGCAGATGCTCCGCCAAACCCACCAACACCCGAAGTTCTGGCACATTGGGGTGATGGATTACAAGCATTACGAGCCTTGGCTACAACATCCGAAAACCATCCTTTAACACAAGCTCAAATTACAGCCGAATTAAACCCAATCAGAACCAGACATCATTTCACTCATTTAACAGCAAGAAGAAACGGTGAAAATTGGAATATTGATGCGGAAATGCCAAACATCAACAATCACAACACTCCAATTTTAGTAAAAGGAGTAAGAGGAGTTGGTGAAGAAGAAAATGAAGAGGTGAATGGAGAAACTAATGCTGTAAAAGGTGAGATACTACAAATAGAAAGACCTTTTGATGAGACGGATGGAGACAGACACACTCTGAGATTTAGAGACAATCACAATGCGATTCAGCTTATGGTTCATAGTGATCCTAAAGATATCTTTGAATATTTACATTCCGATGAAGTCGACCAAAATGATAGTACCGTAAGAGATGCTATCAGATTGGCTACAGAAATAAGAACTATGGCAAATAATGCTGCAAATACCAGTGGGGTCATCCCTAATTTAAACTCAAAAATGAGAGAACTCAGTGAGATGATGAGTCATATCAGAGGTAATCTCAGACGATATTTACCTGCAAATCCGGTATATAATTATCAGCCACAAGGCAACAAAGCGCATAAGGCAGAGGTAACTTTACTATCGGCAAACAGATCGGGTGGTACGGAGCCCGGAGGTTCATTTGTACAAGGCTGGGAAGCCATTCAAACCGGAGGTCTGACGAGAGGTGCCGGTCATTGGAAAAGACTCCATCTTATCAATCAGGGTTTTGGAGGATTTGGAGTTCCTGAAAATCTAACTCCGGGAACAACATCAAACAATTCTTCTTACGATAACAGGTTTGATGATCCTGTAAAAAATTTAATTGGAAGTCGCCCTAATGATCCAACAAAACAAGGTGTAGTGAAAATTGTTGCTGAAGTAGATAGTTATTACAGCGGAGAATTTCCAACAAATGTTAGCGCTCCCTTAGGCGGATCTTTAGACGTTAAAGATGCTAGTAACAGAGTCACAAGAGATAACTACGCTCAACATATAAAATTTGAAGCCTGGGAGTATAATTACGTCAATCGAAGCTGGGAATTAGGAAATAAATTTGTAGATGCCGGTTTAAATATTGACTTGCCTGACTGGAATTCGGTTAATCCTCCTGTAATTGGAGTGGGTACAAGAAGCGAAATTGTGCGAGCCTACAACTCTCTTCAACCAAGAGATAAATATAGGGTTGACTCACTGCTTAGCTCATCATTTGAGAGTATTCTAACTGACACCGTGATGGATATCATAAGAAGTAGAACATACAGTAATGTTACTGATTTTAGAAATGCTATAACCACTGAAGTAAGTGCTCCATCAACTCCGTCAGGCCGCAGAACACCCGAAACTATAACCAGGTTAAATGATATAAAAAATACCATCCCAATTATGGTCAATGCTAACGTATTAAAATTCTAACTATGGAAAATATACTTCTTGAAATAAAAGAACTTTCAGATTTAATGCTAAAGAAGGATCATTCTCATACTGTAAAACTAAGTCCTCTGGTGACCAGCAGTAAATTGAAAAAACTGGCTGCTGAATTAAAACTAAATGACTCTTTATTATCATTTTATACAACTGCGAATGGACTCTTTATATCATGGTTTTCTGATGTTGATATTTTATGCTTTGGTAAACTTAATATTCCCAAATTAGAAACATTACGAGATTATCTGACAAAAGTGGAAAAAACAGATCTTAAAGAATATTCAGCCTACATACAAAAAGGATACATCCCTTTTGATGTTGACATCATTAACAAATTTGTAACTTTCATAAAGCCAATAAAGGAAAATTACGAAATCATAAGAATGAGCCCCGATTTTAACGAAGTTACATTAAACTGTACTTTAGAATCTTACTTGAATTTGGGAATAAAGACTGGCGGACTTTACCATTGGCAAAATTACATCTCAGAGGAGGTTTTCAGTCACTTTATCAAATACAATAACGATTTTTTTTACTACTTAGTCAACACAAAGTTGAAACCTGAAATACTTGAATCGTTCTTTAGTGATTCAGGCACAAAAACAAAATCATTTCCCTCTATTGGAGGTGCTAAATTTAAAATACCGGAAAATCATAAAATTACAGTATATAAAGAAAACCTTGGATGCTCCAACATTGAAATTAGAAGAGCCGAAATCGCAATAAAAGACAAACTAAACTCCAATTTTGTTTTCTATCATTATCGAAGAAATGGCCTGGAAATCAGCTGGAAATCTGAAACCTACTTCGCCAATTTTCAAATGCTGCCAATTGAAACCATTTTTGGAGGAGTTCTTCATGCTCAGGAAAGAATTTGGGATAATAACTACTTTAAGTTCATTAATGCGGATAAAAGTTTTGAAAAAAAACTGAGTAAGTTTTATCCTTTAATAATTGAAGAGGCCGGAGATACCGTTTTCTCAATTGAAAATGAAAAAATTAGTCTTTATATTATTTCTTCCTCTTTTGAACCTCAAAAAATAAACCTTTCTTTCGAGACATTCATAGAAAAACTATATAGTTGTGGAGGAATTAGCGGATGGCAAAACCTATTTATTGATGAATACACTGAAAAAAATCCCTTGTATAAAGATATTTTAAAGGGAATTGAACACTGTTTTCCTACTCTTAATCTAATAGATTTTCTTAAAAATTAAAAAAATAAAGTCCCGATTATAAATTCAATAACAATAGGCAAAACAAAAAGACCATGGAACTTATACTTCAGTTTCTTAAAACCCAATTTCAATTTCAGCTTGATACACTTTTTCAAGCCGAAAACCCAACCGGAAAACCTGCTTTAATCCAACTGGATTCCAACGGGTTTATCAACGAATTTATCATTGAAAATAACCTCACCGAAACAGATACTCTCTTATTGGCATTAGCTCTTGTGCATCATATCAAACCTGATTTTTTAAGTTCGATTATTGCAGAATATTTACCCAACGGAGGAGAATTACCCGAATTTGGAGGGGTGAAATCAAAGAACCACCGCGGTATTTTACCAACAGGCGAAACGGCTCAGTTTCTAATAGCGGGAAATGATCTTGACACCCGGATTTCTTTCTATAATTACCTGCACAATCAATCCTTTCTTTATCAAAAAAGAATCATTAAAATAGAATCTGTTCCAAACGGCGAACCTAAACTAAGTGGTTTACTGATTCTTGAAGACGAATACATTGAAAAATTCATCACCGGAAAAATCCTAAAACCTCAGCTAAGCAGTATTTTCCCTGCTCAGCTAATTGAAACCACATTAGACTGGAACGATCTGGTGCTCAATTCTTCGACTTTAAATCAGATTAAAGAAATAGAAACCTGGCTTAAATTTAATGAGATTCTGCTCCACGAATGGAACATGAAAGCCACAATTAAACCAGGTTTCAGAGTCATGTTTTATGGTGCACCGGGAACCGGAAAAACCCTTACGGCCTCGCTTCTTGGAAAATATACACAGAGAGATGTCTACCGAATTGACTTGTCTATGGTCATCTCGAAATACATTGGCGAAACCGAAAAAAACCTATCTTCTCTTTTTGACAAAGCGGCCGATAAAGACTGGATTCTCTTTTTTGACGAAGCCGATGCCGTTTTCGGGAAAAGAACCAATGTAAGAGATGCCCATGATAAATATGCCAATCAGGAAGTTTCGTACCTGCTGCAACGTATAGAAAATCATCCCGGACTGGTTATTCTGGCCTCTAATTTTAAAACCAATATTGATACAGCCTTTACCCGAAGATTTCAATCCATAATTGAATTCGAAGTGCCTTCTTCCCGTGAACGTTTACAGCTTTGGGAGAACAACCTGCCCAAAGGAATCAAAATTGCTGAGGATGTAAACCTTAGCGAAATTTCAAAAAAATACGAGATTACCGGTGCTAATATTGTGAACATTATTCAATATGCCTGTCTGCGAACATTAGAAGATCAAAACGAAAATATTAATCTTCATCATCTTCTTCAAGGGATTAAAAAAGAATATGTCAAAGAAGGCAAAATGATGTAATCTCTTTACAAAATAAACTAGTGAACACCAGCTTCTTTTAGTACTACTTTTAATCGATCTTCAGATGGTCTTGGAGCATTTGGATCCACAATATTACCCTGCGGATCGATTAAAATAAATCGTGGAATATTATTTACTTCGTAGGCAGCCTCAAAAGAAGTATCTCCATTGGCAAACAATTGTACTCCGGTTAACTGAAGACCAGTCACCATTTTTTTCCATTTATCGTGATCTTTTACGCGATCGGTAGAAATACTCACAAACGCTATATTTTGATCATGAAATTCTTTTTCAACAGTTTTAAGAAAAGGAATTTCTTTTTTACATGGTCCGCACCAGGTTGCCCATAAATCAATATAAACAAACTTACCTTTAAAATCATCCAGAGAAGTTTTAGTACCGTCGTAATTCTCGTAATTAAAGAATTTTGGCGAAACTTTTCCTTTTGGAAGAATCTCTTGCTGATGCTTTTTTAATCCGGTAGTTTTGTTATATCTGACCATGCAGCTTTTCTTAAATTCTTCGAGATCCTTTTTTTCAAGAGCAATAAAAGAAGCTTCCAAACCTTTTGTATTTACAAGAAGTTTTTGATAACCTACCACAATTTCATCTATTTTTGCCGTAAATTCTGCATTTTCTAATTTAAATATAGACTTATCCGCAGTAGCTTTTTCAGTATACAGTGCTTTCTTAAATAAATAAGTATTAGGTATCTCACCATCACCTTTAAAGGTCATTGTTTCATCCCATTGTTTGGTATCAAAAGTAATTTTCAGATTGTAACCATTTTTAAGATAAAAGAAACCTTGTTCTTTACCATCAAATAGTCCATAGTAACCTTCTTTTATTCTCAGAGTGTCAGAGAAAGAACCGTCTTTATTAACATTAATTCTTTTAATTTTAGTTCTGTTCTTGAAAACAAGCAAAGAATCTGAATTTTTATCTGTAATTTTTCCGGACAAACGTACATAGTCTTTTGTGCTTTTCTGTGCAAAGCAATTTATACTAAGAATAAAAACTATAATTCTTAAACAATACCATTTCTTCATTAGATTTTTCTTTTAAACTTTATTTTATAATTATTCATTGGAACCTTTTTGAAAATTATTCTTTCGTATAAATGATCCCCGATTTAATGGTCATAAAGCCATCTTTCAAATTTTCAATATTCTGTAAAGGATTTGAATTGATTACATAAAGGTCTGCACGTTTGCCTATAGCTATGCTCCCTCTGTCTTGTACTCCAATACTTTCTGCCCCAATTCGTGTAGCACTTATGAGAACATCTTTGTTGGTAAAACCACAGCTGTCTGTCAATATTTTTATCTCTTTGAACAATGGGACACTATTGTCTTTTTCGAATAAATAAGGCCAATCTGTTCCTGTAGATATCTTAACACCGAGTTCGTGAGCTCTTTTAGTTATTTTCATCCCATCAAAAAGTTTATTGTTGTTTGCCAGATAATTGGTCGGATCCAGTATCACATTATTTGCTTTCATCAAGAGTAATAACTTGTCCATTTTTATAGTATCGATGGCAGGTATTTTTTTTGAGTGATCCATTTTCCCTGAAGAAAAGCCATAGGCTATATCAAAGGCATGTGACATCGAATTCACTTTGGCATTGGCAACATCGGTTGGCGTAGCTGGGAATACTGCCGCATGGCTCCAGCTCTGTAATCCCTGCTTTTTTGCTTCTTTTACAATTTTTTTTATCATGCGGGCACTTAAATCATTATAGATCTTTATTCCGCTCACACCTGCTCCTTTTGCTGCTGCCACAACTATTTTAATATTTGTTGTATCTGTAATAGTACGTTGCCACGGAGTATCTTTTTCTGTAGTATGCTTTCTCACTAAATTAAAATAATCTGGTCCCGCAAACTGAGCTGCGTAAAAAATGGAAGGCGCCGGCAGTTGATTCAGGGCACTCACTTGCTTGTAATCGGCAAGGATAATTGCATTTCCTGTCATATCCCTAACTGTTGTTATACCGGCATAAATCATTTTAGAAAGCTGATCCTCCATGTATTTATTACTCTTTTCTCTAGTGAGATTAGGAACTGTTGCCAGATGAACGTGCGTATCTATTAATCCCGGCATCACAAATTTTCTAGTGATATCAATTATTGTGGCTTCCGGATATTTACTAAGATCATTCGTATACAATAAATCTATAATTTGATTGTCTTCAATTATGATACTGCCAGTCTTTAGCCCAAAATTATCGTCAAAAATAAATCCATTCTTTAGTATGGTTAATTTAGGTTTTAGTTTAGCTTGCGTTGGTTTGCTTTGTGAATGTCCAACTATCGCAGTAAGTAATACAAACCATAAAATAAGGACTCGTTTCTTTTTCATTTAAAAAGGATTTTATACCATTGTTAAAACTGTTGAATAGGAGGTAGTATTCAAATAGGAATATTACTTCCTCCTAAAATATCGGCATTAATATCCCGGATTTTGTGCAATCCCGGAACGATCTATTTCAGTTTGTGGAATAGGCAATGCAAATCGGTTAGCATTCGCCAATAAACCAGTACCGTCTGCTCTTTTAAAACCTAATCCAAGTCTTTTAAGATCGGTAAATCTAAAGCCTTCAAAGGCTAATTCTCTTCTTCTCTCGTTTAAAATTTCTTTACCCAGATCGGTCCCTGTATAATTTCCTAAACCTCTGGCATTTCTTAATTTATTAAGGTTAATTAATGCCGATGCATTGTCACTACCCTGTAAGTATGATTCTGCCAATATTAAGTACAGTTCAGGTACTCTCATTAGTTTTAAATCTATATTACCGGGATCTGATGCCGAGGCAGTTGTGGTTCGGGTTCCTGCTTGTTTTTTAGGATAATAACTGTTTGCGATGGTAGGATGATTTTTAAAATATACTGTAAATCGTAAATCTTTAGTTTTATCGTAAAGATTGATTAAATCGGTCGATACTAAATAGGGATAACTTGAAAGAACCGGTATGGCAAAAAGTGCCGCATTTTGTCCCATTTCAGTATTTCAAAACGTATTCTGAAAATAATTTCACCGGAATCGTCCTTATCCCATTCCTTTTGCAAAGCAGCCAGTGTGTTATCTAATTTATATCTCGCATCTGTTAATGCCAGATTACTGTATACAATTGCATTTTTGTAATCAGCTGTCTCATGACATACACGGGCTGACAATGCATAAATAGCCGTCTTAGAAATTCTGTAGGAGTTAACTGTATTGGTAGCTAAAGCTGCTGCTTCATTCAAATCGGCCTGAATAAACTGAATCACTTCGGCTGAAGTGCTCCTGGGTTTTACATCTAATAATTTATCCGTTTCAAATCGATAGGGTACCGATAATGCTTTTTTATCAATACTATAAGCTGGTGAATAAAAGCGGTATAAATTATAGTATAGTAGTGCTCTTATACCTAAGGCTTCTCCCAAAAAAGCATCTTTATTGGGTAATGAACTTGCTCTTGCCATCTTGATAATCGTATTCACATTATTAATAGCCTGATAAGAAATTCTCCAAAATCCCTCTACATTACCGGTTGCACTATTGTACGCCAACGGGTACATGGCGCCTAAACTGTTATCGAAAGAGAAATCTTTTGAATTTGCAGAACCTAAAAGATCGTCACTAATAGCTTCCGGAATAGTATAAATTCCAAAATAATACCCGTAAAAATCTTGTTTCATAACGGCATAAACGCCGTCTAAGGCACTTCTGAAACCGCCTTCTGTCTGAAAAAGTGTTTCCGGAGCCAATTGATCCAGAGGTTCTTTGTTGATAATATCATTAGAGCAGCTGCTAAAAAAAGTAACTATCACTGCCGTAAAAAATAATTTTATATTTGTCTTCATATGTTGTTCTTCATTTTTTTTCTGTTGAATAAAAATTCTTTTATCATTATTGTTAGCGGATAAACGTTTATAACAATATATTTTGTGATCCTTTTTTATTAGAAACTAGCATTAAATCCAAGAGAATACGCTCTCACAATGGATGAAGAAAGTCCAATGCCTCCAGCCGCAGTGGCATATTCCGGATCAATATAGGTTACAGCCGTTTTGGTAAAAAGATTTTGTCCCTGAACATAAATTCTTAGACTTTCGATTCCTGTTTTCTCTAAAACATTTTTTTGAAGTGTATATCCCAGAGCCAAGTTTTTCAATTTAATGTAACTCGCATTCTCTAAAAATTGAGTAGAATTTTTGTAGTCCGACTCTAGGAATGCTGTAGGGGTAACTGTATTCACTTGTCTTACAGCTATATTTGACTGATCTCCGGAATTTTTCCAAGCATTAAGCACAGCTGTACTTTGATTGTAAGCCGGATTGTTATATAAATTATAGATTCCTTCATTCAAAACATAATGTCCGCCAGCATAAGATATCAAGACTGACAGGTCAAGTTGTTTGTATCTGAACGTATTGGTTAAACCTCCATAATATTTAGGCATAGCAGTTTTGTTGCTAACCTGTCTCAAGTTAGTAATTGCTGTTAGGTTGGTTGTCGTTTTATTGGTATTGTAATCCACTAGCGTTCCATCCTGAGTTCTGTACTGATTAAAACCTGTGACCGGATTAACACCAGCCCAATCTGCAATATAAAAAGATCGTATAGCACTTCCTTCCTGGAATACGGTAGATCCCGCATTGTTAATAATATCTTTCTTGTCGGACAAGGCCAAAACTGTTCCCTTATTCAAAGCGATATTAAAATCAGTGGTCCAGTTAAAATCTTTGCCTTTTAAATTTACAGTATGAAGACTAATCTCACCCCCCTCATTTCTAAAGTTTCCGATATTAGAGATTAACTCTTTAAAACCTGAAGTTAACGGAACTGGCTTATTGTTTAATAGATCTCTGGTATCTCTGATATAATAATCAACAGTTCCGGAAATACGATTATTAAACAATCCGTAATCAATACCGAAGTTCTTATTATAATTCTTCTCCCAGGTTAAATTTGGGTTTTCTCCGCGTGACAGATATGGCACGGTGCTACCTGCATAAATGTATAGACTAGAGTAACTATATAAGGATTGGGAAGCAAAATCTCCAATAAAGTCATTTCCTGAAGTACCAATACTGGCACGGAATTTTAAAGAACTTACGATTTTATTCTCTTTAAATAAATTTTTATAAGCATTCCAGGATGTACCAACTGACCAGAAATTGGCATATTTGTTATTCGCTCCAAAACGGGAAGAACCATCTCTTCTAAAGGATAATGACAGGTTATAAGTATTATCAAAATTATAATTTAGTCGTGAGAAATACGACAACGAACCCGCCTGTGATTTTTGTTCTGTAGCTGAAGTGATCGTTTTTGCGGCGCTTATGATTTGTATAGCATCAGAATTAAAAGTATTAGCCAGTACAGAAAGACTGTTGGTTTCATATTCATTAACTTCATTACCCAATACTAAGTCAAAACTATGTTTTTCAAATTTCTTTGCTATAGTAGCTGTTAGCGTAGCTGTATAGTTATTGTTATCACCACTAGAACTGGTTAGTGTTCCGCCTTTTACAAGTACTTTCTCAAAAGTACTACCCTTTGAGTTATTATAATTAGCTCCTAAAACTCCATTCAAACTTAACCATTTGAAAGGTGTATAAGTCAAATTTACACTTCCTCCAATATTTTTTCGATTGGAATTTACAATTGTATTATCTCTTACAAATAATGGATTGTATGGAACTCCCGCAGCACTGCCAACATCCAAAAGCCTTAACGGATTTCCTTTATTATCAAGAAAACTCAACCATGGGTTTAACATAAATGCATTTGAAAAAGGAGAGCCTACAGTACGTTTATTCACGTCCTTTACATTTCCGAAATTTCCTGAAAATCCAACTTTTAATTTACGCCCCAAATCAAAATCGATTCGAGTGCTTGCCGTATATCTTGTATAATCACCCCCAAAAATATTATCGACCTTATTATACGTTACAGAAGTATAATAATTCGCTTTATCGGAACCTCCGGAGAAAGAAATATCATTTTCCCTATTTACTTCATTCTTTAAAAGCAAATCTGCCCAATTTACATTTTTGCCTAATGCCCTTCTGCTTTGAAGTAATGCCGGATTTGTTTTATAAAAACCCAGTGATTCTTCAAAGTCTAATTTCTGAGAACCAGTCATCAAGTCATTGGTGAATGATTGATCTGCTGTTTTCACTCCAAGTCTGGTATTAAAAGTAACCTGCAGCCTGTTATTCCTATTTCCTCTTTTTGTAGTGATCATTATGACTCCATTGGTTCCTTTAGATCCGTAAATCGAGGTTGATGCCGCATCTTTTAAAACACTAATTTCCTGTATGTCTGCAGCATTTAAGGCAAAAGCCCCCAATCCTGATCTGGGCATCTGAACACCATCAACAACAATCAGAGGGTCTGTACTGGCGCTTATCGAGCCAATACCTCTTAATAAAATAGAAGGCGGTGCATCCGGAGAGGCAAAATTTTCCTGTACAAATAACCCGGGAACAACTCCAATCAACGCATCTGCAAAAGATACATTTTGTGTATTCTTTAATACTTTGGTATCCAATTTTGTTACAGCACCGGTAATTTTATCCCGGGACATCTTTCCATACCCTACCAGAACAAGCTCGTCCAGTTTATTAGTACTGGGTTCTAGAGTAACATTAAGTAAAACCTGATTGGTAATCTTAATAGTTTTAGTTTCGAAACCTACAAAACTAAAACTTACTACATCACCTTCATTTACAGCAATTTCATATTTACCGTCAAAATTAGTAACTGTTCCCTGTTTACTACCGTTGACTGAAACTGTCACTCCGGTCAAAGGCATGCCTTTATTGTCTTTTACGACACCCTCAACCTTCTTTTGGTCTGTACTTTTTCCCATAAGGCCATAAAGGGGAAGCTCTTTCGAAATTTTAGTATTTCGATCGTAGTTTTCGGATTGAGCATCACATATTGAAGCAATAATTAAAAATGCGGTTAGTTTGACCTTCAAAGTCCGTTTTAAATAAAATAGAGATGCCGTTCGGGCTTTCATCATAGTCATTTTCTTCATACTATATACAATTAATGGTTTTGGTTAGTCAGGGAAATTGATCGTATAAGAATAAAAGAAGCATTTAAGTTCTTTCTTCTTATTATCTTGAAACAAAAGTTGTGGTATTTAAATAGCAAATGCCATTATACAATTCGAACAGATACTGTAAATAAATTGCATCTTAGTTTCTAATGTATCAACAAAAAATTGGGAAATAGTTCCCTGCTAAAGTGGTATTTCAGGGTGTTGTGCAACAATTTCTATTCGTTACAAAGAATAAAGATTGATGACGCACAAAGATTTTGTTTTTATGACTTTTCTCTTCGTAATTGTACCAAATATATAGGATCGAATTCGAGATTAATTTCAAAAGCAATAACTGGTGTGTTTTAAGAAATAATCGGTGTGTTTTCGCAATAAAAACATAAAAAAACCTGTGAATTTGATTCACAGGTCTTGAAATTAATTTAGTAAGGGCAATCGATTTGTATCCAATAAATCAACTACAATTTTTAAACACTTAACTCAGCCAGTCACTCACCAGTTTTCGGTAAGTTTCACCAATAGGGAGTTGTTCACCGCCAGTCAATTGTATCTGATTGCCTTCGATCACTTTTATTTTGTTTTTTGGAATAATGTACGAACGATGAATGCGAACAAATTGATTTAGGGGAAGTTTTTCGAGAATATCTTTCATGTTTTCCAAAACCATAATTTTTTCGCCTTTGGTATGAATCCTGATGTAGTCTTTAAGTCCTTCAATGTAAAGAATATTTTCGGTGGCTATTTTATGATGCTTTCGATCAGCTTTTACAAACAGAAAATCATCGGTTTGCTGGTTTTGCATGGTTTCCTGCCAACGGATAAATTTCTCTACACTCTGTTCTTTTACCTGGGCATCTAGTAGAATTCAGACTCTGCTCTTTTTTTTGAAAACAAAGTAATAATTTAAACCAAATCCAATCACATCTTGTGTTTTAAATTTCCTATCTTGTTTCAACATATTTAGTGCACTTCCATAATTTATATTATTAAAATAAATGTTTACTGCCAATGACTGGGAGTTGTCATCTGTCAAATCTATGGCACATCCCAAACCTATCCCGAAAGAATGTTGATTAGTGGAGACTTTTTCTTTTTCTTCAAGAGGTTTTGACAAATTACCCTGATTCCTAGATAATCTATTTCCGGTTGCCTGAATGCTCGAATAAGTATATTTAGGAAGAATTTGTAAATACCCAGTACCATCGCCATTTTTATTCCCTAGAATAATTTTAGGACAAAAACTATAATTTACGGCAGATACTTTTTTCGAATATTCAGATAAAAGCAGTCCTGTATTGTCTCTATCAGTAAGTTTCTCAAGAGCTCCAAACATATAATTAATTTCTATTTCCGGCTTCAAATAATAAACTAATTTATACTCCGCTCCCATTTTCAGATCGCCAAAAAGTGATCCATCAAAGTCTGTATCAATGTAGGCCGAAACTCCAACAAAAGGTCTAATTTTTTGTGCGTAAGTTCCTAATGAGATTAAAAAAAACAATGTGAAAATATTTTTCATACTTTTTATTTACCAATTACCCCATCCCAGGGTAGAATTAATTACTGGTACAAAATCCACGGTTCTTTTTTTGTCCCGAAATTATAACTTGGACCTAATACCAAACCAATGTTTATCCCTGTTTCATACATCCTTTGTAACCCCCAAATTGGGGCAACTGTAAATCCATCATATACACTTACATGTACAGAATTACCAATAGGTCTTAGATAGTAACTTCCATTCAATGCTATAAAATTAGCCGAATTGTTTTTTACTATTTTTATCTTTTGAATTTCTTTTTTCAATATTATAATAGTACCTGTATTGTTCTCTTATATATGGTGTAAATAATAAATTACTACCTAAGTTACTATTGTAAGAAAACCACAGATTAAGATTCAAGTCTGTACATAATGTCGTATTCTTATTTAAACTCCTTTCATATGTAATACCTGAAGACAATATATTTACTTTTAACAAATTATTCTCCAAATAATCGTTTTCATTTTGTGCATTTAAATTCACAAATCCTAATAATAATGACAAAATTGCGATGTGCCTTTTCATTTTTATTATTTTAAAATCAAACCAAATAAATTAACCTCGTTTTTACTTATTTATTCCCTAAAATCAATCTTCTCCCTTTCCATATGTTATCATGAAGAGCAGCTCCATAAATATCTGCTCTAATGCTTGTATATTTTCTTGAGCCTTGTAATCCTTTTAAATAATCTTCGGGATTATTGTAATTAGATTTATATGTTAAAAGGAAATTAAAATCAAAGTAGTGAGTAATTGCATTATCATTATTGTTTGTCCATTTAACTCCGTGTGTAGATATAGTAACTTTATTAGAAAGTGGATTTACGGCAATTACTTTATATAGAAGTTCGCCACTCTCTACTTGCTTGGCAAGTGATGCCTGAGAAGGATTAAGTGATACAATATTTTTAAATGCTTGTTTTACGGCTAAATCTACCGCTTGATTGTAAACTTTATTCGCATCATACTTTACATCAAATAAGTCTTTATTAAATATGCGAACTGTTACTTCTTGCGGGGAAGCCCCTGCGAAAGGGAAATTTGTTGAACCACTTGGAAATTCAATAATTTGCTTCCCTGATCCCACATATTTTACACCGTTTATTTCTATAAAAAAGTTTTCATAATTATATTTAGCAGCATTATAAACAGGTACATTAAAATTATAATCATAGGAAATATCATTAATGCCTAGTTCAATCTGATCAGCATATGATTTTTGCCAACCCGAAATACCTAGAATCTTCACTCTTTTTTGAAATCTGGCACTACAACCTAAAGAAGAAAATATGAAATAATTTTGATTCCAAAACTTAACTTTAATTCTACGACCGTCATCAAAATCTTCAGTATCGACTTCAGTTTCACCAAATATTTTTTCAAAAAAACCATCCTTATCTATTCTCGAAATCTCTAAACTCGATTTTGCTAATTTTGGTGTTGGAAGCCCAGAAAAAGAGCTTTGGCCTAGTGTATTTGAATTAGGAACTATTTGAAAAGTACTTTCTTCTGGTATAAAGAAAGAAATTCCATCTTTATCTTGCGGAACCTTTGCAGTCATTCCAATTCCATTATTTTTTTTTGATGAAGAACTTAAATCTTTTAAATAATTATAAAGTTTTTGTCTGTCTTTTTCTAGGCAGAAGTATAATCCATGATCAGTATATTTATATAAACTATCGCCAATAATTAATTCTCTTTCCTCATTTAATAATGCAGCGAAGCCTGGGTCTTGTATCAAATCGTCCTCAACATCAAAATCTTCATCTACAGATTCTGCAATATTTTTGCTATGAGTAGAACTTGTTTTTTGTTGTCTTGCTTTTTTTGCACGTACAAAATCTTCTAATTTTTGATTATCATTCCGATCAAATATCGGTGTTAAAGGCTTAAAACCTCTATTTTGAATTATTCTGATTTCGTCATTAAAATCATCTTGATTTTTTATATCATTCTGATATGAAGACAGAATAGCTTTTAACCTTTGTTTGCTTTCAATTTTAATAGTACCATCTGTTATTTCGTAATTACTATGAAGACTTAAGGTATTCTTGTCTTCACTATGGTGTAAGTCATCTTGACAACTAACCATTAACACTAAAATATAAAAAAGAACTCCCTCTTTTATATATTTAAGAACTGCGTTTGTCTTTTTTTGCATCACTCTTCTATTATTTAAAATTACATTTTACTCTATTGAACCTTAAACTAAAATTCGTTGAGATTGTATTTTAATTTTCTACCCATATACTTTATAGAATCTCAAAATTCTCAAATAGCAATTATGTTTTTCTCCTATAGTAATTATTATAGACTAGCAACTATTTACCTTCTTTTAATCGATATGATAGTAAATTTAGAGCACGTACACCAGATACCAACTTCAAAAGAAACAACTGGTATTTTTCAATAAACAATCGGTATATTCCTACAAATAAAAACATAAAAAACCTGTGAATTTGGTTCACAGGTTTTAAGATTAATTATTGTTCGTCTATATAAAGTGACTCAATTGTAGTTTTCAGACCACTAACTCAGCCAGTCACTCACCAGTTTTCGGTAAGTTTCACCAATAGGGAGTTGTTCACCGCCAGTCAATTGTATCTGATTGCCTTCGATCACTTTTATTTTATTTTTTGGAATAATGTACGAACGATGAATGCGGACAAATTGATTTAGGGGAAGTTTTTCGAGAATATCTTTCATGTTTTCCAAAACCATAATTTTTTCGCCTTTGGTATGAATCCTGATGTAGTCTTTAAGTCCTTCAATGTAAAGAATATTTTCGGTGGCTATTTTATGATGCTTTCGATCAGCTTTTACAAACAGAAAATCATCGGTTTGCTGGTTTTGCATGGTTTCCTGCCAACGGATAAATTTCTCTACACTCTGATAAAAACGATTAAAAACAATTGGCTTGAGTAAATAATCTATAACATGAAACTGAAAAACATCTAAAGCATAATCCGGATACGCAGAAGTGATGATGAAATTGTGCTTCTGATTGAACATCTGCATCAATTCAATCCCCGTTAATTGTGGCATCTGAATGTCGATAAAGACTAAATCGACAGTCTCATTGTTCAGTATCTCAATGGCTTTAAAAACATCTGAATCAGCATATAAAACATTTAATCTCGGCACTTTAGAAGCATAGTCTGCCATTAATTTTACTGCAAAAGGTTCGTCGTCTAATATGATACAATTTATTTTTTTCATTTTAATTCTATTTCAAGTTCAGCTGTAAACTGGTTGTTTTGATTGACTACTTTTATTTGATGTTTCTGCGGATAATGAATTTCCAGTCTCATTTTCAAATTACTTAATCCAATGCCTCCCAGCTTGTCTTTCTTTTGCACGGCAATATCATTGACTACTTTAAAATTAAGCTTCTTATCTTCTAAACGTAACTCAATTAAAATTGGCTTTTCATTGGATGTTACGCCATGTTTCAAAGCATTTTCAATTAACGGAGACAAGATATAAGGCGGAATTTCTTCAGAAATATTTTGAGTTTCAATTCTGAAATCAATAAAAGCACTGTCCTGATGCCTCAATTGTTCGAGCTCAATATAGGCTTTAATATAATCGATTTCATCTGCCAGTTTTATCTTTTCTTTTTGAGATTCATAAGTGGTAAAACGCATGATCTGACTTAATTTTTCGATGGCCATCAACGATTTATCGGATTGAAAATACACCATCGAATAGATATTGTTCAGGGTATTAAAGATAAAATGCGGATTGATTTGCGCTTTCAGAAATTTTATTTCGGTGTTTTTGCTTTCTTCCAAAATAACCTGATTGTACTCGAGCAAACGAATAAAATAAATCACAAACCAAAGCAGTGAACTTAAAATGACTGACATGCTGCTGTAGTGCAGATTGTCTTCCATATAATTAAAAAAGGTGGGATTGGTGTAATTGATTCTATGGAATAAAACTTGACTTATCTCCTGCTCCAACAGCCATCGTAAGGCCGTAAAAAACAAGTACGAAACCAATACTCCTGCAAAAAATCTTTTCCATTGAAAGGATTTAAAAACCAATTTCATCACCACAAAATAATGAAAATAGAAGGTTAGTACAAACACAATCATATACGTAGACAGGAACAGATCCGGGGTGTAGTTTTTGGCCTGGATTAAATTTTTAACAAAGGTGAAATACCCCATCAAAAGCCAATATATAATGTGAATGAATACTTCTACTTTTTTTGATAATGTTCCTTTATACATCTTTTTGTTTTTTTCAAAGATATGCATTCATAAAAAAGTCCAAAACAGGGTTTGTAGATTAATCCCGGGGGTTTGTCGATAAAAGTAGTTTTAGGCATTTTTTCGGCGCAGTTTTGCAGCGTAATTAATCTAAAAACCATGAAAAATAGTAGCCTTTTAGTACTTGCCTTTTTATTTCAAACGTATTCTTTTGCTCAGCAATACGAACTTAAAGGAAAAGTAATCAATCAAAATAAATCAGCTGTTGAATTTATCATCGGCAGTTTGTTCAATTCTCAAAAAACTTTAATTGCTCAGGCTTCAACCGACAGTTTGGGGAGTTTTGTTCTGAAAGTACCAAAAGGAAATTACCGTTTGATATTGGAACAATTTGGAACAGAATATATGAACCGCGAAGTTACAATTGATCACGATACAGATCTGGGTATCATTGAAATTAAAGAATCGGTACAGCTGGAGGGGGTAACGCTGAAATCAAGAAAAAAACTGATTGAACAAAAAGTAGACCGCCTTGTTTTTAATGTCGAAAATTCTGTAACAGCCACCGGAGGAACCGCTTTAGATGCTTTAAAAGCGACGCCTACCGTAAGGGTTCAAAACGAGGTTGTTTCGATTGTAGGTAAAGGAGAAATTTTAGTAATGATTGACGATCGTTTGCAAAGAATGCCTCAGGAAGATCTGGCGGCATTTCTGAAATCAATTCCCTCTGATAATATTAAAAGTATTGAAGTAATTACAACTCCGCCTGCAAAATATGATGCGGAAGGCAATAGCGGTCTTATTAATATTAAATTAAAAACGGCAAAAGCAAACTCATGGAATGCTAATCTTGGAACATCCTACACACAAAAAACATACGCAGGCGGAAACGTGAACGGACTTTTTACGTACAATCACGATAACCTTTCGGTACAGGCCACTGCAAGCAAAGGGAAACAAAAATTACTGACTACTTCTGAAAGTTCTATTTTCTACAAAGACGAAACCTGGAAACAGGACGTTCAAAACAGATCAACAGCCGATGTTTTAAGTTTAGGCCTTGGTCTTGATTATAAAGTAACCGAAAAATGGAGTACCGGACTTAAATACCTTGGCAGTTTTACGGATAAAGTAAATGCAAACAATCCTTTTACCACTATTTATGATAATGCAAACGGAACGGCGAATTCCTATATCGCTTCGAATGCGAATGCGAAAAATAACCCGAAAATGAATGCCGTTAACTTTCATAATTCGATTGTATTAGACAGTTTAGGAAAAAATATTTCGATGGACTTGGATTATTTTGAGTATAACAAGAAAGATTATCGTTTCTTTTCAGGGAATGAACTGGACAGCAGTAAAAATAATATCCCCGGAGGTTACTTTTCTTCGACAAATTCAAATGTCAATGCAATCAAAAATTACTCGGCCAATATTGACGTTACTTTACCGTACGATTGGGCAAATCTTAGTTTTGGAGCGAAAACTTTCCACACCAATACAAACAACAATCTGATCGTGTACGATAACGAAACCGGAACTCCCGTCTTCAACACCAATCAATCCAATGTTTTCAATTATAAAGAATACAATCAGGCTTTGTATTTCTCCGGAAGTAAAAAAATAAATTCAAAATGGGAAACTCAAATTGGTCTACGAATCGAAGCAACACAAACCAAAGGTTACTCTGAAAATTTGAATCAAACGAACACCAACAATTACATCAAATTATTTCCAACAGCTTATCTGACTTATGTACCAAACGAAAATAATTCTTTTTCCTTAAACTACAGCAGAAGAATCCGCAGACCTGATTTTGATTATTTGAATCCTTTTGTCATTAAAACAAGTCCTTATTATTATTCCGAAGGTAATCCGTACTTAAAGCCTTCATTGATTGATAATTTTGAGTTCTCGTTTATCCGAAATCAAAAATGGGTAAACTCTGTTTACTTTTCTCAGGTTTCCGATTTTGGACAGGAATTATCGATCATCGATCCGAATACGAATGTTACCAGAAACACGCCTTTAAACTATGCTAATACTTACCAAATTGGACTTTCGACCTCTTATAATTTCAACAAATGGTCGTGGTGGAACAGCTTTACCGGATTCAATTTAAACTATCAGAATGTAAAATCAAAAACTGCATTTATTCAGTCCATCGATGGTTATAACGGATACCTTTACAGCAATAATGATTTTACCATAAACACTAATAAAACCTTATTTCTTGGCTTAAACTATGGTTTACAGCTTCCTGGTCGTTATCAGATCTTTAATATTTCGACTTTAAATATTCTTGACATCTCTGTTAAGCTGTTAACTTTCAACAAAAATCTTTCGGTTACCATCATTGGCGAAGATTTACTGAACGCACAAAAACCATTGATTTCCTATGATTCCAACCATATTAAAACCAATGTAAAAAGCTATTCAGACACGAGAGGTTTCAGAATTTCATTGAGTTATAAATTTGGTAATCAAAACATCAAATCCAAACAACGTGATTTTGGAAATGAGGAAGAAAGAAGCAGAGCCAACTAAATGTGTTTAGATCTTCATACAAAGCTTCGGATTTCTCTGAAGCTTTGTATATTAGTTTGAATTCCGGTTAACGGACTACTCTTTCCAATTTTTTTAACCGGCTTTTGTAACACGAAAGCATCATTGAGAACTTCATAACATTTATTTTCATAGTCGTTCTCCCTGGAATTGATGCACCTCCCATTAAACCAGACACTTTACACTTCTTCTAATTCTATATTTTCTAAATAAAGCGTTTTTCAAAGTATAAGAGCTTTTTTCATTACTAAAATTCATGCTTTCAATTACAACCTTATCAGATTCCCCTATTCTTACAAAACCCCGGTCTAAGCAGTCGATAACATTATTTACAAACTCATCTACACCTTGACTATATCAAAATCCTAATTATTAATACTTATCATAAAACGCCCAGTCATCCGTAAGTTTCATGATTAAATTGTATTTTTTTTTATAGTCCTCATCAACCAATTTTTCATCTTTGGAATCGTGTGCTTCAACCACATAATTACCATAATCTGTAATAAAACCATTAGGGTTGTTAAATTTGAATGCAATTTTTCGAACTTCAGCATCATTAGTTCTTCCACACGACTTGGAACTGTATAAATTGCCTTTATAAATACGAAAACAAGATCCATACCCTATGGTGTTATTAAAACTCCTTTTTTGATCGTATTCCAAATTAATAGTGCTTTTATCCAACAGTTCGTTTAGATCTTTACTATTTTTTGGCGTTTGTTGTATGGCATGAAGGATTAAAACATTAAAATCAGGAAAAGGGATCAAAACAGTATCCCTTACTACAAGACTGCCTATTTTTTCTTCGGAAGGGTAACCTTCTTTTTTCAGTAAATCGATCAGTTTACCGGTAACTTTTTCTGTTGTTTCATATAATACTTTCGGACTCTTTCGGTTTTCAAGCCCATATTCAGCCTGATCTTCATCAAGTAAATCTGTTAATTCTTTTTTTAGGTTTAAATTCCATTTATACTGCGCATTTTTAGAAACGGAATCGTATTTGACACTAAAGCTCTTCCATTCCGCATTTTTCCTCAAAACAGCAAAAATTTTAGAATTAAAATACGGCAATTCAATGCCTTTTAATGCCAGTTTTTCTCCCCACCAAAAGGCATTTTTATAATCTCTTGACAGTATGGCGCAACGCATAGCATTATGAATATCTCTCGCAAATAGTATGGGATATTTTTGAGCTAAAACATTATACTCTTCTTTTGCTTTGCCAAACTGCCTGCCTAGAATATAGTTCTCAGCATTCTGTGTATAAGTGTAATAATTGATCTCCTGTTTTTGTACTTTTTCTTTCTCAATATCTGCTACCCGTTTATTAGCTGTAATTAAGGGGATGCAGTCATAATTTTCCCTACGGATTATTTTGTTTCGTTTATTCTTTTCAGAATCATAAATCATAGCTCCTATATCAAATATTTCAGAATAACTTGAACCGAAAGCAAGCAGCGAGTTTCTATTGACTTTACCGCTTATTTTAAAAGGAAATCTGTTTCCCAAAACTGTCTTGTAATGAGAATATTTTTTTTTAAAATAAAACGCAGGAAATGTATCCAAGACAGTAAATTCATTTGCTTCTTTACTATTTAATTTTACTTCGACAGAATCTTTGTTGACGGTTTGTCCCAAATAACAGATCTTTGTCGTATTTATTTTTTCTCCCAAAAAGATTTCGACGTACTCCTTTTCTCTTTTTGTTTTAATCAGAACGTTAGCTCCCCATTCATTATTTCCACTCACAAAACCTTCAATGTCTGCAATACTGTCTTTTGGATTATAGGAACACTTACTAATTTCAACTTTTAAAAAACACATAGACAAATGCTCAAAAAAGTTAAAATTCCTAAAAGTTTTAGTGCGAAAAGTTACCCCGTAATTAACGATCCCTTTATAATTTCGGGCATCTACAAAATAAGATATTTTTGAAGTGTCAGCTGATACTGAAAACCAATTCTTCCGATCTTTGTCCCAAAAGCTATAAGTTTCATTAAATATTTTGTTTTTCTCAAAATCAGTTTGCGTGTAAATTTTATCTTTTGAACTACTTTGTCCAAAGGATAAATTCATAAAAAAAATATTTATTAAAACAATTAAAAAACAATTAGATAATTCTCTCAAAACAATAACCTGTTAAATTAAAAAAAAATAAATCAATGAAATAAAACCGATTCTGAATTGGTGAAATTCAAAACCGATCAATTTGAATTTTAAGGAAGACCATATTTATCTTCTAAATAATTGATTATTGCAAGTTATCTAATTTAAAAGTGCAATCCTGCTCCATTATCGGGTAATTTTATTCCATTTCAGAAAGATTACAACAAAACAAATCTCACCACAAAATCCAAAATAAACTTATATTAGCTTTAATTTTAAACTATTACCAAAAACGACCGTTTAAAAAACCAAAAACCACCATGACCAAAAAAACCATCATTTTACTCGGGTTTATCGCCTTAAAATTTATACTGCAATATATCTTAATAAGTCCCGAATATGATTTGCAGCGCGACGAATACCTGCATCTGGATCAGGCGCATCATTTGGCATGGGGCTATTTATCGGTTCCGCCGGTTACTTCCTGGATTTCTTACCTTATCCTTTTACTTGGAAATTCGGTTTTCTGGGTCAAGTTTTTCCCTGTCCTTTTTGGAGTTTTAACGCTCTTGATGGTTTGGAAAACGATTGAGGCTTTGAAAGGAAACTTATACGCCCTAATTTTAGGCGCCACCTGCATTACGTTCTCGACCTTGTTACGAATCAATATCTTGTACCAGCCTAACTCGTTGGACATCTTATGCTGGACTTCTTTTTATTATGTGCTTGTGCAGTACATGACCACCGAAAACAAAAAATGCTTTTACATTGGGTCCGTTGTCTTTGCTTTTGGCTTTCTGAACAAATACAATATGCTATTTCTCCTTATCGGCCTCTTACCTGCTCTTTTATTATCCCGTCAAAGAAAAATATTTTCAGAGAAAAAACTCTATGGGGCACTGCTTTTAGGAGTAGTTCTAATTTTGCCAAATCTTTTATGGCAGTACAACAACCATTTCCCCATTGTACATCACATGAAAGAGTTGGCCGAAACGCAGCTTGTTAATGTAGATCGAATGGATTTTTTAAAAAAGCAATTGTTATTTTTCATCGGTTCGCTCTTTGTTATTCTTTCCGCTTTATATGCATTGTTGTTTTACAAGCCATTCGAAAAATACCGATTCTTTTTTGCTTCGATGGTTTTTACACTGGCAGTGTTTCTGTATTTCAAAGCCAAAGCTTATTATGCCATCGGTTTGTACCCTGTTTATATTGCTTTTGGAGCTGTTTTTCTTTCTCAGGTATTGCAAACAGGCTGGAAACGTTATCTAAAACCTGTTTTCATTATCCTTCCATTGTTATTTTTTATTCCGATGTACGACTTAGCCTTTCCTAATAAAAGTCCGGAATACATCGTGAAAAATCCAGAGGCCTACAAAAAACTTGGTATGCTGCGTTGGGAAGATGGAAAAGACCACGAACTGCCACAAGATTTTGCCGATATGCTGGGCTGGAAAGAACTCGCCCGAAAAACAGATTCTGTTTATGCCCTAATTCCAAATCCTAAAACAACACTGGTACTCTGTGATAATTACGGACAAGCCGGTGCCATAAATTATTACTCTAAAAAAGGGATAAAAGCGGTGTCTTTTAATGCCGATTATCTCAATTGGTTTGTTCTTGATGTACCCTACAAAAATGTCATCAGAGTTAAAAACTCTTGGGAAAGAACTGCCGAACTTCAGGAAACCAGCCCTTTCTTTCAATCTTCACGTATTGCAGGTGAGATCACCAACAAATATGCAAGAGAGTATGGAGCGACTATTTTTGTTTTTATCAATGCCAAAATCGACATTAACAAAAGACTGAAGGCTGAAATTAAAGAAGAAACGAATTATAGTAAATGATTGATTTTACCACTATCGACTATCTAAAAAACGGAAACAGCAAACAAATTCAGGCTTATAAAACCCTGACTCAGCATAATATTTTGGGCGACCTAGTTGAATTTGATCCTATTTTAGTGGGCACCATCCCCATTGCGATTGATATCGAAAGTAGTGATTTGGATATCATTTGTTACTGGAAAAACAAAACTAAATTTATCGAAAAACTCCATGCTGCTTTTGGAAACAAAAACAATTATACCATTCGGGAAACAGTAATTGATAACAGAGAATCGATTATTGCAAGTTTTAGAATAGGCCCTTTTGAATTTGAAATCTTTGGACAAAATATTCCAACTCAACAACAGAATGCGCATCTGCACATGCTCATAGAACATGAAATTCTGCAATTAAAAGGTGAAAATTTCCGATTAGAGATTGTCAAACTCAAACAAAAGGGATACAAAACTGAACCTGCTTTTGCTTTTTTATTAGGTTTAAATGGAGATCCGTATGCTGAATTACTGAAATATAAAATTTAAACTTTTCTCAACAAAACACAACAAACTGTACGCCAGTACTTTGCATCTAAAATTAAGATATTTAAAAATATTTTCATTTTTAGCTTGCATAACCGTATTAACTGTGTATCTTTGCACCCGAAACATCGCGGGATAGAGCAGTAGGCAGCTCGTCGGGCTCATAACCCGAAGGTCACAGGTTC
>NZ_CAGKLC010000020.1 GCF_903469665.1 Flavobacterium sp. UGB4466 | reverse complement strand
ATTGAATATTCAATATTAGAAATCCCAACTGTACTCAATCCGCCTATAAAACTTATAGACGTTATTTATAATTGCCCTATTTGTGATTACGAAATTGAAATAGATATGTTTGTAGATAATGATAGTTTTGTAAAATGTGATATTTGCGATCACATAACAAGATTTAAAATTAAAAGAATTTGAATTCGTGTATTATTAAATGTAACAAGAGAAAAGCAAAGGATTGAAAATCGCAACTAAGCCACTTGCGAAGATTTCTCATCCTTCGAAATGACAAACTAAGCGGAACAAAGAAATCTCATAAAAAAAGCCACTTCACAGTGGCTTTTCAAGTTTATTCAACATCCAGATACGGATTTAAAATTTCGGCTAATTGATTGAGCCAGTAAAATCCATTTTGGAGGTTGGTTTTCTCGGATTGTAAAGATTCGTGTTCCTGCATTACACTTAAGGCAAGTGCATAGTTTACCTGACGAATGGTTTTTGCCATTGTTGCGGGATCAATCGAATTGCTGAAAAAATCAGCCAACCTTAATTCGGTTTCTTTGGTGAAGGTGTTTGTACTCATAATCTGAAAGTTTAAGGGATATAAAACCCGAATGGGTTAGCTGTCCTACGCCTTTCAGAGCGTTGCAGTTGTTTCCAATACCGCCAGCGTACCACACGGGCAAAAGTTTAGTCAAGTTCATAATCTGAAAGTTTTAGGACTGCGAAGATATGAAAAGCAAAAAAGTTATGGAGGGTTTTCTTAGTTTTTAACTTAATGACCGGGGCTTCGACTTCGCTCAGCCTGACACTGGGTGTGACACTCTGCATGTCGCTCAGCCTGATACTAGGTGTTATTTCTCTCTTCGATCGAAATGACAAATAGCACGTAAAACACAAAACATCCATAAAGCATGTCATTTCGAAGAATGAGAAATCCTCGTGAGTAACTCTACGATCTAAATCAAACCTTGCGGAGTTACTTGTGTGATTTCTCTCTTCGATCGAAATGACAAAAAAAACTGCAATTAATTTCTTAATGTTTTATTAACCTATTTGTGTTTTTGTCTAAAAAAAGATAGCTTTGAGAGACAATCATTAAATACAAACCAATTATGAAAATTCAGATCAATACCGACAAGAACATCGAAGGACATGAAAGATTAGAAGCTTATTTCTCTGGTGAATTAGAAAAAGGCTTAAAGCGTTTTGAAGATAAAATTACCCGCGTTGAAGTTCATTTTGGAGACGAAAACGGGGAGAAATTTAGTCTGCACGACAAAAAATGTGTGATTGAAGTTCGTACTGCAAAATTACAACCAGTAACCGTTACAGACCATGCCGATACGCTTGAAAAAGCTTTTATTGGTGCATTGGCGAAGGCAAAAAAATCTTTAACTACTACTTTCGAAAAAATGAAAGCGTATTAATTTATATCCCATCCATAAAAAGGACCTTATCTCTAATCCGGATAAGGTCCTTTTTTATTTTAGTAAAGTCGTCATTTCTTTCCAGTGTACTATTCTTACCTTCTGATCCAATTGTTCTGCGCTTTTTACCATTGCTTTGGCAATATCTTCGGCCTCTATTCCTTTGTATTTACTTAGGCTCCCCATAAATATTGGGTTGATCCATTTGAATATTCCAATGAATACTTTTTCCATCGGTCGGCTTTCTTTTCGGTCTCCTAAAATCATAGAAGGACGAAAGATATAAGTATGCTCTAAATTCAGACTGATGATCCCTTGTTCGGTTTCTCCCTTTAACTTCGTATAAAATATCGACGATTTCGCATTGGCACCAAGAGCCGAAACTAGAAAGACCGCTTTTGCTCCGTTTTCTTTCGCCAGTTTTGCTGCCAGAATCGGGTAATCGTGATCGATTTGATAGTATAACTTTTTGTCTGGTGTTTTCTTCTGTGTAGTACCCAGAGCGATAAAAACTTCATCGGCTTGAATGTCCTTCACCACTTTGGATAAGGAGTTAAAATCACCTATCAGTGTTTTTAGTTTGGGATGCTGGATGTTTAGATCTTTCCTTACTACAATTATTACTTGTTCGTAGTTATTGTTGTTTAATAAATTGTCGAGAATATAGGAACCTACTAGCCCGCTTGCTCCGTACAGAATTGCTTTTTTCATAAGTAAGGCGATTTGTTTGCTCGAAGTTAATTTTTTTTGCCACAGATTTCACAGATTAGAATGATTACTTTTTTTTGTTTCTCGCAGATTCAGCAGATTGAGCAGATTTTTTCTGTGCCTTTATTTTTCTGAACACACAGCTATTTGAGAGAAATGTGTTTACTTTTTTCTCGCAGATTCCGCAGATTGAGCAGATTTTTCTGTGCCTTTTTTGAATACATAGAATTTATTTCTTTAGAAAAGGTGAATAAAAAATTCCGCCACGAATTCACGAATTATTGCTTTATAATAATTCGTGAATTGCTTCGCCTGTTCGCTATCGCTCGGGTTTGCAGATAACGCAGATTTTTTTCTATTCTTTTTAAGCAAAAGCTCCAACGGAGCGATATATCTATAGACTAATTTGAGTATGCGTTTTTCTAATCCAGCTCCAGCGGAGCGACATATAATTTTAGCACAATTTGATAGGTCACCCCGATGGGGTTCTGTTGATGTGCATTTTTAATTTCCTATAAATTTATTGCTCCTCCGGAGCTCTAAATATATTGTTTTGATTTTTTTTATAAATATATTCGTCCCGATGGGACCTAAAATAAATTATACCCAAAAAACCTTAATTAAGATAATAATAACGCTTTTTGATATTGTAAGAAGTAATTTTGCAATCCCAAAAGAAGAACTTGTTTTTTTAAATAAAAAGTTTCTTAATTGAGATTATCCATTACAAATTATTAAAAATTACCCCTCATGAAAAAGCAACTACTGCTATTATTAACAGCTCTTTTTATAGGTTTTGGTTCAAATGCACAAGTAAAATCAGCTGAAACCAATGTGCTGGTTTTGATCTATTCCCAAAATAGCGGAACTTATAAAATGGCCAAGTCTATTGCCGAAGGAATTCAGGAATATCCCAATGCAAAAGCAATTCTAAAACGTGTTCCTTCGATCAATTCAAAAGAAAAACTGAATGCTGATGTAGAAAAATTACCCATTGCAACTATCGAAGAATTGGCCAATTATGACGGAATCGCATTTGGAAGCCCTGTACATTTTGCGAATATTAGTGCCGATATGAGTTACTTCTTCGGTCAAAGTATTCCGCTTTGGACTTCAAGAGCTCTGGAAGGAAAACCAGCTACTGTGTTTATGTCGGCAGGATCGGGAGCCGGAAAAGAGGCTGCGATTTTATCGTTCTGGAACATTCTAGCCTCACACGGAATGATAATCGTTCCAACGGGGATTATGGGAACGGCCACTTTAGACAAAACGGTTCCGCAAGGAAACACTCCGTTTGGCGCTACTTCATTGGCAGGATCTGTGGGAACGAGACCTTCTGCAAGCGAATTGAATTTGGCCAAAGAACAAGGAAAAGCTTTGGCGAGAGTGGCTTCGGGATTGAAAACTACAGAAAATAGTAAAGGAGTAAAAACAACTGCCGTTGAAGCTAAAAGCGATATCAACAAAACCTTAAAAGACAATAACATTACGCTTCCTGAAGCTCCTAAACCGGTTGGGAATTATGTTCCGTTTACGATTTCAGATCATAAAGTGTACATTAATCAGGTGGCTTTAAAAGACGGAAAGATTCTGAATCCCGGAAAAGTTGGCGCAACAGTTACGGATGATCAGGCCAAAGAAGCTACGTATCAAACGATGCTAAATGTAATTGCGGTACTAAAAGAAGCCTGCGGTGGCGATTTGAACAAAGTAAAACAATGTGTACAGTTGACCGGATATTTTAATACCATTCCGGAATATACGCAACATGCAGCCCTTATGAATTCGGCTTCAAATTTAACGGCTTTGGTTTTTGGAGAAAAAGGAAAACATGCCAGAGCGACCATTGGCGCTGCTTCATTACCGATTAATTCGGCTGTAGAAATTCAGGCGATTTTTGAAATTGAATAAAACAATCTTTTATACATTGTCGCCCTTCGACTACGCTCAGGACGACAAAATTAGACCGGAAACTGAGACTGAAAACTGTCTCGCGTGAGGGATAGAGCTAAGCTACCGAAGTAGCAGCGAAAGCCCGACAGCAATATAAAAAGGGGCGACTAAGCGATTGCAATAGTCAGCCCCTTTTTATATTGGTGGCACGCCCAAATTATTATTTATACAATTCTCGGCTTCCTTATGATTTTGGTAATGGCGCACCCACTGCAATATCGCAGCGATGCCCTGGTTTTCCGTGTGCGGGATTTTTTCCATCGGCTACAGTTGCTGTTTCTGTACTTAACAAAGCCGGAACCGCATTGTCTGTCGCCGGAGGTGTTACGGTAAAAGTTTGCGAAGCAGTTCCGCTTTGTGCTGTATTGGCGGCAACAGCTTGTTTGGCAGCAGCCGGAGAATTTAAAGGAGCTCCCACCGGAATATCGCAGCGGTGTCCGGGTTGTCCGTGGGCAGGATTCATGCCTTTAGCCACTTTTGTTGGCGTAACAGTTGTTGTGGTCACTACATTTTGCTGCCCTGGTTTGACCTGAACGGTTTGTGCAGGCTGTGTTGTTGTAGCTTGTCCTTGTGTAGGAGCCGAATTTAATGGCGCCCCAACAGCAATATCGCAACGATGTCCGGGTTGTCCGTGTGCAGGATTCATTCCGCCATTAGCACTCAAAACTGTATTTGGATTTGCTGCAGTAGGAGTCTGAACAACAGGGGCTGCTTTTGTCGTATCTTTTGCCAATCCCAGTTTTACCAATTCAGAATTTGGTGTGTTTTCCTGAGGTTCTAATTCCTTTTTGCAGGAAGTTAAAAAGATAGAGGAAAGTACTAATGAGGTGATGAGTATTTTTGGATTCATGATGTATCGATTTTAAAGCTATCAAATATACTAAATCCTATTATACCATATAAGTGATGTAAGATAATTTAAGTTTTACTTGGCGATTTGGGTTTGCAAAGACGCAGCGTTATTGTTTCACGCAGATTTTAAAAAGATTTAAGCAGATGCATGCACAACATTAATAAATTTAATCCCCTAAAATTTATAGACTCGAGCGATAGCAAGCGGACTAAGCAAATAGTACCAGAAACTCTACACAGAATGTCGCCAATCTTTGTAGAGTTTCTTATGTGATCCTTCGTTCCTCAGGATGACAAACGATACGTTTAACAGCACTGCGTCTTGAACCTCTGCATCTCAGAACCTCTGCATCTCAGAACCTCAGAACCTTTCAAAAAATATTTGCTAACTTTAAATCCAAAACAAACCACTTATGAAAAAACCAATCTTACTTTTATTATTTGTTACCTTTTTTGCAAACGCACAGACTTCTGAAAAAGACAAAGTCAACCAAACTATTGATGCCTGGCACAAAGCAGCCGGCGAAGTAAAATTTGATGCTTATTTTGATTTAATGGCCGAAGATGCTATTTTCATCGGAACTGATGCCACCGAAAACTGGATCAAAAAAGATTTTAAAGTTTGGGCTAAACCCTATTTTGACAAAGGAACTGCCTGGAATTTCACAGCTTTAGAACGTCACATCTTTTTCGACAAAACCGGAAAAATTGCGTGGTTTGATGAACTGTTAAACACACAAATGAAGATTTGCCGCGGATCGGGGGTTTTAATTAAAATAGGGAAAGAATGGAAAATTCAACATTATGTGTTATCTATGACGGTTCCTAATGAGGAAGTAAATGCAGCGATCAAAATTAAGGCTCCTATCGAAGACGTTTTGATTGCAAAGCTTCAAAAAAAATAAACATTTTTGGACTTTCTTTTTACAATCCTAACTTTTTACGCCCTTTACAGTACACTTTGCCAATTTTATTATAATACAATTGGCAATTTTGTCTCTTTTTTAGAAGCGCAAAATAAAATACCCTCAAAAAAACAGGGTGTATTTTACAAAATCCACTAAAATAAAAACAACACCTCTGTTTTTACACCCCTTAAAACCATAATATTCATTTTTTCATAACTTTAACCCTAAAAAAATAGGGACACATAAAGTATTTGAAAAATGAAAATAGAAAAACGCTGGATCATTTCCTTTATTATCATCAGTATTGTTTGCGTTACTGGTGCTTTTTGGCCAACTATAACCGAAAATAGTTACGTATTATCTGAATTTGGCACAACCGATCATATCGTTCCTGCCGATGTCGCCTGGATGTTAACGTCCTGCTGCCTGGTTTTAATTATGACTCCGGGACTGTCTTTTTTTTACGGCGGAATGGTCGGTAAGAAGAATGTGATTTCGACCATGTTACAGAGTTTTATCTGTTTAGGGGTTGTAACACTTCTGTGGGTTGTAGTCGCCTTTAGTCTGGCTTTTGGCGATCCTGTAGGACTAAATTTAGGGGGGCATTTCTATAGTTTCTTCGGTGATCCAACCACTTTTGCTTTTATGGATTATGTGGGAGTTCTGCCTCATAAACAATTGGCCAGCACGATTCCGTTTATGCTTTTTGCATTGTTTCAAATGAAATTTGCGATTATTGCTCCGGCCATTATCACCGGTTCTTTTGCAGAGCGCGTTCGTTTTATATCGTATTTACTTTTTATCAGTCTGTTTACCGTTTTTATTTACGCGCCATTGTGCCATTCCGTTTGGTATCCAACAGGTATTTTAGGCAGTTATTTTGGCGTAAAAGATTTCGCCGGAGGAACCGTTGTACACATGAGTTCAGGATTTGCAGCTTTGGCGGGAGTACTGGTTTTAGGAAAAAGAAAAAACAATCAACACATTCCAACCAATATTCCGTTTGTCTTACTAGGAACCGGAATGTTATGGTTCGGATGGTTTGGCTTCAATGCCGGTTCGGCTCTTGCTGCCAACGGAACCGCCGCAATGGCTTTTGCGACAACTACAACCTCATCGGCAGCAGCCATGTTAACCTGGGTTTTCTTTGACCGAATGAACGGCCGAAAAGTTTCGGCTCTTGGTGCTTGCATTGGAGCTGTGGTAGGTTTGGTCGCCATTACTCCGGCTGCAGGTTATGTGTCAGTTCCTGAAAGTATGTTCTTTGGATTTATAACAGCTCTGGTTTCCAACTCAGTGGTAAATTGTCGCTTATCAAAAAAATTCGATGATACCCTTGATGTTTTTGCCTGTCACGGTGTAGGCGGAATTATGGGAATGATTCTAACCGCTATTTTTGCTCATGGTGAAGATGCGAGTTTGTTACACGGAGGCTGGAATGTATTTGCGCATCACATGATGGCATTGGTATTGGTTTCTGTATTTACTTTCTTCGGAGCGTACTTCTTGTTTAAGGTAACCAATTTCATTATTCCATTGCGTGTTTCTGAAGAGAACGAACATATCGGATTGGATCTCTCCCAACACGATGAGACGCTTGATCCAAAATTAAAATCTATTGCAGAACCGCAGTACAGTTAAGAAATCTTTTTTTTTCGCCACGAATTCACTAATCTACACTAATTTTTTCCGACATACCGCTTAAATTAATTCACGGAAATTCGTGAATTCGTGGCGAAAAACTTTTATTTCTTTTGCCACGAATTAAATTTAATCTGCACTAATTTTTTTCCAACCAAACCGCTTAAATTAATTCGTGAATTCGTGGCGAAGAAAAATATCCTTGATGAAAATTCGTGGCCGAAAACTTTTAAAGCTAATTGTACTATTTTCATTCGTTTATATTCCTTAATTTTGCTGAAAATTTTTGTAAAAGTGGGAAGTAAAAATAAACTAAAAAGATTCAGAGAAAACGAAACATTTCAAAACGTTTTTCAACCAACCAGAGAAGAAGTTGTAGGCGATTTAATGCCTTTGAAAGGAAAATGGAATTCTGATTTCTTTAAAAATGATAATCCATTAGTTTTAGAATTGGGATGTGGAAAAGGAGAATATTCTGTTGGATTAGCAGAAAGATATCCGAACAAAAATTTTATCGGAATTGATATTAAAGGAGCCCGTTTCTGGAGAGGTGCCAAAACCGCTGTTGAAAACGGATTACACAACGTTGCATTTGTTCGAACTCAAATCGAACTAATCAATCATATTTTTGCCGACAATGAAGTGGACGAAATCTGGATTACTTTTCCGGATCCGCAAATCAAATACAAGAGAACCAAACACCGTATGACCAATTCGGAGTTCCTGAAATTATACAAAAGAATCCTTAAAAAAGACGGTGTCGTAAACTTAAAAACCGACAGCGAATTCATGCACGGTTACACGTTGGGGCTACTTCACGGTGAAGGTCACGAGGTTTTATACGCCAATCATAATGTATATAAAAATGAAGGAAGCCCTGAAGAAGTTACGGCATTCCAGACTTTTTATGAAAAACAATATTTAGAGATTAACAAGGCAATTACGTATATTCGTTTTAAAATTAAAGACTAATTTAATTTTAAAAACTTTTTTCATAACCCATCAATCAGCTGAATGGCATTACTTACCCCATTACTTTCAGGTTTTCTTGCCGCTTTCATTGGGATTATTCCACCAGGTTTAATCAACATGACAGCAGCCAAAGTAAATTTGAAAGAGGGGAAAAAAAATGCTTTATGGTTTGTTGCCGGAGCTGTCTTAGTGATCTTTTTTCAGGTTTCTTTAGCCGTTTTTTTTGCACGAGTCATCGACAATCGCCCGGATGTGGTGACATTATTACGCGAAGTAGGATTTGTTATTTTCTCTGTTTTAACCGTTTATTTTTTGTTTATAGCCAAAGAACCGAAAGCCAAAAAATCGAAAATAAAAAAAACCAGTAAAAAAAGCCGTTTCTTTCTGGGAATGCTGCTTTCCGGACTTAACTTCTTCCCTATTCCGTATTATGTGGTTGTAAGTGTTACTTTGGCCTCTTACCACCTTTTTGCATTTGAAAACAACATTATTTTTACTTTTGTATTCGGATCTGTTTTAGGCTCATTTGCCGCTTTATACAGCTACATTGGTTTCTTTGGAAGAATCGAGAAGAAAACAGATTATCTGATGAAAAACATGAATACCATTATTGGAAGCATCACAGGATTAATTGCTGTACTCACGCTTTTTAATATTTTGACTTACTATTTCAGTTAATAAAATATAAAATCAGATTATTATTTATTTGTAAATTTTAGTTTCACGCAGATTTTGCAGATTAAGCAGATCCTTTTTCCTTCCTAAATTAAAAAAATTAGGCTTCATTTTAATGCATAAAATCTGCGTGAAAATTTCGTTAGTAAAATCATTTCTCACCCTCTAACCTGTGCTACAAATTATGGCAGAAGATAATTTTTTTGAAAGAGTTTATGCGATTGCCAGACAAATTCCGTACGGAAAAGTAACTTCTTATGGCGCAATTGCCAAAGCTTTAGGAACAGCCCGTTCTGCCCGAATGGTAGGCTGGGCTATGAATGCCTGTCACAACATGGATGATGTACCTGCGCATCGTGTGGTAAACAGAAAAGGGCTTCTCACCGGAAAACATCATTTTGACGGAACCCATTTAATGCAACAATTACTCGAAAGTGAAGGCATTAAAGTCATAGACAATCAGATTATAGATTTTGAAAAACACTTCTGGCAGCCGGAAATCGAGCTTTAAAGTTTTTTGTTTAACCGCTAGAGACGCAAGGGGCACATATGACAATCCCAAATTCTATTTTTAGAACCATAACTTGTTTGCCATTTTACTTTTTGATATCTGAATCAAATCAGGCAAATTACAAAACTGGTTTTCTCCTCATCGGTTTGGTAACTCAAATAGCCACCGTGTGCTTCGATGATATTTTTAGAAAGCGTTAGTCCAATTCCGGCACCATCTTTTCTGGTGGTAAAAAACGGCAGAAAAACTTTATCTCTGATCTCGGTATCGATTCCTTTTCCGTTATCCGAAATGGCAATAAAAAAGCGATTGTTTTCAGTATACGACGACAGGAACATCTTCTTTTCGCGCTTTTCTTTCAAAGCATAAATGCTATTGGTAATCAAATTGATAATTACCTGTTCTATCTGACTTTTATCAATTAAAATCGATCTTGAACTATTAATCTCGTTTACCAGTTCAATATCTTCCGTCTTTAAAATTGGACTCATTACCCGAAGACAGTCTTCAAAAAGAACCTTTATAGGAGTCATTTTTTTAGTCGGAGTAGGCAGCATAGCCAGTTTTCGATAATTTTCTACAAAAACCTGCAAATGATCGCTCCGATTGATAATGGTCGAAATACTGCTTTTAATATCCTCAAAATCATCCTCTTCTAATTCCTCCTGATCAACTATTTGCAGTAAATTTTGCGAAAGTGCACGGATTGGCGTTAGCGAATTCATTAACTCGTGCGAAATAATTTTCATCAGATTGATCCAGGCTTCCTTTTCTTTTTTCTCGATAACACGCTGAATACTGTCCAGCAGAATAATAAAATATTCTTTGTCATACATTTTCGTATGCGAAGTCTGAAGCACAAAAGTCTGTAAATCCTGATCTTCGATCTTGATCGAAATTGCCGTTTTCAATTCTGTAAAATCGGTCTTTTCGATTTCCTCACAAAGAGAGGGCAAATAGTTTTTAAGATACTTCCATTGGCTTACTTTTGGCACTTTGAATAAGTTGGAGAAGCAATCGTTCATTAAAAAAAGATTCCAGTCCTCGCCACCTTCTTTCTCCAGAATTAAAGTAGCGGTGTCGATATTATTTAAAATGGACTGATAGACGCGCTCTTTTGACGTCTGTTCCTGTCGCTGAACCTTTAATTTATCATAAAGCAAAAACAAGTTTCTGAAATTCTCCTTGTTACTTTCTTCCGGAAAATTATTCGAAAAATCATCCTGTAGGATCGATAAAAGCATTTTATCGTAAAACAAGGTCTGTCCTTTAACAAAAAAATACATTTCAGACAACAATAGAAAAACGACAAAACCAACCAGAATCGCATTGTAATACAGTTCTTTGTAAACCAAAAAGACACAAAAGAAAAAGGGAATCATCAGGAGCAGAATCCTTGCAAACAAAGCGTTATAAAATTTCCAGTTCTTCATTGTTTTATTTTTTATTCCGACAGATTCAAAAGTTTAATATCTAATGAAAATCTTTCAAAGCCGTTCGAAACTATTTTTAAGTTTAGATGTTTTTCAGATCGTATTTTTCAATTCTTCTGTACAACGCGGCCCTTGAAAGCCCAAGTTCTTCGGCTGTTTTGCTGATATTCCCATTATTCTTAAACAATGTTTTCTCGATGGCATTTCGTTCCATTTCAGACAGTGGATTTTCGTCGTTTTCCGGAAGTTCTTCGAAATCCAAAATATCCAGATTGGTTACCGAAATAGTATGATTATCGGCCAAAATTAAGGCCCGCTCAATCTTATTCTCTAATTCCCGAATATTTCCTTTCCAGGGATATTTTTCTAAATAGGGTCCGACATTGTCGTCAAAACACCAATTTTCCTGATTGTATTTTTCAGCAATGTTATCCAAAATAAAATTAGCCATTGGGATAATATCGTCTTTTCGCTCACGCAAAGAAGGTAAATGAATCTCCATGGTATTGATTCGGTACAGTAAATCTTCCCTAAACGTTTTATTTTTTACTTCTGCTTTTATATCGGCATTGGTAGCCGCAATGATCCTTACATTCAGCGGTCTTGCTTTGCTTTCGCCCAAACGGGTTACGGTTTTGGTTTGTAAAACATGCAAGAGTTTGGATTGCAGATGTAACGGAATATTCCCTATCTCATCGAGAAAGATCGTACCGCCCGAAGCCGCTTCAAATCTTCCCGCGGTATCTGTTTTAGCATCTGTAAAAGCACCCTTGGCATATCCAAACAGTTCACTTTCAAACAAGTTATCACTCAGCGACCCCAGATCGACATGCACAAAAGGCTGTTCTTTTCGCTCTGAATTCAAATGAATGAACTCGGCAAAAACATACTTTCCGGTTCCGTTCTCACCTAAGATTAAAACGTTAGCAGCTGTTCTGGCGACTCTCTCAGCAATACCGTAAGCCTGCTTAATTTTAGGAGAAGTTCCTGTAAAATAACTTTTGGCTGGTTTTTCTACTACTTCTTTTTTACCATTCTTTCGGCTCTCTACTACAGCCTTATCAATAATTTCCAGTAGTTTTTCGTTGTTCCAGGGTTTCAAAACATAATCAAAAGCCCCAATTTTAATTCCCTCAACCGCGGTGTCAATTTTACCAAAAGCAGTCATCAAAATCACAACAGTCTTTGGCGAAAGTGTTTTAATTTCCTTCAACCAATGAATTCCTTCGCGCCCATCTTCAAAACCAATTCGATAATTCATGTCCAACAAAACCACATTTATTTCATTTTCGTTTAAAATAGAGATGATTTTTTTGGGACTGTTGGCCGTAAAAATGGTTTCAAAATGTTTTTTGAGAATCATTTTTGCCGAAAAAAGAATTTCTTCCTGATCGTCGACGATTAAAATATGGGCTTGTTTCTTTCGCATGCTGTCTTTTTTTGTCCGATTCTGAACGGTCAACTGTTCATTTCCGAACACTTCTTTTTTAGATGGTTTTTAAAGCTTCTTTAAAATCAATACTTTACAGATTATACTTTTTATGGCACAGTATTTACCTATTGGTAATCAGTAAATTATTAAAGAAATGGACAAGATAATTCCTCGTAAAAATAGAAAATTTAGATATCTCACAATAGCAATTGGAGTTTTTTTAGTTTTGGCGACAATTGCATTTTTCTCGTTTAACACCAAAAGAAGTTTAAATGTAAAAGCCGATGAACTTAGCGTTCAAAAAGTAGAAAAAGCTTTCTTTGAAGATTTTGTTGTTTTTCAGGCCAAAGTAGAACCTCTTAACGTAATGCTTGTGAATGTTACCGAAGGCGGTTCTGTAAAAGAGATTTTTGTTGAAAATGGCGCAATGGTTACCAAAGGTCAGTCCTTAGCACGTTTGTTCAACCCAAACACAGAACTGAATTATTTGACTCAGGAAACGGCTATTATCGAGCAAATCAATAATTTGAACACCGGAAAACTGAACATCAGAAATCAGGAGCTGAACTTAACCAAAGACCTGGTTTTAATCGAACACGATTACAATGACGCCAAAAGGCTGTACGACATGAACGCGAAATTGTTTGAAAAAGATGTGATTTCGAGAAATGACTGGAATAATTTTAAAGAAAGTCTGCGTTTTCAGGACGAGCGCAAAAGAACGATCCAACAAAGTATTCAAAAAGAAAAACAAACCAATCAGGTTCAAATTTCTCAAATCAACCGTTCGATTCAGACTATGGAAAAAAGTCTGGATATTTTAAGAAACAATAAAAAGAACTTTTTAATTACAGCACCGGAATCGGGGAGATTAACTTCTTTTCAACCGGTTTTGGGAAAAACGTTTCAGGCAGGTGAAAGTATCGGAAAAATAGATTCTAAGCAAGGCTACAAATTAGCAGCCGATGTAGATGAATTTTACTTGGAAAAAGTACGCGAAGGACTGAAAGGTCAAGTAGAATTTCAAGGAAAAAATCTGGAAGTTTTAGTTACAAAAGTAATTCCGGAGGTAAAAAACGGGCACTTTAGAGTGGAGCTGGCTTTTATATCCAAAGAAAATATCACTTTACAGGACGGTCTTAGTTTTGGTGTAAAACTGATTCTCTCCGAAAAAAACAAAACGCTTGTGGTTTCAAAAGGAAGTTTCAATCAGGAGTCAGCAGGAAAATGGATTTTTGTAATAAAAGGAAATAAAGCAGAAAGAAGAAACATAAAACTAGGCAGAGAAAACCCATCGTATTATGAAGTTCTCGAAGGTCTAAAAGAAGGTGAATCAGTTATCACTTCCTCCTATAGCGATTATAAAGATATTGAAGAATTATCGATCAGTTCTCAGCAGTAGTTTCTAGTCGCGGTTTTCGGTCGCAGTACACAGTCGCAGTACACGGTCGCAGTTTACATTTTACATCTTATAATTCACAATTCACAAAGTTTCAATCATCAATCAAAAAATAGAATTAACAACCACTAAAATTTCAAAACTTATGATAACCATTCAAAACCTAACCAAAGTTTTCAGAACAGAAGAAGTAGAAACGGCAGCTTTAAGCGGAATTTCTTTAGAGATTAAAAAAGGGGATTTTTTAACCATTATGGGGCCTTCAGGTTGCGGAAAATCAACTTTACTTAATATCATAGGCCTTTTGGACAGCGCTTCAGGCGGGAGCTACAAATTACTAGATCAGGAAATGATTGGTTTAAAAGAGAAAGGGAGAGCAAATGTACGCAAAGAAAACATTGGCTTTATTTTCCAGAATTTCAACCTGATCGACGAACTTTCGGTTTACGACAATATCGAATTGCCTTTGATCTACAACAATGTAAAAGCGGCTGAGAGAAAACAAAAAGTCGAAGCTATTGCCGAGAAACTGCATATCTCTCACCGCCTTAAACATTTCCCGCAACAACTTTCGGGGGGACAACAGCAAAGGGTTGCCGTTGCAAGAGCTTTGGTAAACGATCCTAAAATTATTCTGGCCGATGAGCCAACCGGAAATTTAGATAGTAAAAACGGTAATGAGGTAATGGAACTCTTAACCGATTTACATGCTAAAGGAGCTACCATTTTAATGGTTACCCACTCTGATTATGATGCTTCGTTTTCGCAAAGAACAATCCATATGAAAGATGGGGTGGTATTCTCTGAAAAATTCAACCAACGTAATGTTGATGTTTTTATGGACGTTAAATAACGATAAAATGATCAAATTCATCCTAAGTGCAATCATAATTCTGATGGGATTTGTTTGCAAAATACTATCCGGCTTATAATGCCTTACAGATTTCAAAACCTGTAAAACTATTTCAAAACCAACTGTAACAACTATAAAAAATAAAACATGATTTTTAACTGGTTTAAGATATTTATATATCATTTGAAACAAAACAAACTGTTTTCGTTTTTAAATATCCTGGGATTAAGCATTGGAATCGCGGGAGTGATTTTCGCCATTCTATATTGGAATAACGAAAATGCCTACGACCAATGGAATCCTGAAAAAGAGAACGTCTATCAGGTTTTTAATAGAATTGGAGAGGATGGGGATATTTGGTCCTACAACAATATTCCTTTTGGAAGAACCTGTAAAGCCACCATTCCGGAAATCGAATCAATCTGTTTTTTTAATTCCTGGTATAATAATGATATGATCAAATACCAAGGGCAAAAATTCTTTCACAAAAAGATCGCAGTTTCCGACAATAGTTTTTTTGATATGTTCCCCCTGCCTATCGTAAAAGGAGCCAAAACCAATATCCTGAAAGAGAAAAACAGTGTGGCAATATCAGAAGAAACAGCACAACTGCTTTTTAAGAATCAGGATCCAATTGGCAAATCCATTACTTACAATTACAAAGATTACACGGTAAAATCTGTCTATAAAAACATAACCCCCTCAGCTTTTGAACCTAACTACGTTTTCAGTGGAATTGCCCGTGAAAACGACGAACAAAGTTGGGGTAACTTTAATTACGCTTTAATGATTAAAGTAAAAAAAGGGGCCGATATCGCTGCTGTTGAAAAGAAAATGCGAAACATAAATTACGTTAACCGGACTTTGAAAGATGCCAAAGCCAACGGACTGACTCCGGAACAGTACATTAAAGAAAATGGTGAGATCATAGTGATGCTGGACAAATTAAGTAGCGCTCGTCTACACGGCATAAAATCTGTACAAGGCGCCAGTTTTCCTGAGGGAAAAGGAAATCTGCAATTGCTTTATATTATGGTAGGTCTGTCTATTCTAATTCTGATTCTTTCTTTAGTCAACTACATTAATTTAGCGACAGCATCGGCAATAAAACGTGCTAAAGAAGTGGGTGTTCGCAAAATTGTAGGAGCGTCTAAAAGACAAATCGTCCTTCAATTTATTTTTGAGACCGCTATAATAGTGGTTTTAGCCATTCTTTTTGCTTTGGCAATTGTAGAACTTTCACTACCTTACTATAATACTTTCCTGAAAAAATCTTTAACGATGAACGGCAGTGAATTTTACCTGCAGCTCATTTTTATTTTCGGATTAGTAATCGTTTTGGCTGGAATTTTGCCTGCCATTTACATCTCCAATTTTGAGACTTTAAAAGTGCTAAAAGGAAACTTCTCCAGAAGTAAAAGCGGTATATGGATTCGAAATTCGATGCTTATTTTCCAGTTTGGTATCGCTGCTTTTTTTATCATAGGTGCTTTAATCGTGAATTCTCAGGTGAGTTATATGATGAACAAAGACCTTGGTTTTAGTGGAGATCAGGTCATTAAAATCCCTTTTAATTTCCAGGATTACAAAACGAAATTATCTAAATATCAAACCACAAAACAAGAACTTTTAAAAATGTCCGGTGTTCTAGACGTATCCACCTTTGCCGGTTCTTTCGGAAATAGCACTTATTCCAGTTCAGGACTTACACACAACGGTATTTCTGTACAATCCGGAAATGTCGAAATGGATTTTGGTTTTCTGGATATGATGAAAATCAAAATTATTCAGGGACGTGATTTATCTCCAAAATTTGCTTCGGATACCATTGAAAATTGGCTGGTAAACGAAACCCTTGTCAAAATGTTAGGCCTTAAAAAACCACTTAATACAGTTATAACATCAGGTTGGGGAAATGAAAAAGGAAATATGAAATTTAAAATCGTTGGTGTAGTAAAAGATTTCCACATCACAGGATTACAGGATAAAGTTCCTCCCCTGATTTTCATTAACCTTAAAACGTTAAAGTGGAATAATTTTGAAGAAATTTATGTAAAAGTTTCTCCCAATAATTTAACCGAAACCTTAGCAAAACTAGACAAATACTGGACGAAAAACATCAATCAGGATTACCCTTTTGAATACGAATTCGTTAATAAGGGTTTTGCTAAAACGTATCAGGAGCAGGTAAAACAGAAAAATTTGTTTTTCATTCTAAACCTTGTGGTCATCATCATCGCTATTTTCGGATTGTTTGCTTTGGCCTCTTTTTCAATGGAGCGAAGACTAAAAGAAATTGCCATTAGAAAAACATTAGGCGCCGAAACAGATGCTTTATTAAAAGAATTATCCAAGCAATATGTTGGCTTTTGTTTACTTGGATTTGTTATTGGTATTATTCCGGCATACATTTTGCTACAAAAATGGCTGGAAAACTTTGCCTTCCGAATTGGAGTTTCGGTAATTCCATTCAGTATCGCTCTGGTTTCTCTGTTGGCTTTAACGCTTATCATCGTTTTAGCAAAAGCTTATCAGGTAACTAAGATTGATATCTTAAAATACCTAAAATACGAATAATACCGAATTGTATATTCAATATAGTCCAATTGCATTGTACTATTTTCATATTACATCGGCATTATATCAGAAAACATTGAACTAAAATGTAAGTAAATTTGATATAAACTTGTAGACCATTTTTTTAAAACCCGCCAAATCATATTGATCTGGCGGGTTTCTTTTTTTTATTTCGAAACAACTGAATCGGAATACAATAATTTATCCAGTTGTTTATCTCTGTCGTAAACATCAGGATAAAAACCAATCTCCCCGTCATCCGTTACCCAGGCGGTAAAGTATCCGATATAAATTGGAATTTTGGTTTTCAGCATACAAGTGGTTTCTTTTTCACCGCTCATTGCTTTATCGATTTTATCTACCGGCCAGTCGGGATTGTCTTTCAAAATTGCCAAAGCCAATGGTTTTGCCTCTTTAACATTAATACAGCCATGGCTGAAAATACGTTTTTCGAAATCAAACAAACTTTTCGCAGGGGTATCGTGCAGGTAAATGTCATTTGGATTTGGAAACATGAATTTAACTAATCCTAAAGAGTTTTTAGGTCCCGGTTTTTGTCTTACATTGCCTCCGTTCCATTCCATATTATGATCGGCCAGATAGTTTTTATCTTCTGCCATTTTCAGCTTCAGCTCATTTTTGATGATGCTCTGCGGAACATACCAATACGGACTAAATACAATTCGATCCATATTACCACTAAAAATTACGGTCTCGGTCATTCGGGTTCCCACAAAGACATCCGAAACGAGTTCATATTTACCATTTTTCACATAAATCAGCCTGAAGGATGGAATATTAACCATGATATACTCGCTGGCCTTTGCTAATGAGGCGGGTATCCATCGGCAGCGCTCCATATTCAGCATGATCGTTTTGATACGATTACCAATGGGTTCATTCATCTGATTGATATGATCACGGGTTAAGGTATAATTCAGTTTAAGTCCGTACCTTTTTTTATACTTTAAAACTCCGGCCATCATCTCCTCGTCATACACATCTCTTTTAGAATCTTGTGCCAGATCTCCCACCACAAACAATCGCTGTCTGATTTGCTTGATGGCAACACCACTATCAAAAGGCTTCAGGTCTTTATAATTTATACTGTCAATATCAATTTTTGTCCATTGATTGTTTTTCTCAATGTTTCTGTACCTTTTCAATACTGATTTAAGTTTGTAGTACTGTCCAAACAAAAGATCCTCGTCTTTATTCAGTCGTCCAGGGTCAACCATCAGCGAATCTAATATTTTAGAATAAGAAATAGTTTTTGCAGGAAGAAACCATCCAATTTTTTTTAGTGTAGCCGGATCAACTCCCGAATAAACGTTGCTCGCATAAAACACATACATATTAGACAGCAACAATTCTGTATCAATTTCCGGAAGATCATTCGTTACGTTCTCGTTAAAAACATCATCTACCAAATTCATATAAGGCATCGTAGCTTTAATTCCCTGCTCATTTAACAAGCGTACCTTATGATACAGCAACGCACCAAATTCGCTCACACTTTTATCATCGTACCAGATCGTTTTGTATTCCTTTTTCTTATACAGATCCAAAACGTCATTCTGATATTTTTTTAAATTGGGATACTTTTTGTAAAACTGACTGATTGCTGCCGCATCAACAGCGGTTTTAAAAAGATATCTATTCGATGCAGAAACATTATCAAACGCTTTGAATTTGTGATTTACAGGGCTCTCTTTAGCGGAAGATCCGAAAGAAAGCAGTAAAAAACTAATAGCAATAATTACAGATGAAGAAGTAAAATTTCGCATATTTTTCAGATTTAAATTTTAAGATTAAATTCTATTCAGAAAATACCGAAAACCCATAATTGTCCCCAAAGACAAATTCTCGTATATTTTTCAGAATATTTGGAAATCGCAAATTTAGGGAACTCAAATATAGCTAAGATTATTGACATTTTAACGGTCTTATTCTTAATTTTACACTGTTTCGCTGTTAAGTTTTTTACGAATCTTAACCTATAAACGAAGCAAAGTTTATCTTTTTTCTGATTTTGAAATCAAAAACAGCCTATAAGAATCGTTTTGAGCAATCTCAATATCAATAAATACAATCCAAAAAGGGTTTGAATCCGAACATAATCTGTTATCTTTGCAGTCTGAAATCAGTTTAAATAAATACAATACTTTAAATCAATTTCGATCAATCGAAAATAGTCCATTAAAATGAAATTAGACAGAAAAGAAATTCTTAAAGCTCTAGAAACAATTACTATAGCGGGAGAAGGAAAAAATATGGTTGAAAGCGGCGCCGTTGCCAATGTCATTACTTTTGGTGATGAAGTTGTGGTAGACCTGGTGTTGCATACACCGGCAATGCACATCAAAAAAAGAGCAGAAGATGATATCAAAAAAACAATCCATGAATTGGTATCCCCTGAAGCTAAAATCAAAGTAAATATTAAAGTAGAAACTCCGGAGAAAAACGAAATTAAAGGTCGTGCTATCCCTGGAATCAAAAATATTATTGCAGTTGCTTCCGGTAAGGGAGGAGTTGGAAAATCAACTGTTACCGCAAATCTTGCTGTAACACTTGCCAAAATGGGCTTTTCAGTTGGAGTTCTTGATGCCGATATCTACGGACCGTCGATGCCAATTATGTTTGACGTTGAAAACGAAAAACCGGTTTCGATTACTGTTGACGGAAAATCAAAAATGAAACCTATTGAAAGCTATGAAATCAAAATACTTTCTATCGGTTTCTTTACAGCGCCAAGTCAGGCCGTGATCTGGAGAGGTCCAATGGCTGCAAAAGCACTGAATCAAATGATTTTTGATGCCGATTGGGGAGAATTAGATTTTATGTTGATCGATTTACCTCCGGGAACGGGAGATATTCATCTTTCGATTATGCAATCGCTACCAATTACAGGAGCTGTAGTAGTAAGTACTCCTCAGGCTGTGGCTTTAGCCGATGCTAAAAAAGGAGTAGCGATGTTCATGCAGGACAACATCAATGTACCTGTTTTGGGAATCATAGAAAATATGGCTTATTTTACACCCGAAGAATTACCTGACAATAAATATTATATCTTTGGACAAGAAGGAGCAAAAAATCTTGCCGAAGACTTAAACGTTCCTTTTTTAGGAGAAGTTCCAATTGTACAATCTATTCGTGAAGCTGGTGATTACGGTCGTCCGGCTGCTTTACAAACTGCTTCGGTAATCGAAACCGTTTTTGAAGGAATTACACGTAATGTTGTACAGGAAACTGTAAACCGAAACGATAGTTTACCTGCGACTGAAGCCATAAAAATTACAACTATGGCGGGATGTTCAGCGGTTAAAAAAAATTAATATAATGAGATAATGAGATAATTAGACAATTAGATAATTAGATCAATTGTCTAATTTTCTAATTGACCAATTTTCTAATTGATAAAATTATGACAACAGAAGAATTAACAAGCAACGTATTATTAGCTCTTGACGAAATCAGACCTTTTTTAAATTCTGATGGAGGAGACATTACGCTTATTTCTATAGAAGATGACAAACACGTTAAAGTTCGTCTTGAAGGAGCATGTATCAGCTGCAGTGTAAATCAAATGACGCTAAAAGCAGGAGTTGAGACCACTATAAAAAAATATGCCCCACAAATAGAAACGGTGGTTAATATAATGTAATAAAAACGCGATTTTTCTCAGCAATTCGATTTCGTCGATTTAACAAGAATAATAGCGCCTTATATCGTTTAATTTATAATTTCGCAAAAAAACAGTGCTAAATAAACGGGTTGTTGCGTTTTTAGCAAAATATAATACAAATATTTAAGAGTTTTAGTTAAGGAATTGTCACTTATTTAATTAAATTTGTCACATAACCCTTAAATCTTAAATTTTATGAAGAAGTTTTACGCTCTGTTTTTATTATTATTTTGTGTTTCTGTAAATTATGCGCAACAAACCACTCAAACGTTAGTTGTTGACAAAGCTTGGCTAAATGATTCTGAAGAATGGTCGGATTTTAAATACACAGGTCAGATTGTATTTTCGACTAATGCCAACGAAGAAGAAGGAAGCCTGAGAATTGGAAACTATGATTTTCTGTTCGACATTTGTGGCGGAAAAGCAAAGTTTGCCAACAAAGCAACTTATAGTGTTGCACAATTCTCTCACCCGAGAAAAGTATCTGTTACCACAGACAAACAGGGAGTAATGAATTCAACCTATGAAGGAACTTTGGTTTTTCAATCTGATAAAGATTATTATTCTGTAATTGCCATAGTAACGATATTAGAGAAAAACGGAAATACTCTTGGGGTAAAAATGCACCTTAAAGAAGGTAACAAAAAAGAATACGCATTTAGTATCAAAAACAGTTAATATAATTTAAGGATTTTTTCACGTTATAAGATCCGAACCCGTAAAATTCCACTAATTAAAATGGATGTATTAATAAAGATTAAAGATCGAGAAGGAGTTATACACGAATTACAAGCTCCGACTGATATGGCAATGAACATAATGGAGTTATGCAAAGCATACGAACTTCCTGTTGAAGGAACTTGCGGAGGAATGGCAATGTGTGCCTCTTGCCAGTGTTACGTTCTAAATGATGTTGCATTACCGGAAATGGGAGATGAAGAAGAAGCTATGCTTTCGGAAGCGTTTTATGTTAAATCTAATAGCCGTTTAGGTTGTCAGATCCCTATTACTGAAGAATTAGAAGGCCTGGAATTAGAACTGGCCCCGGAATATTAAATACAAAAAAGCGAGAAGTAAAATTCTCGCTTTTTTTATAGCTGTTACACAAACTAATCTACAGACTTACTTAATCAGAGTCTGCATGTAGTCTATGCTGTCCACAGTTTACACATTGAAATAAGTAACCGACCAGGCTTCCGTCAGTTGTTAAGTACTTACGAATAAGCTCTGGATCGTAACCAATATTTACCTCAATATCTTCTTTAAGCTCATCTAAAAACGGTTCGATAATTTTATTGTTTGCATAACCAATAAAAGCACACGGCTCATTACAATGCGTTAGCCATACTTCTTGTTGCCAGCTTACGTAGCTGGGGGTTCTTTCGCATACCTCCAATAAGTGCTTCTCAGAAATATTGATTTTACTTTGAATTGAAGGATCTGGAGATATCTTTTCAATACCGCTATAATCATTAAACTCTCCATTATACTTTTTTGATACACTCCCATCATGAATACACCATGGACAAATATATTCTGGTTCTTCAATGCTGTAAAAAGAACCTGTATATTTTAAGTTTCTTTTTACACTACAAATTGAACAAATTCCTTCTTCTTCAGTAAAAACATCTATTTCGTATGCATTAGGACTATATTTAAACCTAGGTAATTCCATAATTATAAAAGCTTTTTTTTTAATTATTCCGTAATTTCTCCCGGATTAAATGGTTCAAAATTTCTTTCAGAAAATGCTTCCGTCAGAATTCCCGACGAACACAACCAGGTGATTGTTTCTTCAAGTGTAGTTCCTGCTTTATAGATCATTTCACTATGTCTTGGCAGTACAAAGTACTCGTTTTTTAAAAGAATAATCTCATCGCCATCGTACGTGTCTCCTATTCTTACGGAATTCAAAACTTCTTCTTTCGTAAGCACGTCCTTTCCTTCATCCCAGAACCAATATTCTGTTATACGCTTTCTCCACTCGTCAAGTGTCAGCATTATTGTTTCGGGAAGATAAATCCGTACGTAGGTCCCTCCAAGTATTCCGCTTCCGAATTCTGAAACATACGCTTTGTAATCTTCATCAAAAAGAATATTTAGCGTTTTCTCACAAGCCAGAATCTCTTCTTCATCCGCTACAAACAAGTCTGTTTTACAGGTATTGTAATTGGCTATTATTTTATAGTTATCGAAATTCATATCATTGATTTTTACAACAGCTAATTTATAATTTTTAAGTTTATGCATCAAAAAAACCGCAACTGCATTGCTGCAATTACGGCTTTCTCTTTATAACAATTTTATTTAATCTCTGTTTATACCAAACCTGCCGCGATTAAATACTCAGCGATTTGAATCGTATTTGTTGCAGCTCCTTTTCTAAGGTTATCAGCAACAATCCATAGGTTTAAAGTGTTTGGCTGGCTTTCGTCACGACGAATTCTACCTACAAAAACATCATTTTTACCTTCTGCAAACAATGGCATTGGGTACGTAAAAGTATCTAAGTTATCCTGAACTACTACTCCATCTGTATGGTGTAAAATTTCACGTACTTCATTTACATCAAAATCATTCGTAAACTCAACGTTTACGGCCTCACTGTGTCCGCCCACAACAGGCACACGAACTGCAGTAGCGGTTACTCTGATCGTATTATCGCCAAGAATTTTTTGAGTTTCACGAACTAGTTTCATTTCTTCTTTAGTGTATCCGTTTTCCTCAAAACTGTCGCAATGTGGAATAGCATTTCTGTGAATTGGATATTTATAAGCCAATTCGCCCTGAACTCCGGCGTACTCATTTTCTAACTGTCTTACCGCTTTCACACCCGTTCCGGTGATCGATTGATAGGTAGAAACTATAATTCTCTTAATATTGTATTTTCTGTGCAATGGAGCCAAAGTCAACACCATTTGGATGGTTGAACAGTTTGGGTTTGCGATAATTTTATCTTCTTTGGTTAAAGTCGAAGCGTTGATTTCAGGAACCACTAATTTTTTAGTCGGGTCCATTCTCCATGCTGATGAATTGTCAATAACCGTTGTACCGGCTGCAGCAAATTTTGGAGCCCATTCCAGCGAAGTTTCACCACCTGCCGAAAAAACAGCAATATCAGCTTTCATATCCACTGCGGTCTGCAGTCCTACCACTTTGTATTTTGTTCCTTTATATTCAATTTCTTTTCCTACTGATTTCTCAGAAGCTACCGGAATTAACTCTGTAACAGGAAAATTTCTTTCTGCTAAAACTTTAAGCATTACTTCGCCAACCATACCAGTGGCACCTACGACTGCTATTCTCATTTTTATATGTTTAGTATGAATTAATTTATTTTGTTATGCAAAAGTATACATAATAAAAGTCAAAACAACGTGCTTCACAAAAAATAACAAAATGTTACAAAACAAACAAATAGTAAAAAAAACCGCCCCAATTAAGGAACGGTTTAGTTAGACTTAGTGTAGCGGAATTATTTTTTAAGCAAATCTCTAATTTGCGTAAGTAGTTCTTCTTGAGTTGGACCGGCAGGTGCCGCCTCAACTACTGTTTCTTTTTTCTTAGCCTTTTCAGCAGCTCTTAATACCACAAATACAAAAAATGATATAATTACGAAGTTAATGATTGCCTGAACCAAATTTCCATAGGTAATTACTGCGGCTCCGGCAGCTTTAGCAGCAGCTAAATTGGGATAACTATTACCATCGAGCGTAACAAATTTTTGAGTAAAATCAATTCCCCCCGTAAGTAAACCAACAACTGGCATAATAATATCGTCTACAGCAGAACCCACTATTTTTCCAAATGCGCCACCAATAACAACTGCTGTTGCTAAACTCAACACATCACCTTTCAGCAAAGAAGCTTTAAAATCTGCAAAAAATCCCATAATCGATTATTTTAGTTTATACTTAATTGATTTTCGAAAATACGTAATTTTATTGACAATTTGTTAAAATTATCTAAAAAACACTCTTTTCACCCGTTGTGATATGCTGGTCATAATTTCATACGGTATTGTTTTTAAAGCAGTTGCCATTTCAATAACCGTTGGACTTTCTCCAAAAACAATTACCGAGTCACCTTCTTTACAATCGATATCGGTGACATCGACCATGAGCATGTCCATACAAACACTTCCTAAAATGAACGCTTTTTGATCCTTAATCACCACATACCCTACTTTATTTCCCCACAAGCGCGAAATTCCATCTGCATATCCAATGGGTATGGTGGCAACTCTGGTTTGTTTATCTGCCATAAAACGACGTCCGTAACCAACGCTGTCTCCTCCCGGAATTGTTCGTACCTGAGAGATAATTGATTTCAGAGTACCTACATTTTCCAGATATTTTTGCTCAGCAGGATCGTTCGAGACCCCATACAAACCAATTCCTAAACGTACCATATTGTATTGCGCGTCGGGAAAATTACTTATTCCGGAAGTATTCAGTATATGACGAATCGGATTAATATCCAAAGCCGTAATCAATTTTAAAGACAAATTTTCAAACAGGTGAATCTGGGATCTCACAAAATCAAAATGCTTCACTTCGTCACTTGTTGCCAAATGCGACAGCACGCTTTTTACTTTTACGGTCGAATTTCCTCTGAGAGTTTCAATCAATTCCTCCAGTGTATTTTCTTCAAAACCCAAACGATGCATTCCGGTATCCAGCTTTATGTGAATCGGAAAATCTTTGAGGTTCTTTTCTCTTGCAATTTTCAAAAATGCTTTTAATCCTTTGACACTATATATCTCTGGCTCTAAATGGTATTGTATAATCGAAGGAAAACTGGTCGATTCCGGATTCAGCACCATAATTGGTAGTTTTATTCCACCATTTTTTAGAGAGATTCCTTCATCGGCAAAAGCCACACCCAAATAATCTACTTTGTGATGTTCGAGCAGTTTCGCAATTTCAAGTCCGCCGTTTCCATAACCAAATGCTTTCACCATCACCATTAGCTTAACGTTAGCCGCTAATTTCGATTTATAGTAATTCAGATTGTGGCTAATCGAATTCAGATTGATCTCCAGAATCGTTTCATGCGTTTTTTCTTCGAGTAATGACACAATTTCTTCAAACTGAAACGATCTCGCTCCTTTAATTAAAATGGCTTCATTTTCGAAATTCAGACTCTCCATTTGCGTAATAAATTCAGCTGTATTGGGAAAAGTAATACAGTTTGAGAATTTAGCGGCAAAGGAAGAAATAGTTTCTCCTATTCCAATGACACGGTTTATTTTATTATCCGCAATCAACTGTGCTACTTTGGTGTACAATTCTTCATTTGAAAATCCGCTTTGGAAAATATCCGACAGAATAACTGTTTTTGACGCGTTCTTTTTCTGCTGACTCTCTAAAAAATCCAATGCTATCTTGAGTGACTGAAAGTCCGAGCTGTAACTGTCATCGACAATACTGCAATTGTTGATTCCGTTTTTAACCTCCAAACGCATTTGCACGGGGTATAAATTCTGAAATCGATTTTGAATGGTTTCGGCATCGTACTTCATATAAAGCAAAACCAAGAGACAGGAAATCGCATTTTCTATGGAAGCGGAATCACTGAATGGAATTTCTAGATCAAAAATTTCATTTTTATAACGGGCCTGAATACTGGTCGTTTCGTCCTCATTAACACGTTTCACAACAAAAACATCTGCCGACTCATCAGTGAAACTCCATGAAAAAAGTATTCGTTCCGGTAAAAGATAGTCCAGACTTAACTTCGCAAGACCTTCGTCTACAAGCTTGTTGTTCTGATAAATAATAACGGTCGAGTTTTTAAAAAGCAGTAACTTTTCGTCTATTTTCTCTTCCAGATTTTTAAATCCTTCATCATGTGCCGAACCAATACTGGTTAAAACTCCAATATTAGGTTTAATGATTCTTTCGAGTTTCACCATTTCATTAACCGTAGATATTCCGGCTTCGAAAATTCCCAGATTATGTTTTTCATTAATAGCAATTACAGACAACGGAACGCCTACCTGAGAGTTGTAACTTTTAGGACTTCGGATAATATTAAAGTCCGGACTCAACAAGAAATTAAGCCATTCCTTTACTATCGTTTTGCCATTACTTCCAGTCAATCCGATAATAGGGAAATGAAATAAATCTCTGTAATAACCTGCAAATTCCTGTAAAGCCTGTAGTGTATTTTCGACCACTAAAAAATGAGCCTTTCCTTTTACATCTTCAGGAATATGCTGTACTACAAAATTCTGAACCCCTTTTTCTATCAATTCTGTAATATACAAATGAGCATCATTATTAATCCCCGACAGGGCAATAAACAAAGTTTTGGAACCGTTTTGCAGAGAACGGCTGTCGATCGAAATATGGTCAACAAAAACATCAGAATCTGAACCTGTCCATTCGGCATTGAGAACCGGGATAAGGCTTTTTACATTTATGCTCATTAAGATTTTCTTTTTGTCAAATTTAAAAAAAGGTTTACCATGAATTTCACAAATTTTCACTAATTCTTTGTGGCACTTTTTGCCACAGATTACTAAAAAGTTTGTCGCGAATTGCACGAATTTTAACTCCTGCTAATTCACACGATTCGTAGCAAAAAAACATTATTTGTTTATATTTGCTTAACACCACTAAATACAACGTTTTGAAAAGAATCCTGCCTATATTCTCCTATATCTTTCATCCGATTTTTATATCGATGTATGCCACCTTGTTTTATCTTTTCTTCAAACACGATCTCTTTAGTACTCAGGAAAAATATTATGTGCTGCTTCAAATTCTGATCATCACCATTTTAGTACCCATACTGTTTTATCTTTTACTACGTTCGACGGGGCGTGTGAATTCTATTATGATACACGAAACTTCACAACGCAAAATCCCTCTGATTTTACAGTGCTTTTTGTATATTTTACTGGTAAAACGAAGCATCGTCATTAGCCGTTATCCTGAATTGCATTTCTTTTTTCTGGGCGCTTTGTTCAGTACCATTCTGGCTCTGATTTGCTCGCTGTTCAAAATAAAAGCAAGCTTACACATGATGGCCCTTAGCGGATTCACCATTTTTGTAATTGGACTGAACACACATCTTCAATTGCAAAATCCTTACTGGAGTGCTTTCCTGATTTTAATGACGGGAATTGTCGCTTCATCACGCTTAGAAATGGAAGCCCATTCTCCTAATGAGTTAGTGATTGGAACTTTTATTGGAATTTTACCGCAGTTATTGTTTCTGTATTTATGGCTATAAAATGTAGAAAATCAATCCCGCATTCAGCGTTCTTACATTAATATTTTGTCCTGAAACCGTTGTTACATTTTTAAACAAAGGGTTTAATCCATAATTGAGGTAAAGATTCCAGGTGTTATAACCAACAGCCAAATATACGCTGTACTGAAGCCTGTTTATATCAGGATTGTTCGAAATTTTATGAGACTCTTCTCCGGTGTCTAAAAGAGACTTATTAGAAAAAACATAGCTCAGTTTGAATCCTCCGTAAATCCTCCAGAATCTATAACTTTCGTAGGTCGAATTTCTCCAACGAAATTCTATCGGAAGATCAACCATATACTGCTTGTATCGGTTTGATTTGATATCATTATAATCGGTTACGTCATAAATCAACTCACCATCTGCTCCTTTAGCAATAGTCAGGTTCTGATTATAATTTTGATAACTCAAACCCAAACCCGCTGCAATGGCAACCGTTCTGCTTTTATTGATTGGCATATCACGCAGAAAACCGGTAGAAAGCCCGACAGAGAATTTATTCTGTTTAAGTCCTTGTGGAATCTGAGTCAGAAGATTATAGGTAACGGAGAAATAAAACTGATCTTCCCGATACAATGAATCTATTTTAACAACAGGTTTCACTTCTGGTTTAACCTCCGGCTTTACTTCCTGAGCAAAAGAATTAAAAAACGATACTAAAAACAAACAGCTAAATAGTAGTCGCATATCGTATTTTGGTTTTAAAGAGTTTTTCAAGTAAACGTTTTTTAGGGTAGTTTTATTTCAATTACAAATACCTAATTTAGTATAATTCATTTCAACACATAGTGACATAGATTCTGTTTTCCTAAAAAAGACGTTTCACTTCATCTAAACACACATATCTTTCTCTGTGAAAGAAATATATTTCTTTTTTAATCCTCTTTATTTACACCTAAAATCTATATTTCTATGTGTCAAGTCATTTTTTTTGTTAATTACACCCAACGGTTTACAAATATAATATAATGCCAGTTCAGGAAGCAATTTGAATGTAATTATTCGCTTTTCGATCCAAAAAAAATGCCTTTTCTAAACTTTTTTCAATGAATCGTTAACAGAATCTAAAAAATAAATCTATTTTCCTTCTATCTTTTATACCTTTGTGTGTAATGAAAAGAAAACAACTCATATTAAGTGTTTCTTTGGTTCTGATGATATTGTTCTCAATATTCTTTCAGTCCATACACAGTTATGAGCATATTGTAAAGCAACTTTCAGAAAAACAATGCCACCACGATTACAATGATCCAAGTGGCGAAATAACGCACCAGCACCATAATTATGACTTATGTTATGTTTGTCATTTTGCTTTTGGCAGTTATATTGTTCCGGAAGAAATTGCGCTTCAGTTTCACGATTTCGATAACGAAATTCCCTACTTCTTTACTCTTTCAGAAAGATTATTTTCGTTTTCAGAGAGTGCCTATTTACTAAGGGGGCCTCCGCAAGCTATAGTTGCCTAAATTTCGAAACACACGAAATACATTTAAACTCTTTTTAATCTAATTCTAAAAAATTGGTGAATTTCCCCATCCTGAAACTTTCAGGTTCGGCAGGTTGCATCGTTGATTTTAGTTTCAGATTGGAAGACAAATTCAATTAACTATAGCATCATTTTCAAATGAAAAAACTAATATTGGCCCTTATTTTAGGGTTTACGGGCATTCTTTCTGCTCAAAATTCGGTATCGGGAACTGTTATCGACCTTCAAAACAAACCCTTAGCCGGCGTATCTGTTTATGCAGCTGAACTACACAAAGGAACAACAACAGATGAAAACGGAAAATACGAATTTAAGAATCTTCCAAACGGAAGTTTCCGAATTTCCTTCACTATTATAGGTTACACTACGCAAAGCAAGACCATTTCTAAACTATTAAAAGAAAACACTTTAGACATTACACTTACGGAATCTGTTTTTGAAATGGATGAAGTAGTGGTTTCAACTCCTTTCAACAAATTGCAATCGCAAAACGTAATGAAAGTAGAACATGAAAGCATTAAAACCTTACAGCAAAAAGGAACTTCAACTTTAATCGAAGGTCTGGCAACTATTCCGGGGGTTTCTCAAATTTCTACCGGAACTTCTATTGGAAAACCGGTTATTAGAGGTTTAAGCGGAAATCGTGTTTTAGTATACTCACAAGGAGTTCGTATCGAAAATCAACAATTTGGAGACGAACATGGTCTGGGACTTAACGATGCCGGAATAGAAAGTGTCGAAGTAATCAAAGGGCCAGCTTCTTTATTATACGGATCTGATGCTTTAGGCGGTGTTTTGTATTTTAATCCTGAAAAATTTGCCGATGCGAATACCTTCAAAGCTAATTTTAGTCAAAAATATTTCACCAATACACAGGGAAGTAATTCTTCTATTGGCTTAAAAACTTCAACAGACAACTGGAAATTCTTAGCCAGAGGAAGCTTTAACACTCATTCTGATTACAAAATTGCCGACGGTGATCGTGTAACTAATACCCGTTATAATGAAACCGATTTTAAAACCGGAGTTGGATATAGCAACTCTAGTTTCTCAAGTGTTTTACGTTACAATTACAACAAGCTCGACATTGGTATTCCCGAAGAAGGAATCGCAGAGCAGTCATCAAGCAAAAATACGATGTTCCCAAGACAAGGAATCTTCAGCCATTTATTGAGTTTAAACAATGTGATCTTTTTTCAAAACTCTAAACTGGATGTTGATTTAGGTTACATTGCGAATGACAGAAGTGAATTTGAAGACAGTAATGTTGCTGCACTTCATATGAAACTGAATACTTTTAATTACAATGCCAAATATCATTTTCCAAAATTCGGTAAAATTGAAACGATTGTTGGGGTTCAGGGAATGCATCAGACTAATAAAAATTCCGGGGAAGAATATTTAATTCCGGATGCAACCACAAATGACTTTGGTGCTTTTGGAACTGCAAATTACGAATGGAACAATAATGTTTTACAAGCCGGATTACGTTTTGACAATCGAAAAGTAACTTCTGAAGCCCACGGTACCGAAGGTGAAGAAGGTTATTTTCTGCCTTTAGACCGTTCCTTTGACAGTTTTAATGCTTCTTTGGGATATAAAACCAAACTTGCAGAACCTTTAACACTGAGACTGAATGTAGCAACAGGTTTCAGAGCGCCAAACTTAGCCGAGCTTACTTCAAACGGGGTTCACGAAGGAACGAACCGTTATGAAGTTGGAAATGCTACTTTAAAAAACGAGCAAAACGTTCAAACCGATTTAAACTTAGAATATAAAAACACCCATTTTGAGTTTTTCATCAACGGATTTTACAATCATGTGAACAACTACATTTACACTTCACCAACAGGCGAAGTACGTGATAACAACGATGTTTTTGCTTATATTCAGAATGACGCCAAATTATACGGAGGTGAAGCAGGTTTACACTTTCACCCTCATCCGCTGGACTGGCTGCATTTTGAAACCAGTTTTGAAACGGTAACCGGTAAAAAACAAAACAATGATTACCTGCCTTTAATTCCTGCTAATAACTGGAATAATACTTTACGAACTGAGTTCAAAATCAAAAATTGGTTTGAGGAAGGCTATGCTTCTCTAAATGTTTCTTCTACTTTTAGCCAAAATAATGTAAGCGGTTTTGAAACTGCTTCAAAAGGATATACTTTAGTGAATTTAGGCTTTGGTGGAACAGTAAAACTAGGCAAACATGCTTTTGATGTTAACTTAAACGGAAACAATTTATTGGATAAAAAATATATTGCTCACCTGTCAAGATTAAAAACGGACGGTATACCAAACATAGGACGAAATATTGTTCTTGGAGTTAACTTCAACTTATAATTTTTAGTTTAACCGCAAAGTGCGCAAAGCTTTTTATACATAGCAAAGTTTATCAAAACGCAAAGTTCGCAAAGCTTTGTGAACTTTGCGTTTTCTAATGACTCCAATTAGAAAAAATCTTTGTGTGCTTTGCGGTTAAATACTTACTCATCTCACAAAAAACTTTATTTTTGCTATAACTGTTAAACACAAATTATGAAAAAAACATTTCTTCTAATGGCAATCACAACTGCAGGAATTTCGTTCGGGCAAGGCAAAATTCAGTATCCCCAAACTAAAAAAGGCGAAACGGTTGATGTGTATTTTGACACTAAAGTAAACGACCCGTATCGTTGGCTTGAAGACGATAAATCGGCCGAAACAGGAGCTTGGGTAAAGGCTCAAAATGAAGTAACTTATGGTTATTTAGATAAAATTCCATTCCGCGATGAACTTAAAAAGCGTATGGAAAAATTATGGAACTATGAAAAAATTAGTGCTCCATTTGTAGAAGGAAAATTTACTTACTATTCTAAAAACAACGGACTTCAGAATCAATCTGTAGTTTATAGAAAAGGAAAAGACGGTAAAGAAGAAGTTTTCTTAGATCCGAACACTTTTTCTAAAGACGGTACCACTTCTCTTGGAGGATTAAACTTCTCGAAAGATGGATCAAAAGCGGCTTATGCTATTTCTGAAGGAGGAAGCGACTGGAGAAAAGTAATCATTATTGATGCTATTACGAAAAAAGTTCTGGAAGACACTTTGGTTGACGTAAAATTCAGCGGAGTTTCATGGCATGGCAACAACGGTTTTTATTACTCTAGTTACGACAAACCAAAAGGAAGCGAATTATCAGCAAAAACTGATCAGCATAAATTGTATTTCCACAAACTGGGAACTTCTCAAAAAGAAGACAAAGTGATTTACGGAGCCGATCAAAAACGCAGATATATTGGCGGATATGTTACAGAAGACGACAAATATCTGGTAATTTCTGCAGCCAATTCTACTTACGGAAATGAGTTGTTTATCAAAGATTTAACGAAACCTAATAGTCCTATTGTAACGATTGTAGACAATTTCAACAGCAGCAATCAGATTATCGAGAATGAAGGAACTAAATTATTTATTGAAACTGACCTAAATGCACCAAACACTCGTGTTGTAACCGTTGATATCAGCAATCCGAAACCTGAAAACTGGAAAGATTTCATTAAAGAAACTAAGGACATTTTATCTCCTTCGACTGGTGGAGGATTCTTCTTTGCTAATTATACCAAAGACGCGGTTTCATTTGTACAACAATACGATTACAGTGGAAAATTAATCCGTGAAATCAAACTTCCTGCAGTAGGTAGTGCCGGTGGATTTGGAGCCAAAAAGGAGGATAAAACATTATACTACAGCTTTACCAATTACACTACTCCCGGAACGATCTATTCATTTGAACCAAAATCAGGTAAATCTGAAATCTATCAAAAACCAAAAGTTGATTTTAAAAGCGAGGATTACGAATCAAAACAAGTGTTCTATACTTCAAAAGACGGAACAAAAATTCCGATGATCATCACTTATAAAAAAGGATTAAAATTAGACGGTAAAAACCCAACCATTCTTTATGGATACGGTGGATTCAACGTTAGCTTAACTCCAAGTTTCAGTATTGCAAATGCCGTTTGGTTAGAAAACGGAGGCGTTTATGCTGTTGCCAATTTAAGAGGTGGTGGTGAATACGGTAAAAAATGGCATGATGCCGGAACTAAATTGCAAAAACAAAATGTATTTGACGATTTTATTGCGGCTGGCGAATATTTAATTGCACAAAAATATACTTCTTCAGACTTCCTTGCTATTCGCGGAGGTTCTAACGGAGGTTTATTAGTGGGAGCGACCATGACACAGCGTCCTGATTTAATGAAAGTTGCTTTACCAGCTGTTGGTGTAATGGACATGTTACGTTACCATACTTTTACTGCCGGTGCAGGTTGGGCTTACGATTACGGAACAGCACAGGATAACAAAGAAATGTTTGAATACCTAAAAGGTTACTCACCAGTACAAAACGTAAAAAAAGACGTTAAGTACCCTGCAACTATGGTAACTACAGGTGATCACGATGACCGTGTGGTTCCTGCACACAGTTTTAAATTTGCTGCTGAGCTGCAAGAGAAACAAACAGGTGAAAATCCGGTATTAATTCGTATCGATGTAAAAGCAGGTCACGGTGCAGGAAAATCTGTTGCCGCAACCATTCAGGAGAATGTAGATGTTCAAGCGTTTACACTTTACAATATGGGCTTTAAAGCTTTACCAAAAAAGTAATACTCTAAGCTAAATTTTTTAGCCACGAATTCACGAATTATTTTGTGAGTTCGTGGCTTTTTTTTTACGCAGATATTGCAGATTTAGGCAGATCCAAACCAATTGAATTTAAAAAAATGAGTATCCGCTCCAATATTTTCAAAAATAGCTTGAAAAAATAATTCGTGAATTCGTGGCTTTATTTTTATTTCACGCAGATATTGCAGATTTAGGCAGATCCAAACCAATTGAATTTAAAAAAATCTGTGAGTGTCTGCTCAAATCCTTTTAAATCTGCGTGAAAAATAATTCATAACAACTATTCTTACCACAAAGAATTAGTAATAATTAGTGTAATTCAGGGCAAACTTTCTAAATTTGAAAAACTAAAATCTAAAACATGAAAATTGTAAAATGGGGAATTATAGGTTGCGGAAATGTAACGGAAGTTAAAAGCGGTCCTGCTTTTCAGAAAGCTTCAAATTCAGCTTTAGTTGCTGTTATGCGCAGAGACGCAGCTCTTGCCGAAGACTATGCCAAACGTCATAATGTTCCGAAATGGTACTCCAACGCCATCGATTTAATTAATGATCCTGAAGTTGATGCCGTTTATATTGCTACACCTCCATCTTCCCATAAAGAATATACTATTTTATGTGCCAAGGCCGGGAAACCTGTCTACGTAGAGAAACCAATGGCTTTAAATTTTGAAGAATGCAACGAAATGATCAGCGTTTGTAAAGAACACAATGTGCCTTTATTTGTTGCTTATTACAGAAGAAGCCTTCCAAGATTCCTGAAAATAAAAGAACTTATAGAACAAGGTAAAATAGGAACTGTCAGACATGTAAATTGTATTTTATACCATCCGTTTGAGAAGCGCTACGACGACGAAATCAATTTACCCTGGACGGTTTTACCACACATTTCCGGTGGCGGAATATTTGTCGATTTGGCTTGTCATACCTTAGATTTTCTTGATTTTGTATTTGGTCCGATTAAATCAGTTCGCGGGCATGCGAGTTCACAGCTCAAAGCCTATCCGGCAGAAGATTCGGTTTCGATGTCATTTTTATTCGAAAATGGAATCCACGGAACCGGCTTATGGAATTTTGCCAGTTTTGAACGTTACGACAATACTGATATTGTAGGCGACAAAGGAAAGATTTCGTTCTCTACCTTCGGTAATGACCCAATTCATATTCAGTATGCAAATGGTGAAAAAGAAAGTATTACGATCGAAAATCCGCTTCACATTCAATTGCCACTTGTTGAAACTGTTGTTGCTGAAATTTTAGGCAAAGACGGTTTCTCACCATCAAAAGGAACCTCTGCTGCCAGAACAACCTGGGTTATCGATGAAGTGTTGAAAGAATTTAGAAACTCTAGATAAAGAGCGAGCCCATTTTGTTTCACGCAGATTTGGCAGATTTGGCAGATTTTTTTCTGCGATCATTAGTCTTGACCTCAATATTGTCATTTCAATTTCTATGATAAAAATCGAAATGACAGGGGACAAAAAAAGAGGATATTCGCAATGAATATCCTCTTTTTCTAAAAACTAAAACTATATAAAATTATAAGCTGTATTTAAGACCTAAAGTCAGTCCTAAACCTGAAATTCCAACATAAGAACTTAATTCGTTCATTGGTTTAGTAGAATCGTACCCTGATGGATTATACTCCTTATTATTAGAGTTTCCGTCTAAACGATCTACATATTTAGTATGAGTTGCAGAATATGAAGCAGCTCTGAAAGCAGTTGTTTCATTTAATTTATCTACACCATTTTCAGTATATATTGTAGTTTCTTTAGTCTTTCCGTGTACTGTAAAGTTACGGTATTCCAATTCTGCGAAAGCAGAAATATGTTTCCCTAATTTATAAGAGGTACCTAAAGATGCCATAAATCCGATTGTTGGATTTGGCTTAACTACATCTTTTGAGAAAGCATTTGTTGAAGCAACTTGATTAGCTCCTACAAACGTCGTATACTGTCTATCCGTTTTAATATCCAATGTACCATGAACAGGAACAATAACTCCTACTTTAGTGTATGGTTCAAAACCATGAGCTTCTCCTAAAAACATCACAATTGCTGGTGCTAAATCAAAAGCTTTAATTTCTCCATTCGCTGTAAAACTTACATAAGTAGCTGCCGGACTAGTAGCTGGATTATATGAAATAAGTCTGTTAGTCGTTTGTGACATGGTTTTTTCATTACTTACATAATAGTTAGCTGACATCTCAACTCCTAAACGTGCTGAAAATCTATAACCAGCAGTAATTCCACTTCTGAAACCTTGTCCAAAAGACCCAGTAACACTTTCTCTAGATGCTAATTTATTATTTGCTAAAGTACCTGCATAAACATCTCTGTTTGGCAATTGACCTCCAACAACAGGAAATTCTGTAGAAGCAGTTTGGTTGAAATAAGATGCACCCAATTTAAAATACCAGCTTTCCGGTTTATCTGCTTTTTCTGTTTGCGCCATTGTGGCCATAGAGCAAACTAATAACCCTAATAAAAATAGGTTCTTTTTCATAATTTTGATTTAATTAATTTTTACAAACATAGATTATTTTAACATAATCTTCTGGTTTGTATTGTTAGACTTGGAACGAAATCGTTGTAATTTTGAGCAATATTACTAAAAAACTATTATGCATGCATAATTTTAACTTAAAAAAAATGCATTCTTTTAAATTTTAACTGTTAAAATCTAATTTAACTTAAAATTCACCTGCATTTTTTCCAATTCTATCAATAGCTCTGTTGAGATTTTTATTTTTAACCTGCGGCTTGGCATGGTTAATTTGTTTACAACCTTAATTTCCTCAACTTCATTTACTTCCTGAATCTTTGTTTCTTCCATTCCATCATCTTCCCTGTCATTCTCTTCTTCAAAAGTAGTTTCCTCAAAATCTTTTGGCGTTTCGACCTCAACCAATCTCTTTACTTTTTCTAATTCCATGATCTCAAAAGTCACTGAATTGTCTCCTTTATTCTCGCTAAACAAATGGCTTAACCTATGAATAAAATCTGTCTGAAGGTCTTTTATGTTTAACAGTAAAATGAGCTTTTTGGCAAAAGCTTCCAAAATGTCCTGCAATTGTCTTATTTCAACAAATTGCATTCTTGGATCCGATTTCTTACCGGTATCATGATTTACCCAACCGTCTTTTATTAGTATTTTGATGAAAGCAAAATTATTCTGAATTAGAAAATGACGGAATTTTAAATACTCTTCCCCAAAAATCTTGAACTCGTAACTTTCGTCATACCCCTCTAAGTTAAAAACTGCCCAGCCTTTTCCATTTTTTGCCACACGATGCTGAACATTGTTTATGATTCCCGCAAAATTCAGATTTTTACCCACGAACTCGTTCATACTTTTCAAGGATTCCAATTTGTTATTGCAGAAGTATTTCATCTCAAATCTGAAATCGTCCAAAGGATGTCCTGAAATATAAATCCCAACTACTTCTTTTTCCTTCGCCAGTTTCTCCATGGTACTCCAGTCTTCACAAGGAGGCACAACAGGCTCTGCAATCTGCACTTCACTTGCTTCTCCAAACAAACTCACCTGTGAGGAGTTTTCGTTTTCCTGAAACTTCGATCCGTAACGCATCGCTTTTTCATAAAATGTAATTCCGTCACCATCATCATGAAAATACTGTGCTCTGGTTGTTCCTTCAAAGGAATCAAAACCACCTGCCAGCGCCAGGTTTTCGATTGCTTTTTTATTGGCGGCACGCAAATCAATACGTTTCGCTAAATCAAAAATCGATTTATATCTTCCGTCTTTTCTGTTTTCTACGATAGTTGCTACGGCTCCTGAACCCACTCCTTTAATCGCTCCCATTCCAAAACGAACTGCATACTCATCGTTTACGGTAAATTTATAATAGGATTCGTTTACATCGGGTCCTAAAACCTGCAAGCCCATTCGTTTACATTCTTCCATAAAAAACGATACTTGTTTGATATCGTTCATATTATTCGAAAGAACCGCTGCCATATATTCTGCGGGATAATGTGCTTTTAAGTAGGCTGTTTGATAAGCAATCCAGGCATAACAGGTCGAGTGCGACTTGTTGAAGGCATAACTCGCAAAGGCTTCCCAGTCTTTCCAGATTTTCTCCAGAACTTTTGCATCATGCCCTTTTTTCGCGGCCTGTTCCACAAATTTAGGCTTCATTTTGTCCAGTACGTCCTTTTGTTTCTTACCCATCGCCTTACGCAAAACGTCGGCTTCACCTTTTGTAAAATCAGCCAACGATTGTGACAAAAGCATTACCTGCTCCTGGTAAACTGTAATTCCGTAGGTTTCTCCCAAATATTCTTCACAGGCATCTAAGTCGTATTTAATTTCCTCTTCCCCGTTTTTTCTTCGAACGAAAGATGGAATGTACTCCAGAGGTCCCGGACGATACAGGGCGTTCATCGCAATTAAATCTCCAAAAACCGTAGGTTTCAGATCTTTCATGTATTTCTGCATTCCGGGTGACTCGTATTGGAAGATTCCAACCGTTTCACCTCTTTGGAAAAGTGCATAAGTCTCGACATCATCAATTGGAAATGTGTCCGGATCCAGATCAATTCCGTTTCTGTATTTTACCAGTTTAACGGTATCTTTTATAAGGGTAAGGGTCTTCAGACCCAGGAAGTCCATCTTTAGTAATCCTGCACTTTCTGCTACCGAGTTATCAAACTGGGTCACGTACAAATCAGAATCTTTTGCGGTGGTAACAGGAACGAAATTCGTAATATCCGATGGCGTAATGATTACCCCACAGGCATGAATTCCGGTATTACGCATCGATCCTTCCAGAATCTTTGCCTGTTGAATGGTTTCACCTGCCAAATCTTCTTCATTGGCAATGGCGATCAATTCCTTTACATTATCATATTCGTCTGAACGAAGTGCTTTTTTAACCTCATCCTCACTTTCAGAAATAAAACGCGCCAAATTCCACTTTGAAGGCATCATAGCCGGAATCAGCTTTGCAATTCTATCGGCTTCAAACAATGGTAAATCCAGTACACGAGCGGTATCACGTATCGCAGATTTGGTTGCCATTTTACCGTACGTAATAATTTGCGCCACCTGATTCTGACCGTACTTATTAATTACGTACTCCATAACACGTCCACGACCCTCATCATCAAAGTCAATATCAATATCGGGCATCGATACACGGTCAGGATTAAGAAAACGCTCAAAAAGTAAATCGTACTTAATCGGGTCGATATTGGTAATTCCTAAGCAATACGCTACCGCAGAACCGGCAGCAGATCCACGACCGGGACCTACCGAAACGTCCATATTTCTGGCTTCGGCGATAAAATCCTGAACGATCAAAAAGTAACCCGGATATCCGGAGTTCGAAATGGTCAATAGCTCAAAATCCAAACGCTCCTGAATCGACTCTGTGATTTCGCCGTATCGTTTTTTTGCTCCCACCATGGTAAGATGACGCAAATATTTATTTTCTCCTCTAACCCCGCCATCAGCCTCATCTTCGGCAACAACAAACTCTTCGGGAATATCAAATTTAGGAAGCAATACATCGCGATAAAGTGAATATCCTTCGACCTTGTCTACAATTTCCTGAATGTTAATAATGGCATCGGGTAAATCCGCGAAGAGTTTTTTCATCTCCTCACCTGACTTATAGTAGTATTCCTGATTGGGTAATCCGTAACGATATCCACGGCCGCGACCAATTGGTGTGGCTTGTTTTTCACCGTCTTTTACACACAGCAAAATGTCGTGTGCATTGGCGTCTTCTTTATTTAAATAGTAGGTATTATTGGTCGCAATTAATTTAACATCATGTTTCTTAGAAAATTCAATCAGCGTTTTATTCACACGGTTTTCATCTTCCTGATTGTGACGCATCACTTCCAGATAAAAATCGTCTCCAAATTGTTCTTTCCACCAGATCAAAGCTTCTTCAGCCTGAGTTTCACCAATGTTCAGAATTTTACTTGGAATCTCTCCGTATAAATTTCCGGACAAGACCATAATGTCTTCTTTGTATTTTTCAATAATACCGCGGTCAATCCTCGGAACATAATAAAATCCGTTTGTAAAAGCGATCGAGGACATTTTAGCCAGATTGTGATAACCATTTTTGTTTTTGGCTAATAATACAATCTGGTTTCCATTGTCTTTTTTGCTTTTGTCCAGGTGATTGTCACAAACATTAAATTCGCAACCTACAATTGGCTTTATCTCTGTTTCCGTTGGCTCCTCACCTGCTTCGACCAAAGCTTTATTTTTGGCAGACGCTCCTTTATTATGATTCATAACGGCACTCACAAAGTGAAAAGCCCCCATCATGTTTCCGGTATCGGTCATGGCAACAGCCGGCATTCCGTTTTTGGCGGTAGCGGCAACGATATTTCCAACCCCTATAGTAGATTGCAGTACCGAAAACTGTGTATGATTGTGTAAGTGCGCATATTTTGCGGCTTTAAAATCTTCTCTGTCAGAATGCGAAACGGCAGGTTCTTGTCCAACAGACTCTAAAGCCTTTAATTGCTCTCTGATTTTATCAGACGCTTTTTTAAGGTTAATGTGTTTTAAACCAATTAACGGAAACTCTTGTGGATTTCTACTTTGGAATTCCTTGAAATAATCCTTAGGAACATCCAGCTCTTCTTTGGTAAAAACTTCTCTTCTGATTAACTCCAGGAAACAACGCGTAGTTGCCTCAACGTCGGCAGTTGCGTTGTGCGCTTCTGCGAAAGGTTTATTAAAAAGATATTCGTGTAATTCTGTTAACGTTGGCAATTTGAATCTTCCTCCACGTCCACCCGGAAGTTTTAATAATGAAGCGGTAACTTCTGTACAAGTATCCAAAACGGGCATCGAACTCATAGGAGAATCGACTCCCATTCTATGAAATTCAGCCCCCATAATATTAACGTCAAAACCTAAGTTCTGACCGACAATAAACTTGGTTTTACTTAAAGCAATGTTGAATTTCTCCAAAACCTCGGCCAGCGTGATTCCATCGGCATCAGCCAATTCTGTCGAAATTCCGTGAATACGTTCGGCATCGTACGGAATATTAAATCCATCGGGCTTAACCAGATAATCCTGGTGTTCTATGAGCTGTCCCATCTCGTCATGGAGCTGCCATGCGATCTGAATACAGCGAGGCCAGTTATCAGAATCAGTTATCGGAGCATCCCATCGTTTTGGTAATCCGGTGGTTTCGGTATCGAATATTAAGTACATAGGTATAAAAAGACAAATTTAAAATTGCTCCGCCAGTTCGCTTTCGCTTGTGTCCAAATTTCGAAGATTATCCGATCCTAAATTACTGATTTAGTGATCGATAAAAATTCAAAAAATAAAAATGATGGAAGTTCAAATTTACGTTTTTTTTTTGCTTGAAAAAATAAAGAATCATGAATATCATTCTTAGAAAAAAACGACTCCTTTTCTTATAAAAAAAGATACCTTTGGGCTTTAAAACCTAATAAAAAACGCATTAAATTTTATGAAAAAAATTTTACTTCTTTCATTTATCCTTTTAAATCTTCTTAATTCCTGCAGCAGCGACAATTCCGAAACAGTCAAACCGATTGCTTCCTTTACTCTATCAGCAACAATAGTTAATATTGGGGATGAAATTAAAGTAACCAATACCGCCACAGCAGGTGCAGAAATCGTATCCTATACTTTTAATTTTGGAAACGACATTACCTCTACCGAAAAAGAACCTACATTTTATTATTCTAAACCCGGACAATATAGTGTTTCATTAGTTGTTAAAGATGCGAATGGACTAAGTACCACCAATACAATTGGAGTTACAGTGAATAATCTTTATTCTTTTCCAACTCAAAATCCAATTACAACCAACAACGACACTGATGTATTTCCTATAGAAATAGGTGTTTACGAGAATAAAATATTCTATACTGAAGGTTACAGAACAATATTAACATCATCTCCCCAATTGTACCGACATGTAGCATACGATGAAACAACTAAAACTTTTACTACAAAAATGGTTGCTCAAAAGATGGCTAATTCAGGACATTCCCACACTACTTTTCTAAACAACGGAAATAAAATTGTGACGATGGTTGAGTCTCTTAATTATATAGGAGGTCGAGAAGTAGAATTAAACTCTAATTGGGAATTCATTAAATTCGGCAACTCAGGTCAAATCACTTATGGCTCAATTCAAAATAATAACCAATATTATTTTTATGGATCTTATGCCGAAAATCCTTCCATCGAAATTAGAAATAATGCAGGTCAGATTATAAGTCGAAAAACTTACGAAAACACCCTTAAAAATGCATTTATCGGGCATTTAATTAAAACAGGAAATACCTACGTTGCTTTTGGAGGTAAATATGCCCCATCAACGACAGATGCGTTTATGAATTACAAGCCTTTAATACTATTTCTTAATGAAAATCTCGAGATAACCAATCAAAAAATATACGAGACAGGCAGCTTAAATACTTCCTTAAAAGAATGGAATAACCTAAATGGTTTCTATAAAGTAATAAATCTTACAAATGGAAATTTAGCTCTATACAGCCACAATGAACTGAGAATTACATCACCTCAAGGTGAAGAGCTTAAATTAATTAGATTTAATGGCAGCGGAAACATACAGGGACTTATAGAAGTTGATAATGGTTTTATTGTTTCCAGTGCCCGAAAAATAGAAAAATATGACAACCTAGGAAACGTAACAAAATCTATTTCATCCGAAGGAACAAATCATTCTGATTTTGTCAAAAAAGGAAATGTAATTTATTTTGCAATTGCAAGGCCGGACCTGTATCAGAATTACTCTCTTTACAAAGTGAGACTTGGAGCCATAGATTCCAACCTTACTTATCACAAACTATAAACTTCATGAATTAAAAAATAAAAGAGGAAGTCTCAAAACAATGAGATTTCCTCTTTCTTTTTTCTTTATCAGAAAGGCATCCTAAACAACAGAGGTTATCCATATCAATTACTCTTTTTATTCTTTCCCATTCACAAAAACCATCAGTGAAATTGCCAAATACGGAATGTCTTTTAAAATAAAAAAATCGGTTACAGGAAATCCTTCAACCATTTTAAAAACACCCGGAGTGGTCACCAGAAAACTCAATGTTGTCACAAATATAACCGCTGATGCAAAGCCCGCATAAAAACCAATTCTTCTTAAAAACAAAGAAGCCAGCAAACCAATCCCCGTTAGCACTTCAAAAATCCCAATAAGATTTGAAACCTGCTGAACTGACATTACTTTGTACATCCAGCCCATAGCAAAATGATTTTCGACCAATTCTTTTATCGCTCCGGCTTCCACTGCTGTAAACTTAAAAAGTCCCACCCAAAGCAAAATAATTACAGTTCCTAAAACTCCCAGTTTGTACGCAAATTCATTTAAATTCATAACATTATTTTTAAAATTAGAATGTTCAAAATTAGCACTAGCTTTTAAAAGCAAATGTCAGATACCCGTCATTATCCGTTAATTTCTCCACGAGCAATCTTCTACTTCTTCATTTAATTTCATTCTAAAAAAGAAAAAAATACGGTTCTTGGATGTCGTATTATTTCCATTAAAAAAACACAAATACATATTCCTCTTCAAGGCGTCAAAGTACGCTTAAAAAGTGTTTTTATCTGAGATTCCAGAAACTTAAAAAGGAATTCAAAATCAACAAAAACTGTCTTTTTTATTGATTTTGTTACATTTTTCAGACCTAAAGTCTATATTTTATAGCGATTTCAAGGCAAATTCGTCAACTGCTAAAATTCGAAGCCACTCTCCGGAAATTAACTTCGGAAAGAAAAACAATACTTATCTGCGATTCTTTTTTCGACCAAAAACAGATTTTTCAAAAGCCAATCGCAATTCGTATTTTTAGTTTGGGTATCGTATATAATGAAATATTGAAATTGACCACTTTTTAGCTTTTTTTAATTTTGCTTTCCTACTATATAGAAGCAGAAATTGCTGTGGTTATAGAAATTACAATTAAAAAAACAAAACAATGAGTAAGACATTATTTGACAAAGTATGGGATTCACATGTAGTGCGTAAAATTGAAGATGGACCAGATGTGTTTTTTATTGACCGCCATTTTATTCACGAAGTTACAAGTCCCGTTGCTTTTTTAGGATTAAAAGCCAGAGGCGTTTCCGTTTTATATCCGGAGCGTACTTTTGCAACTGCAGACCACAATACTCCAACTATTAATCAACACCTGCCAGTACAAGATGCTCTATCAGCCAATCAGCTGAAAGCTCTTGAGGACAATGCCAACGAATACGGAATTTCGCACTGGGGACTGGGACATATTAAAAATGGAATTGTACACGTAGTAGGTCCTGAAAACGGAATTACTTTGCCAGGTGCTACTATTGTTTGTGGTGATTCACACACGTCTACACATGGTGCTTTTGGAGCGATTGCTTTTGGTATCGGAACTTCTGAGGTTGAGATGGTTCTTTCTACGCAATGTATCATGCAGCCAAAACCCAAGAAAATGCGTATCAACGTAAACGGTCAGTTAAGCAAAGGAGTTGGACCAAAAGATGTTGCGCTTTATATTATTGCTCAGTTAACTACTTCAGGCGGAACCGGTTATTTTGTTGAATATGCCGGAGATGTTTTCGAAAATATGACCATGGAAGGCCGTATGACGGTTTGTAACCTAAGTATTGAAATGGGTGCCCGAGGCGGGATGATCGCTCCGGATCAGACTACTTTTGATTTCCTTGAAGGAAGATTATATACTCCAAAAGGAGAAGCATGGGACAAAGCGGTTGCCTACTGGAAGACCCTAAAAACGGATCCGGATGCTGTTTTTGATGCCGAATTGAACATCAATGCTTCCGATATTGAACCAATGATTACTTATGGTACTAACCCTGGAATGGGAATTGGTATCTCAAAACATATCCCAAATGCAAAAGAAGTTGAAGGCGGTGAGGAAACTTACAAAAAATCTTTGGCTTACATGGGCTTTAAAGAAGACGATGTCATGATTGGAAAACCAATTGACTATGTTTTCTTAGGGAGCTGTACCAATGGGCGTATTGAAGATTTCAGGGCTTTTGCCGAAATTGTTAAAGGAAGAAAAAAAGCTGACAATGTAACGGCATGGCTGGTTCCCGGTTCTCATGTTGTTGAAGCTCAAATTAAAGAGGAAGGAATCTTAGATATTCTTACGGATGCCGGTTTTGTATTACGTCAGCCGGGCTGCTCCGCTTGTTTAGCGATGAACGACGATAAAGTTCCTGCCGGAAAATATGCGGTAAGTACCTCCAACCGAAATTTTGAAGGTCGTCAGGGCCCCGGTTCAAGAACGTTATTAGCAAGTCCGATTATGGCTGCTGCAGCCGCTGTTACCGGAAAACTAACAGACCCAAGAGAGTTATTTTAATTTTAGATTGAAGATTTTAGATTTCAGATTGCTGATCTAAACCTCTTCAGATAAAATTGACTTACATTATTTAATACAAAACTTTTTAGTTTCTAAGTTTTAAGTTTTCAAAAAAAATCTAAAATCCAGAAACCTAAAATCTAAAATTCCAGAAAATGGCATACGATAAATTTAACATACTTACCAGCAGTGCAGTGCCACTGCCAATTGAAAACGTAGACACCGATCAAATTATTCCGGCTCGTTTTCTTAAAGCAACTAAACGTGAAGGTTTCGGAGACAATCTGTTTAGAGACTGGAGGTACAACGGAGACGATACTCCAAAAACTGATTTCGTTTTAAACGATTCAACTTACAGTGGAAAAATTCTCGTTGGAGGAAAAAACTTCGGTTCAGGATCTTCAAGAGAACATGCTGCCTGGGCGGTTTACGATTACGGTTTCAGAGCTGTAGTTTCAAGCTTCTTTGCTGACATTTTCAAAGGAAACTGTTTAAATATTGGAGTTCTTCCGGTTCAGGTAAGCCCTGAATTTGCCGAAACCATTTTTAAAGCCATCGAAGCTGATCCTAAAACAGAACTGGAAATTAATTTACCCAATCAAACGATTACTTTATTATCGACAGGCCAGCAAGAATCATTTGCTATTAACGGATACAAAAAGAACAACATGATTAATGGCTTTGACGATATTGATTATTTACAAAACATTAAAGAAGACATTGTGGCTTTTGCTGACAAACTTCCTTATTAAAAAATCAGGTTCAGTCCTATGAGACCCGGCAGTTTTTTTTTAAATCTGTCGGGTCTTATAACTTAAACAAACCCAGACAACACAACAACAATCTATTTGTATAAAGGAATTTGGAAAATCAATATGGAAAAAAGAAAAATTGAAATAATGGATACAACACTCCGTGATGGTGAACAAACCTCGGGAGTATCATTTTCTGCTGCAGAAAAACTAACCATTGCACAATTACTGTTGGAGGAGTTAAATATTGACCGAATCGAAATTGCCTCTGCACGTGTAAGCGAAGGAGAATTTCAGGCCGTAAAAAGCATCACTACCTGGGCAACCGAAAAAGAATACATCAATCGCATTGAAGTTCTTGCTTTTGTAGACGGCGGCGTTTCGATAGAATGGATGAAAAAAGCTGGCGCAAGAGTTCAGAATTTATTGACCAAAGGCTCCCTAAATCATCTCACCCATCAATTAAAAAAAACACCTGAACAGCACTTTTCTGAAATCGCATACATCATCAGTTTAGCCCAGGAAAATGATATTGAAACCAATGTTTATCTGGAAGACTGGAGCAACGGAATGCGAAATTCTCCTGACTATGTTTTTCAATTTCTGGATTTTCTATCCACTCAGCCTGTTAAACGAATTTTACTTCCGGATACTTTAGGTGTATTAATTCCGTCACTGACTTTTGAGTTTATTTCAAAAATCAGAGCCCGATATCCTAAAATTCATTTCGATTTCCACGCTCATAACGACTACGACTTAAGCGTTGCCAATGTTATGGAAGCTATAAAAGCCGGCATCAACGGACTTCATGTGACCGTAAACGGAATGGGAGAACGTGCCGGAAATGCACCACTCGAAAGTACCGTAGCCGTAATAAACGATTACCTGCCTGAAGTGAGCATCAACATTAAGGAAACTTCTTTGTACACCGTGAGTAAACTGGTAGAAACTTTTACAGGCTACAGAATTCCTGCCAACAAACCGATTGTTGGAGATAATGTTTTCACACAAACTGCCGGAATTCATGCCGACGGAGACAATAAAAACAATCTGTATTTTAACGATTTGCTTCCGGAACGCTTTGGAAGAAAACGAAAATATGCTTTAGGAAAAACATCGGGAAAAGCCAATATAGAAAAGAATCTTCAGGAATTAGGTTTAAAATTGAATCAGGAAGATTTGAAATTGGTCACACAAAGAATCATCGAATTGGGAGACAAAAAAGAGACCGTAACCAAAGAAGATCTTCCCTACATTATTTCTGATGTTCTAGACAGCCATACTTATGAAGAAAGAATAAAAATTGAATCCTATATATTAGTTCACTCCAAAGGAATGCGCCCGTCAACGACTTTATGCCTAAAATTCGGCGATGAAGTTATCGAAGAAAATGCGCAGGGTGACGGTCAGTTTGACGCTTTTATGAATGCTTTATCCAAGATTTATAAAAACAAAAAACTAACACTTCCCAAATTAATTGACTATGCCGTAAGAATCCCTCCCGGAAGCAGCTCTGATGCCTTGTGCGAAACTATCATCACCTGGGTCAACAACGGAAAAGAATTCAAAACAAGAGGATTAGATTCTGACCAGACTGTTGCAGCGATTATAGCCACTCAAAAAATGCTTAATATAGTTACCTGATAAAAGGTGCTAAGTTGCTAAGATTCTAAGAAACTGAGAAAAAAACAGAATCCAAGCAACTCAGAACCTGAGAAACAACAACAACAACAACAACAACAACAACAACAACAACAACAACAACAACAACAACAACGTCAAGTTACTAAATGCGTTAAATTAGAAAAAATCTTAGAACCTTAGCAACTCAGAACCTTAGAACCTTAAATAACAAACATAGAATGAAATTAAACATAGCCCTTTTAGCAGGAGACGGAATTGGTCCTGAGGTAATAAACGAAGCGGTAAAAGTATCTGATGCCATTGCAAAAAAATTCAATCACCAAATAACGTGGACCCCAGCCTTAACCGGAGCATGTGCAATTGACGCCGTTGGAGTTCCTTATCCTGATGAAACTCACGAAATATGCATGAAAGCCGATGCTGTTTTATTTGGCGCAATCGGTCATCCAAAATACGATAATGATCCAAGTGCACCGGTACGTCCGGAACAGGGTTTACTGCTCATGCGTAAAAAATTAGGATTGTTTGCGAATGTACGTCCAACCTTCACTTTTCCATCCTTAATTGATAATTCTCCTTTAAAAAGAGAAAGAATTGAAGGTACTGATCTGGTTTTTTTAAGAGAATTAACCGGAGGGATTTACTTTGGGGAAAAAGGAAGAAAAGATAATGGTGACACAGCATTTGACAATTGTGTTTATACCAGAGCTGAAGTACAACGTCTGGCAAAAAAAGGCTTTGAACTGGCCATGACCCGCAGCAAAAAATTATGCTGTGTTGACAAGGCGAACGTTCTGGAAACTTCTCGTTTATGGAGAGAAACAGTACAGGCAATGGAAAAAGACTATCCGGAAGTTACCGTATCTTACGAGTTTGTTGATGCCGTTGCCATGCGATTGGTTCAATGGCCTAATTCTTATGATGTTCTAATTACAGAGAATTTATTTGGAGATATTTTAACTGATGAAGCTTCTGTAATCTCGGGCTCTATGGGATTAATGCCTTCTGCTTCTGTTGGAGAACACACTTCTCTTTACGAACCAATTCATGGATCTTACCCCCAAGCTACAGGATTGAATATCGCAAATCCGCTGGCTACTATTTTATCAGCCGCCATGATGTTTGAAGATGCTTTCGGATTAAAAGACGAAGCCGAAGCCATTAGAGCAGTTGTAAACCAATCCTTAGAACAGGGAATTGTTACCGAAGATCTGGCTCCAAAAGGCACTAAAGCTTATAAAACCAGTGAAGTTGGAGACTGGCTTGTAGCTAACTTATAGTTTATTTTAGTTTCAAGTTTCAGATTTCAGGTTGTTGGAACGTGAAACCTGAAACGTGGAACAAAAAAACATGAAACAAAAAAAGGGATCAACGCAAGTTGATCCCTTTTGTATATTTAGAAAAAAATATTAATATCCTCCTCTGTTACCACCACGGTCATTTCCACCACGGTTGTTTCCGTAACCTCCGCGAGAATCACCTCCACGGTTGTTATTGAAGCTTCTTCTTTCACCTTCAGGTTTTGGTTCAGATTTATTAACAACAATTGAACGACCTTGAACAGTAGCTCCGTTCAATTCATCAATTGCTTTTTGAGCCTCGCTATCGTTTGGCATCTCAACGAAACCAAATCCTTTGCTTCTTCCAGTAAATTTATCAGTAATAATTTTAACTGAATCTACTGCTCCGTAAGCCTCGAAAGACTCTCTTAAATCTGCTTCCTCAATACTGAATGGAAGGCTTCCAACAAAAATGTTCATATGTACTTATTTATAATAATGTAGCAAATGTAACTTTATTTTTCTGTAATCTACTATATATTAGTTTATTTATGTTTTTATTTTGATTTAAAAAAATAGATCTCAATAAAACCAAACTACGACAAATTAAATTTCTAATTCTCAGATGTTGCCGAAATTGGAATTTTGTAAAAAACACCTTCGGTAAAACTAATTTTTGGCTTTTCAGTATCTTTTTTATCCTCGTTCAGAGCGTCAAACTTAAAGGTTCCTGAAATTGTTTTATTCTCGGCATTAAACTCAGTAATCACGATTAGCCCATGCCCCCTATCCGTACCGGTAGAGAAACTGTATGATTGCGACGGCTGCGTATTAGTGTAATTTGCAGTCGTGATATTGTCACGTCCAAGAGCATAAGTCTGCACTCCTGTATTCGGAACTTTTAAAACTACTTTCTCAAATCCCAAATCACCTTCAATAACAATACTGCCGCCCACAGAGCTATAAGCATTATAGGTTGTAGCGCGCCAAAACACGTTTTCTTTTAAACTTTGGAAGGCCGGATTATTAAATTTTATATCTTCAGAACAAGCAGAAACAATAAAAAGTAATAATACTAAAGAAATTATTTTTTTCATATCACAGTAAATTTGAGGCAAAAATAACCTCAATTAAGATAATTATTTAAAAAATGAAGTTAAAATGACATAAATGCCTCAGAAATACACCTGAAATGCATTTAATATGATTTCGAACGTATAATTCATAAAAAAATTATATCTTTGCGCCCTTAATTAACAGGGGTCGAGTACCTCAAAATTTAATCATACGATTATGTCAGTAAAAATTAGATTACAAAGACACGGTAAAAAAGGAAAACCTTTTTACTGGGTTGTAGCTGCAGATGCACGCTCAAAAAGAGATGGTAAATACTTAGAGAAAATCGGTACTTACAATCCAAACACAAACCCGGCAACTATCGACTTAAACCTTGATAGTGCAGTTAAATGGTTACACAATGGTGCACAACCAACTGATACTGCTAGAGCAATTCTTTCTTACAAAGGAGCTTTATTGAAACACCACCTTGATGGAGGTATCCGTAAAGGAGCTTTGACTCAAGAGCAAGCTGACGCTAAATTAGCTGCATGGTTAGAAGCTAAAACTGGAAAAGTTGATGCTAAAAAAGATGGTTTATCAAAAGCACAAGCTGATGTTAAAGCTAAAGCTTTAAAAGCAGAACAAGAAGTTAACGCTAAACGTTTAGCTGCTGCTGCTCAAGCTGAAGCTGACGCAATTGCTGCTGCTACTGCTGCTGAAGCTACAGAAGAAGTTGCTGAAGTTGAAGCTTCAACTGAAGAAACTGCTACTGAAGAGAATAACGAAACAACTGAAGCATAATTTTAGCTAGCGAGAATGCGTAAAGAAGAATGTTTTTATTTAGGTAAAATCGCTAAAAAATTTAGTTTCAAAGGTGAAGTTCTGGCTTATTTAGACACGGACGAACCTGAGTTATACGAAAATCTGGAATCAGTGTTTGTTGAATGCAACAAACACTTGGTTCCTTTTTTTATTGAAACAAGTTCTTTGCACAAAAACGACTTTCTTAGAATTCGTTTTGAAGATGTAAACACAGAAGAAGATGCAGATGCCCTTCTTGGTAATGCGATTTATCTTCCTTTAAGCATGTTGCCAAAACTTTCGGGCAACAAATTTTATTTCCACGAAGTAATCGGTTTTGAAATCGAAGACCAACGTTTAGGTGTTTTTGGAAAAATAGCTGCCGTAAACGATACGACAGCACAACCTCTTTTTGAAGTTTTGAATGGCGAAGTCGAAATGTTAATTCCGATGATCGATCAATTCCTTGTAAAAATAGACCGTGAAAACAAAAAGGTTATCATGAATCTTCCTGAAGGTTTAGTGGAGATGTACCTTTAATTAGATTATTAGACCGACTTAGATTGCTGGATTTTTAGACTGACTTGATTACTCTTGCAATTAAAAATCTTGTCATCATTATTACCTATTCCATCTGAAATTAAAAATCGTTAATCTTCAATCACAAATCAAGATGTTTCAATTCAAACAATTTTCAGTTCTACAAGACAAAACCGCTATGAAAGTGGGTACTGATGGTGTTTTACTGGGCGCTTGGGCACCTATAAATCACAATCCATTTAGTGTTTTAGACATTGGTGCCGGAACCGGGATTATCGCTTTAATGCTGGCACAAAGAACAAATGCAGAACAAATTGACGCTCTTGAAATTGATGAAGATGCGTATGAAGAAGCAGTAGAAAATTTTGAAAACTCACCTTGGGGAGACCGTTTATTTTGTTTTCATGCAGGTTTGGATGAATTTATAGAAGAACCGGAAGACGAATATGATCTGATTGTTTCGAATCCACCCTTTTATGCCGAAGATTATAAAAGCGAAAACGAACAACGAGATTTAGCGCGCTTTCAGGACGCAATGCCTTTTGAAGAATTAGTCGAAGCAGCCGATTTACTTTTATCTGAAAATGGAATACTTGCCATAATTCTTCCTTTTAAAGAAGAAGAAAAATTTATTGCCTTAGCCAAAGAATCAGAATTATACCCCATCAAAATTACGCGCGTAAAAGGCACCCCTACAGCTGTTGTAAAACGTAGCCTTTTGGCTTTTAGCCGTAACGAAACCTCACAACCTGAAGTCGATGAATTAACAATAGAAATGGACCGACACGTTTATACTCCTCAGTATATCGATCTTACTAAAGATTTTTATTTAAAATTTTAAACCTGCTCAAAAAGACTCTTAAACTGATATAAAATCCGCTCGATTAAACGTAAATCTTCGGTCACAATCTCTGCACTTCCTTTCATTTCCTGCTGAAAAACGATTTGCTTTTTATAGGACGTTTCCAATCCGTTGGGAAGCGCTACATCCAACAATAAATTTCCATCTTTATCAGGAACCAAAGAGATATTTTGGATCTTTCCTCTTAACACTCCAAATTCTCTGTCGGGAAAATTTGCTAATCTGATGTTCACCATCTGACCTACTTTTATTTTCCCTGAATTCAATGCCGGTGCTTTTACCTTACCTACAAAACCATTTTTGCTATCCGGAATAATCGAGAAGACATTATCCCCAATATTGATCGTTTGATTCTCTGTCCAGATCTGCAAAAAAGTAACCACCCCACTCACCGATGACTTTAAAGCATAGGCCAATTCCCAATCTTTTATCACTTTCTTAAGCTGATAAAAAGACTGCGCCATATTTCTTCCTAAAGTAACTTCTTCTTTAGTCCCGCTGATTTGTGAGTTCTGACTCAATTTAGTATTGGTAATTAAAGCCGACTTTAACTGAGAAATGGAAGACAAAAGGGTTTTATAATTTTTTTGCGCCTGGAGATACCCCAGTTTTTTAGCCTCCATTTCCTGTGCAGAAATGATTCCTTTATTGAACAATGTTTCAAATCTTGCCATTTCATTTTTCTGAAGCTGTAGTTCACTTTCATTGATCACTTTTTGCTGCTGCAAAATCTCCAATCTGTCTTTAATCTGAATTTTTTCAGAAACCTGTGCCCGGTTTTCTACTTCAAAAGGCTGCAAATTTTTATTTAGTTGTTCCGCCTGATAATCTTTCTGAAAAACAGCAAAAGCACTTTCAATCTCTCCTAACTGAGTATTTTTCAACAGTTCGAAAGGAAAGGCTTTCTTGGGATCATTGATATTATATTCGTCAACGATTTTTTTCAACAAAAAAACATCTTTGTAATTTGCCGTGTTTTCAATAACAGCAAGTGTACTGTTTTTTGAAACAATCGATTTGTCTTTTACTAAAATTGCCTCAATACGACCCGATGATTTCGAAACGATCTTCTCTGGCGGAATATTGGTTGTAATTACAATTTGGGTAGTAACAACATCAGGATATTTGATAAACCAGGACACGAAAAAAAGCATCACAATAATGACAAATATCAAAACGGTTCCCCAACGAATCATCCAATGCGGTACTTTGGTTAGAATATCCTGAACTTCTTCGCTTCTTAGTTCAAATGTAGTATCTTCTGCCATGTTTTAATTTCCTAATTGTAATTGATTCTTAACCAGTTCAAAATAATTTCCTTTTTGTTCTACCAAAACAGAATGACTGCCAATTTCGATGATTTTTCCTTTATCTAAAACCACAATTTGATCTGCATTCATCACAGTACTCAAGCGATGGGCGATAACCACAACTGTTTTGTCTTTGAAGAAAATATCCAGTTTTTGCATAATTTCTTTTTCATTATTCGCGTCCAATGCCGATGTAGCTTCATCAAAAAACAAAACTTCCGGGTTTTTATAAACAGCCCTTGCAATTAACAAACGCTGCTTTTGTCCGGTACTCATCCCTAGTCCTTCGGCACCAATTTTGGTATTGTATCCTAATGGTAAACCTGAAACGTATTCTTTTATATTGGCTACATCAGCAGCATAGACCAAACGTTCTTTATCTACTTTATCGACACCAATTGCAATATTATTAGCAATGGTATCACTAAAAATAAACCCTTCCTGCATAACGGCGCCGATATTGGATCTCCATGCTTTTTGCGAAATATTTTTCAATTGTGCATTTCCGATGTTTATTTCCCCTTTTTCAGGTTCATAGAATTTCAATAAGAGCTTCATTAAAGTTGTTTTACCGCTTCCGCTGACTCCTACTATTGCCGTTACTTTATTGGCCGGGATTTTCAGTGTTAGATCTTCCAGAACAGGAATATCAGAACCTAAATATCGATAGGAAAGGTTATTAATATCAATATCCGAATCAAAAGGAACATCACTCGTCTGATAGACTTCTTGCTGCGTTTCGTCTTCTTTCTCATGAATCTCAGACAATCTGGCCAATGATATCTTCGCATCCTGAAGCTCCCTGACGAATTCTATAAGCTGCGTAATTGGCCCGTTTAAACTCCCTACTATCGAACTAATTGCCAGCATCATCCCCAGTGTAATGGAGCCATCGATTACCAGTTTTGCCGATAGGAATATAATGAAGATATTTTTTAATTCATTAATTACAGAAGAACCTATAGTTTGTGTTTGCTCTAAAACAAGCCCTTTTATGGAAACTCTAAAAAGCCTTGCCTGTATGTATTCCCATCCCCAGCGCTTTTGTTTTTCGGCGTTGTGCAGCTTTATTTCCTGCATTCCGTTGATAAGCTCCATCACTTTGTTTTGCTCACTGGAAACCTCTGCAAAACGCTTGTAATCGAGTACTTCTCTTCTTTTTAAGAACAAAGTAATCCATCCGAAATAAAGTAAGCTACCGGCAAAAAACACCAGAAAGATCTTCAGATTGAAATAAGCCAAAACACCTCCCATCACAAACATATTGATCACAGAAAATAAGACGTTCAAAGATGATGTTGTCAAAATTCGTTCAATTCTGCGATGGTCATTAATACGCTGCATAATGTCGCCAGTCATTCTTACATCGAAAAACGAAATGGGCAGATTCATTAATTTAATAAAAAAATCCGAAATAAGAGAAATGTTTATTCGGGTAGAAAGATGTAATAAAATCCAGCTTCTGATAAGTTCCAGACCTGTCCTTCCGGCAAAAAGGAACAATTGAGCAAAAAGAATCAGGTAAATAAAATGAATGTTCTGATTTTGAATCCCGACATCCACAATACTTTGGGTTAAAAACGGAAAAATAAGCTGTAATAAACTACTGGCCAGTAACCCTATACTTAATTGTATGAGAAATGACCTGTACCGAAGCACGTATTGTGCCAACAACCCAAATCCGAGTCCATGATTGTCTTCTTTATCAAAATCAGATTGGAAAAATTTAGGAGTCGCTTCAATCAATAATGCTATTCCTTCCTGAGTAGATTCATCTGCATTGTTTCCGATCCAGAATTTAATAAAATCTTCTTTGTTGTATTCGATCAAGCCAAAAGCAGGATCAGAAATATAGTAGGTATTTCTTTTAATTTTGTAAAGTACTACGTAATGATTTTTGTTCCAATGCAGGATACAAGGAAGCGGCGCCTCTTCTAATCGCTCGAGATTTAATTTTACACCTAAAGTTCTAAAACCTATTTATTCGTCAGCGTCACTCAAAAAAAGCAAATTACTTCCTTCACGAGTTGTTTCACTGATGTCTCTCAACTCCTGAATGTTGATTGTTTTGCCGTAATGTTTCGCTATTATTTTTAAACACGTCGGCCCACAATCTTTATAATCGGCCTGTTTATAATTGGTGAATTTTTTCAATTTAATTTAGGGTTAATCATTTATGCACACACAATCTTACCATTATCTGCCTTACAAAAATATAATATTTATCCGCCAAAAAATCGCAATTATTTGTTTTTCCTTCTGATTTATAGTTAAAATACAACAATGATCCTAAAAAAAAGGATTTTACAAGATTTTTTTATTGGGGTTTGAGGCTACCTGACCATTTAAAGATCTTATTTCCATTCTTAACCATCTTAAACAATTAAACGACACAAGTGATTTCTTTAAGTTCATTACGAAAGGATGGGTTAATCCAAAAAAAAACAGAGAAGAAACAAATCTTCTCTGTTAGAGTATTTAAAAACATATCTATTAGAAATACAATTTCTTTAGGACATGGCACTGGTTAACCCTAACCAATTAAAATCAACTCAGTGACCAATTTCCTAAGAATCCCTACACCAATCATCAATGTGGGGAAATTTGCTCAATGTTCCACGATCGAGCGCCTACAAATTAAAAAAAACATGACTAAATTCTAAAAAAGGCTATTTCGTACTTCTATTAAAACGCTATAAATAATTAATTCCAAAAACGCGACCCGAGAGTCCTTCTTTTTTGTCTATACATGAATCTAAAAACATTTTTTACATCAGACAAGACTATAAACAATCCTCAAGCACTGCCGGTATTGTACCATTCGAACAAATCGAATCACACGTTACAAGAGTAGACGAACCTTTACCCGGACAAATGCAACATCTTTTAGGCGGATTAATTGGCTGCCCTCCTATCATGCTTTTTTGCTCGAATGCACTTAGCTCTTGAGCACCTTCTAAGTTTAAAATGATTTTTAACATAACTAAAGGTTTTTGTTTTTTGAACTCCTACTTCAATCATTTTAAGACAGCTGAAGCTTCTGTCTGTTGTAACTTTCTTTAGATACTATGCTGTTTTTTCCAAAACAACCTCTTCCTTCTCTTCGATATAATCGTTTAAAAAGTATTTTAACTCTCCTAGTTCATATTCTGCCGGGAAAATTTTATCATTTACAATCTTAACAGGTGTGTAATTAAAATCATTTTTAGAACACCATTCATATTGTTTGTTTATTTCCTGTGTTATCATCATACTTACAGAATCAACAGTCCATTTTTTCAACCATTTCTTAAGACTCATATTTTTAATATGCCAGTCCGAAATAGCCTCAACCGTTTTTCCCGGTGTAGATCTGTTTATGGTTAAAAGTCTTTCAACTACTACTTTATATGGATTTTCGGCATTCTCAGGATTTACATTAAACAAGACATTCAAGTGTATCTTATCCGGAAATCTCAATACTAAATCAAACGCCTCCTGAAATGTTTTATGACAATGTCCACAACTAGGGCTGATGATTACGGATAACTTAACGGCCGCATTTCTATTTCCAAAATGCAATCCTCTTAGATCATCAAGTCCATTTATATGAGGCACTTTTTTAGACAAGAAGTTCAATAAAGAATAATTTCTTTTAAACTTTTTCATCTCTTTAAGTGAACTTTCAGTACCTAAGATGTTTTTTATAATTGTTTTCAAAACTGCCCAAATAGGAACAAGAAGTGCCAATGAGAACAGGAATGGAAAAATTTCCGCAAAACCAAAACTCAACGTAAACAAATCTGACGCAAACCATATAGCACTTTGTACAAAAATCAAAGAAGACACCACTAAGCACATTACACACCATCTTTGAATTTCAAATTTTTGAATCCAAATGGAAGACACAATAACGGGTATCGCTAATAAGCTTAAAAAACCTATGAAAATCGAGGACTCCAGTGGTTTTACCAGAATTGCAATCAAACTGGCTCCAAAAAACATTAGTGGCAAGTCAGGAAAGCTAATCCATTTGCTTTCATTATCCTCTTTACTATTGATTACAGAGCTACAGGAAGAGTTAGAACTAAAATTGCAAAGTTTTGAAATGATACTATTCTTAAATCCCAGTTTTTCCTGAACAATGAAAACACTTACAATGAGTCCTAAAATTGATGTTGTTAAAAAAAACAGGCTAAATAAATTGTATGTATTATAAAAAAATGACAATCCAACTACCAACAAAAGTGGCAAACCATATTTCAACCAGCTGAATTCAACTTTTATTCTGTCTCTTGCTATAACATTGTTTGGTTCAATTGCAACTATAACCCCATTCCAGTCTAATAAAAACTTTTCATAAGCCATTTTCTGACTTCCTTTTTTCATCGTATTGATTCGAACAAAATTCTTTGCCTTTTCCACTAATATTAACTCTTCTTTGAAATAAGCCAAAAAATTTGAAGGCAAATCTACTATTTGCTCTTTCGGAACTCGTATCGCAGCATTCTCTACAGACAGTAAATCTAGAGAATCTGTTATCGCAAACAAACTAGGATAATTTGGATGAGAAAGGAACAAATCTTTAAACTCATTTTTAATCTCCGAGTACTTGTTTATTTGTAGAAATTTTTGGACAAGTTTTAACATCTTTTCGAGTCTTTAAAATCATAATTACACTGCAAAGATTGTTGTTTTTATTGAGAAAAAAACGCTAGTAGTACACATTTTATTAATTATACTACATACAATTTATAAATTATATCAGTCTGAATAAAATCACAATCAACTGATTATCAATATTTTATCATTAAAATAATTTGTCCGAAACCCCAAAAACCCTATTCTCGATTAAGCGTTTTCCTTTTTGTATAGTTTTGATATATCAATAATCCTAATACAAATAAACATGGCAAATCGAGCACAAAAATTCGAAGATTTTCAATCGGAAAAACTGTCAAAAAAAGAACAAAAAACTGTTCAGGGAGGAGACGAATCTATTATTCCAGGTGACCCAAGTAGAGGGAATGGAAAAGGATCTAATTAATCATTTAAAAAAATCAAATCATGAAAAATAAAAAATTAAACTTCGAAAATTTCAAAAGCAATACACTTTCAAAAAAAGAACAAAAAACGGTTCGTGGAGGTGACAACGATAGTAATAGAGGAAATGGCAACGGATCTACACAACTAATAAACCTATAACAATGAAAACTAAAAAAATAAAATTCGAAGATTTTGGAAACGAAAAATTATCAAGAAAAGAGCAACAAACAATTTTTGGAGGTGATGATGACGGTGACCCTTCCAGAGGGAATGGGAAAGGAAGTACTGACGAAATTCCTTAATAAAACTCTAAAAAAAAATTTAAATATTATTCGCAAACTGAGCTGGAGACACTCCAGTTCTTTTGCGAAATGATTTAGCAAATGACACTGCATTTTTGAAACCTACACTTTCTGCTATCGCCTGAGTTGAATATTTACGATACATATGATTCGTAATCATTTCATTAATAACATAATTAATTTTCAACTCATTCGAATATTCTCCAAAAGACTTACCAAATCGTTTGTTAACCACATAAGACAAATAAGTAGTATTTGTTTTTATCTTCTTAGCCACATAAGGCAAAGTAAAATCAGCGTGCAAAAATTCCTGTTTACTTTCTAAAGCCAGCAATTTTTCTACTATTTTATTCTCTTTTGCCTCATCAATACTTAAATTGACATTCTCTTTCTTAAGTTGTAACTCCTCAGACTCCAGAGCAGCAATCTCTGGTTCAGGTTCGTTTTTCTTCTCTAAATTAGCTTTAAACTCTTCTATTAAAGCATTCATTTTTTTATGTGCTTTATTTTTATCCCGTATGTTTTTTATCAGCAAGAATACGATCCCTATAAATAAAACAACATAAAAGACCTTCAGAGCTTTATTCAGAAAAACGTCGTATTTATACTTCTCCTGAATGGTAACCATCTCACTGGTCAAATCTCCTACTCCAAGTTTATAATTTACTTCCAGAATCTCATCATTTAATTTTGATTCCAATTTTTCGTAATTATCAAGGTAAATTTTTGAATGTTTATAAGCCAGTTCAGGCTCTTTTAGTATGTTATAAATCTTTGCCTGATAATAATTTGACTTCAGATGATCTACCTGATTGGTTTTTGTTATCTCGCCAATAGAATCTGATTTTTTAAAAAACACTAATGCCTTATCATACTTCTTGATATTATAATACAAGTCTCCTAGATTATAATTAGTAGTACATAAGATTTCCTGCATATTATTTTGATTGGCCAGAAAGATGATGTCGTAATACGTTTTTTCGGCATTTTTGTATTCTTTCAGCTCTCCGTAAATATTCCCTAAACTTAATTTCGCCACAATTTTATTGTCCGGAAAATTTTGAGAATAACTGATCGTTTTTTGATAAAAATACTCCGCAGAGTCAAGTAAAACCTTCTTCTTAGGGTCTTTCATATAAAAGCTTTCATATGATCCTGCCAAACTAAGATTGATGTTACTCTTATTATTAAGGTACTGCTGTTTGGTATAAACGCTCTGGTTTTTATCCACAAAATCATTGAGACTCCGCAAATCCTTAATCGCTAATCTATAATTACCTACAGCAACATTTATAGCCGCAATATTACTCTTAAACTTAACAATTTGAATAATATCCCCAATCTTTATAGAGAGTTTTATTCCTTGTTGATAATTTTCGATTGCATCACTGTAATTCTCTCTTTTCCATTCTGATAAGCCGGCATAATTATACAAATAAGACCGAAGTTGAGTTTTTTCTTTATCATCCGGCATTTTATCTAAGTAATTTAAGGCTAACTGGTACTTTTCCTTAGATTTTACTGCATTTCCTTTTAACTGAATCAAATAAGACAATGCAGCATTTGCAAAAGCCAGATGTTTATTATTATTAGATCTTGCCAGCTGACTAGCATATACGATCGAACTGTCAACATTAGCATTTGCCGTTAGTCGAATTTTGTCTTGTAATATTAAGTACTCTTGTTCCGTAAAAACCTTTTTCTCCTGAGAAACAGCGACGTTTACAACAAAAAAGAGTATAAAAGAGATGATCAGCCTCATTCAATTCGTTTTTTGAATCTCAAAAATAGCTTATAAATTCACAATAAACTAAAATTAATTCGTGTTTATACTATTTTCCTTCTTTACCATTTATAGAAATATAACAATTTAACCGTATTTTGTTATATTTTTATTGCGTAGATTTGTATTATAAAACTATCAAAAATGAAACCAGACCTATTTCAAGCACCAGATTACTATAACTTAGATGACTTATTGACAGACGAACACAAATTAGTTCGCGAATCGGCACGAGCCTGGGTCAAGAGAGAAGTTTCTCCAATTATAGAAGAATATGCTCAAAAAGCAGCATTCCCTACACAAATTATAAAAGGACTCGGAGAAATCGGTGGTTTCGGACCGTATATTCCGGTAGAATACGGAGGCGCAGGTCTGGATCAGATTTCTTACGGTTTAATTATGCAGGAGATAGAACGCGGAGATTCCGGTGTTCGATCGACTTCATCCGTTCAGTCTTCCTTAGTAATGTATCCTATCTGGAAATATGGAAACGAAGAACAGCGAATGAAATATTTACCCAAACTGGCTACAGGAGAATTCATGGGATGCTTTGGTTTGACTGAACCAGATCACGGTTCTGACCCCGGAAGCATGATCACTAATTTTAAAGATATGGGAGATCATTATCTTTTAAATGGTGCCAAAATGTGGATTTCTAATGCTCCTTTTGCCGATATTGCAATTGTTTGGGCAAAAAATGAAGAAGGAAGAATCCACGGCCTAATCGTTGAACGCGGAATGGAAGGCTTTACAACTCCTGAGACACATAATAAATGGTCTTTGCGCGCCTCTTCAACCGGAGAATTAATCTTCGATAATGTAAAGGTTCCTAAAGAAAACTTATTACCTAACAAATCCGGTCTTGGCGCACCTCTTGGATGCTTAGATTCGGCACGATACGGAATTGCCTGGGGAGCTATTGGAGCGGCAATGGATTGCTACGATACTGCTTTACGTTATTCTAAAGAAAGAATTCAATTTGGGAAACCTATCGGAGGAACGCAATTGCAACAGAAAAAACTAGCTGAAATGATTACGGAAATCACAAAAGCACAGTTATTAACCTGGCGCCTGGGTGTTTTACGCAACGAAGGAAGAGCTACAACCACACAAATCTCAATGGCAAAACGCAACAATGTCGATATGGCCATACATATCGCACGTGAAGCCAGACAAATGCTGGGCGGAATGGGTATTACAGGCGAATATTCGATCATGCGTCACATGATGAATCTCGAAAGTGTTATTACTTACGAAGGAACTCACGACATTCATTTACTAATAACGGGTATGGATGTAACTGGAATTCCAGCATTTAAATAATGAATATTTATTAAAATATATACAAAACCAATACAAAAAGCTTCTTCTTAACGGGAAGCTTTTTATATTTGCATAAAAAATTCGAAAATGAATATTGAAACTATAAACAATAGCATTCAACCCCAAAAAGATCAACTTCTACAACATTCATTATACAATAAAATCCAAAATATCGATGACTTACATCGTTTTTTAGAAACTCATGTTTTCGCTGTTTGGGATTTTATGTCCTTATTAAAAGCATTACAATCTAAGCTTACCTGTACTTCTACTCCTTGGTTCGCGACAAAAAATCCTGAAACAAGATACTTAATCAACGAAATCGTTTTGGCAGAAGAAACCGATTTAAGTATTGATGGAAAAAGACAAAGTCACTACGAAATGTATATTGAAGCCATGGAAGACTGTGGTGCCGATACAAGCGGAATCAACCACTTTTTAGCCGAAGTAAACTCCTTGCATAATATTTTTGTTGCCATAAAACAAAGCTCCTTACATCCTGATACAAAAGCTTTCCTGGACTTTACTTTTAGAGTCATTGAAGAAGGAAAGCCTCATCAAATTGCGGCAGCATTTACTTTCGGAAGAGAAGATTTGATTCCGAGTATGTTTACCGCAATCCTGAAAAACTTCCAGAAGAATCTTCCTGAAACGGATCTAAGTAAACTTTTATATTACTTTGAAAGACATATCGAATTGGATGCCGATGAACATGGACCAATGGCAATGCAAATGATCACTGATTTGTGTGAAGATGATGCTCAGAAATGGAAAGAAGTGGAAGAAATTTCGATTTTGGCATTAGAAAAACGTATCGGACTTTGGAATGCTATTGAAGAAGAAATTCTGATGAAGGCTGAAATGGTTTAAAAACCGAAACAAGTTATTTAACGTAACTATTTGTTTAAAATGAACCGAAAATTAATTTGTCAAAATTATGAAACTGCATTTCAAACAAATAGTTATTGTTATCCTCTCTATATTCCTGTTAAGCTGTAGTTCTGACGAAAACACTGCGGAAATATCTACTTTTCCAATTACACCTCTTTTGGGTTCCATAAAATATTTGGCTTTAGGAGACAGCTACACCATCGGACAAAGCGTCTGCGAAACGTGCAGATTTCCTGAACAGTTAAAATCGAGTTTAACCGCAATTTATCCGCAAGCCAGCTTTTCTTTAAAAATTATTGCGACTACCGGATGGACTACCACCAATTTAATTTCGGCAATAAACACCCAAAATCCGGATCCTAATTATGATTTAGTCACACTTCTTATCGGGGTTAACAATCAGTATCAGGGAAAAAGCTTTTCGATCTATGAGAAGGAATTTCCAGAACTCGTAGAAAAAGCAATTGTTTTAGCAAAAGGCAATAAAAAAAGGATAATTGTTATCTCTATTCCGGATTATGCTTATACTCCTTTTGGCAAAATACAAATGGAGGGAGAAGGCGAAAGAATTTCAAGCGAAATCAATCAATACAATTCCTTTGCCGAAAGCTACTGCAAACTCAATAATATTGTTTTTGTTTCGATAACCGATATTTCCCGCAAAGGCCTTGATAATCCTGATTTGGTGGCCGCAGATGGCTTACATCCTTCGGCCAAAGCTTATACTTTATTTACTGAACGTATTTTACCGCTGGTGAGAGTAGCTTTACAGAACTAATATTTAAAATCTTAATTAAAAAAATATCCTTAATTTTATCAAAAGTCATTCTTCACAAATCAAAAATGATCTCATACAATTGACTTTTGAAGAAGTAACAACAATTGACTGCAGTCCATAATCTTTTAAATAATGCAGATTTCACCATCAGTAGAATTATCACCTTACATTAAACATTATCTTTTTTTAGATACCAAAGAAGTATCCGAACAAAAGCTTCGTCTGTTTTCGGATGGTAATACCGGTATTGTGTTTTCTTTAAAAGGCAATCTTACCTCTGATCTAAACCATCAGGAAGTTCAGAGCTTCTTACCGGATTCTTTTTTGTATGGACAACTTACGGGATTTAAAGACATTTATTCCAACCATGAAATCACTCTTATAATTGTTGTTTTTCAACCTAACGGGATTCATCAATTGTTAGGCATTCCGGCTTATGAGTTTCTCGACTCTATTGTTTCTATTGATACTATTTTTAACAGAGACGGTTTAATTCTTCAGGAGCAGCTACGCGAAAATTACACGATCCTGAAAAAAGTTGAACTTCTCAATCATTTTTTCGGCACTTATATTTCCAACAAAACAGCTTCTTACCAATTAATTATTGAAAGTTCGCTTCGTTTTATTACCGCACATAAAGGGAATTTTAATGTAAACCAACTGGCTAAATTTACAGGTTATACGGAACGCCATCTAGAAAGAAAGTTCAAAGAGTGCATCGGATTAAATCCGAAGAAATTTGGAAATATTATCAAACTGCATTATTTCTTAAAACTGCTAAAAGACAAGTCAGTCGATACAAATCTCACCAACATTAGCTACAATGCCGGTTTTTCGGATCAGTCTCATCTGATAAAGGAATTCAAAAAACACACCGGAATCACACCAAAAGAATACTTAAACAATACCGGGAAATTAACCAATAATCTCATCAAAACTGTTCCGCCAATTCTGCTTTAGAATGTCGGTTTTGTACAATTTTCAAAATAGTACCGATGCTACCTTTGCCACCAATCAATAGTAAGCATTATGAAAAATTTAAAAATAGCCACCGCTCAGTTCGAGAACAAAAGTGGCGATAAAAGTTATAACTTATCTGTAATTGAAAAACTTTCTCAACAGGCTGCAAGCCAAGGGTGTGATGTTATTTCGTTTCATGAGTGTTCTGTAACGGGCTATACTTTTGCCCGAAATCTATCAAAAGAACAAATGCTGAACCTGGCAGAATTAATTCCGAGTGGAGAAAGCATTTCAAAATTAACCGAAATTGCGCGAAACCATAATATCGTGATTCTGGCGGGGCTCTTTGAGAAAGACGAAGACGATAACTTATTCAAAGCTTATGTGTGCGTAGACGGAAATGGTTTGGTTGCCAAATACCGAAAACTTCATCCGTTTATCAATCCACACCTTACTCCGGGCGACCAATACTGTATCTTTGAGATTAAAGGATGGAAATGTGGTATTCTAATTTGTTACGACAACAATATTATTGAGAATGTTCGAGCTACCACTCTTTTAGGTGCCCAGATTATTTTTATGCCTCACGTTACGATGTGTACTCCTTCTACCCGACCAGGTGCCGGATTTGTTGCTCCACAGCTGTGGGAAAACCGTGAATCTGATCCTACTTCTCTCCGACTGGAATTTGAAGGAATGAAAGGCAGAGACTGGCTGATGAAATGGCTTCCTGCAAGAGCCTATGACAATGCTATTTATGCCGTATTCTCGAACCCAATTGGAATGGACGACGATCAGCTGAAAAATGGCTGTTCGATGATTATTGATCCTTTTGGGGATATTCTTTCTGAATGCAGCTCTTTTGAAGACTCTTTTGTAACTGCACTATTAACTCCTGAAAAGTGCATTCAGGCTGGCGGAAACCGTTATATAAAAGCAAGGAGACCCGAATTGTATCGGGATATTATTGGTCAGGAGCATCAATCCGAACAAAATGTAGTCTGGTTGAATACTAATACAAAAAGTTAAAACTGATATTTCATGGGACTTTACGCCTCCTAAAGATTTACCTTTGAGGGATTCATTAATCTACAGTATACCACCCAATAATGGAATTTTTAAAAACTACGAATGAAGATATCGATGCCGTTTTCGATCTTTATAATGAAGCTACCTCTTATCAAAAAACGGTCAACAACAAAAGCTGGAGAGGCTTTGAGAGAACACTTATAGAAAAAGAAATTACCGAAAATCGCCACTTCATCATCAAAGAAGGAGATGAAGTTGCCTGTACCTTTGTGCTTACTTTTAACGATTTGATTATTTGGAAAGAAGCCAGTGCCGATCCTGCCATTTACCTTCATCGCATTGCAACGAATCCAAAATTCAGAGGACAGTCGTATGTTAAAAAAATCATCGAATGGGCAAAAATATATGCTCGCGAGAATAACAAATCATACATCAGACTTGATACCCATAGCGGTAACGAAAGGATAAATAAGTATTACACCAGTTGTGGTTTTAACTACAAAGGCATCAGCACCATCGAGTGGACCAGTGAATTACCGGAACATTATAAAGAAGGCTCTTTTAGTTTGTTTGAGATTAAGCTGTAAAAAATAAATTTGTAGACTGCTATTTCATGTTATACTCATCTGAAAACCGTATTTTTGTATCAATAATGAAAAGCGTATCTTACAAAAACGAACTTGTTTTTTACCAAAATCGATCATTCTTTTATAATTTTAAATATCTTTGAATATGAGCATAGCAGAAAAACCATATCATATAGGGCGAAAAATCAGCCGTATTCGTGAACTAAAAGACATGAAACAAGAAGCTTTGGCACAAGCTTTAGGTATATCTCAACAATCTGTTTCTACTATAGAAAACAGCGAAAGCATAGACGAAGAAAAACTGAAAGAAGTAGCAAAAGTGCTTGGAGTAACCGTTGAAGCCATTAAAAACTTTTCGGAAGAAGCCGTTTTTAATTATTTTAATAATATTTATGATAATGACTTTAGCCATAGTAACGGAGCCATTCAATCAAATAATTGCTCATTCAATCCGCTTGACAAAGTTGTTGAGCTTTACGAACGTTTGGTACAGGCTGAAAAGGATAAAAATGAATATTTGGAGAAGTTATTAAACGGTAAATAGGTTTTATAAAAAAATAGAACAAAGAG